>DAHUZQ010000174.1 GCA_027306495.1 Actinomycetota bacterium | reverse complement strand
ATCTCCCGCAGAAACCCGAACTCCCGGTCCCAGACGATCGACCCAGCCGAGAAGATGGCCGTGAACATCACCGACATGGCCAGCACGCCGGGGTAGATGAAGCTCTTGAAGCTCAGGCCATGGGGCATGCTTCCCGCCGCGAGCGATGACAGCCCCGTCCCCAGCACCAGCAGGAACAGCAGTGGCTGGATCAGCGAGGTCACCGCCCGGAGCCGGTCTCGGCGGAACCGGATCAGTTCGCGCCGCCAGACGATGCCGATCGCCCGCAGGTCGGAGTTGAGGCTCCGTTCCGGGACGGCGACCCTGATCTCGATCGCCAGCGGATCCTGCTTGGACTCAGTGGGCCGCGTGATCTGAGTGGCCATCACTCACCGCCTTCCCCGGAACCGGGCCACCATCTGGCGCATCGAGTCGGTACCGGACGCTTCCGCGTCCCGGATGGTGCTGCCCGTATATGACATGAACACGTCGTCCAGGGATGGCCTGGACAGGTTGACCGCGCGGATCGGCACCGAAAGCCCCGCGAACAGCCGTGGCACAAACTCCTCGCCCGAGGCGACCGCGAAGGTCACCGCACCTTCGTGCATGGCGGCCTCGATCCCGAAGTCGCGATCGAGCTCGGCGATCGCCGCCTCGTCATCCGCTGTGTGGATCTGCACCCGGTCCTTGCCCACACTGGCCTTGAGCGCTTCCGGCGTGTCGATCGCCACGATCTTGCCGTGGTCGATGATCGCGATCCGGTCACAGTGCTCGGCCTCATCCATGTAGTGCGTGGTGAGGAAGATCGTGATGTCCTCGCGGCCCTTCAGTTCGTTGATGTATTCCCAGATCGACGCCCGGGTCTGCGGGTCGAGGCCGACCGTGGGCTCGTCCAGGAACAGCACCCGCGGCGCGTGCAGCAGTCCCCGGGCGATCTCCAGCCGGCGCTGCATGCCACCGGAATAGGTCATCACCAGGCTGTCCCGCCGGTCCCAGAGCGCGACCATCTCCATGACCTGACGCATCCGGGGCTCCACCGCGTGCGCTGGCACGCCGTAGAGGGAAGCGTGGAACCGCAGGTTCTGAGCGCCGGTCAGGTAGTTGTCAAGCGTTGTGTCCTGAAAGACCAGGCCGATGTTGCGCCGGACCGCGTCCCGTTCGGTCATGACGTTGTGGCCTGCCACATACGCCGACCCGGATGTGGGCGCAGCGAGGGTGCAGAGGATCTTGATCGTAGTGGATTTTCCCGCGCCGTTCGGGCCCAGGAATCCGAAGGTCTCCCCCTTGGCCACCGAGAAGTCGATACCGCGGACCGCCTCGATGTTCCCGTACTTCTTGGTCAGGCCCGACACTTCCACCGCCAGCCCCGAGCGGTCGGACTTCCCGTCCTGAGACACCGTCGCGGTGCCCTGCGAGCCATGAGCTGCCACCATGCCTGCCTTTCTGCCAATGCTCAAACGAGCTTAGTCCGGCCCATGCCCGGCAGCGGGCCGGCCAAGGTCCGAGGGGCGCGGGGCGGGGGTCCTTCCCGCAGTCCCTGCCCCCGTCAGCCCGCAGTCCCCGCCCCGCGCAGCGTCAGCTGCTCACGCCCTCGGCTGGTCCGGTTGCGCGCAGACCGTCCGCCTGCGCGGCACTACTCTTCGTCCTCGTCGGCCGCCAGGATCCGGTAGAGCCGCCGACGGGTCTCGGACAGAGCTTGCCGGGCCTGCTCGACCTGAGCGTCGGTGCCGACCTTGGCCACTTGCACGGCCGCAAGCACGACGTCCCGGAACAGCCTGCGCATTTCGACCGCGTCACTGCCGACGCTGCGCGCCATGACGTCCCACGGCGCTTCCACCTCTTCGGGGTGGCTGGTCACGTACTGCTGCCCCTGGTCAGTGAGCCGGTACTGTCGGCGACCGCTGTCCTGGACGGTGGCCTCGATCAGGCCCTCGTCCTCGAGTTGGGCTAGCGCGGGATAGACGGCGCCCGGGCTCGGACGCCAGACACCCTCGCTGCGCTCACTGATCTCCTGGATGATCTGGTACCCGTTCCTGGGCTCCTCGGCGATCAGGGCGAGCGCCGCCGCGCGGACATCCCCGCGCTTTGCCCGGCGTGCCCGCCGTGCTCGTGGATCCCCGAACCACTCCCCCAACTGGCCCATGCCGAGGTCATCCAGCCACGGCGGGCCGAATCCACCGAACGCCCGGGCACGCGGACCATGTCCGTAACCGGGCCGGCCGTGATGCCGGTGATGACTCCATGCCGCTGCTTCTTCTTCGCTGCCCTCCCAGGCGGATTCTCTGCGCATCGTTGCCCCTCCCGTATTGATGCGATGCTCTTTAGAAGCTAAAGATATATCGTTAGATTCCAGATGGCAACCGGAGGGCGGCGGTTGCCGCGCGCGGGAACGGCAGGTTCGCCGCGGGTATGACCGTCAACGGCGGGCTGACCAGGAGCACCCGGCGCGCCCCAGCTTCGGCGGCGGCGCCCACCCACCCATCAGGTCAGCGAACGCCCGCCAACGCGTTCCGCGCGCTTGCCCACTCCCCCGGCCCGCCGCGCCCAGCCGCCGGCGAGCACGATCGCGTCGAAAGTCCCCGCCAGGTCATCCGCAGCAGTGGCGGACGGTGCCGTTCAGCCGCCGATGGCTGACATCGGACGCGCGGGCTGCAGGAACCCAGGGTCATTGATGCCGTGGCCGGGCAGTTTGCTGGCCACCGCCCGCTGCCAGATCCGCGCCAGTTCCCCGTCAGCGGCACCGGCCCGCATCGGGTCCCGCAGATTGCTCTCCTGTCGCGCGAACAGGCAGTTGCGGATCTGCCCGTCAGCGGTGAGCCTGACCCGGTCGCAGGAACCGCAGAACGGCCTTGTCACCGACCCGATCACACCGACCCGCGCTGGCCCGCCGTCCACCAGGAACGTCTCGGCGGGAGCCGACCCCCGCGCCCGCGGGTCATCGGGCACCAGCGTGAACTCCGCGCACAGCGAGTCCAGGATCTCGTCGGCTGTGACCATGTCCTCGCGGCGCCAGCCGTGCTGGGCGTCCAGCGGCATCTGCTCGATGAACCGCAACTGGTATCCGTGCTCCAGGCAGTACCGCAGCAGCGGCACCGCCTCTTTCTCGTTGACGCCGCGCATCAGGACAGCGTTCACCTTGATCGGCACCAGGCCCGCGTCCGCCGCCGCCGCCAGCCCGGCGAGCACGTCATCGAGGCGGTCCCGCTTGGCCAGCGTGCGGAATGTGGCCTGATCCAGGGTGTCCAGCGAGACGTTGATCCGGTCCAGGCCGGCCTCGCGCAGCGCCGGCGCCAGTCGCGCCAGCCCGATGCCGTTGGTGGTCAGGGAGATCTCGGGCCGGGGCGCGAGAGCGGCCGTCCGGGCCACGATGCCCGGCAGTCCCCGCCGCAGCAGGGGTTCTCCCCCCGTGTAGCGGACCTCGGTGATCCCGAGGAGTTCCACCCCGATCCGGACCAACCTGCCGAGCTCGTCGTCGGTGAGCAGGTCCGGGCTCGGGAGCCAGTCCAGTCCCTCCGGCGGCATGCAATACGAACAGCGCAGGTTGCACCGGTCGGTCAGGGAGACCCGCAGGTCTGTCGCGACCCGCCCATAGGAGTCCGTGAGCACGGGGACCACCTCCTCAAGCGGGATCGGATCTGGGCGAGTGCCGCTGGTTAGCGTTGCCTAAGCAAGCCTACGGCCTAACCTGACCGATCTTCCGGCCAGGAATCATCGGCCACGCCCACATCTGTGGTCCGCTTACCGTCTCCCATGCCCGGCGGTTCGCGGACAATGAGATCATGGCCGCACAGACCGCCGTCTGGCGTGATCAGCTCACTGCCGCCGAGCGCGCCGAACTCGGTAGGGGCGCGGGCACGCTCGCCCACCCGAGGCCGGACATCCTGGTCGTGGGCGGGGGGATCGTCGGCGTCGCCACCGCGGCCGCCTGCCAGCAGGCGGGAATCGGCTCGGTCCTGCTCATCGAATCGGGCAGGCTGGGCGCCGGCGCGACCGGTGGCGCGGCCGGTCTGCTCACACCCGAGATCCACGAATGGAGCGACCCGGAACCCTTCGTGGACCTGGCCCGGACCAGCCTGGAGCGCTGGGGCGAACTGGAACGCTCCTGGCCGGGTGGCGTCGGCCTGGTGGAACTGGACTGGCTCGGCCTTGCCCCCGATCCGGACGACCTGGCTCCCCACCAGCGGCCCGCCGTGGAGTGGCTCGACTCCGAGCAGGTCGCCAACCTGGTTCCGGGCCTGGCCCGGCCGATGGCCGGCGCCCTCATCCGGGCGCAGGCGCGGGTCAATCCGCTGCGCTCGCTGGTCCGGCTGGCCTCGGTGGTCCCGCACATCTCCACCGGGACGCCAGCCGTCTCGGTGACGATCCGGGCGGGACGGATCGTGTCCGTGACGACCACCGCCGGACAGATCTCCCCCGGCGCTGTCGTGTTCGCGACCGGCATGCCCCCGGTGCTGGACGGGCTCCCACTCCACCTGCCCGCCAGCCAGGTCAAGGGCCACCTGCTGGCGACCGAGCCGACCGCGATGCGGCTGCCCGGCACGGTCGCCCCGGTCGCCACCCAGCTTGAGGACGGCCGACTGCTGGTGGGCGGGACCTTCGACGTCGGCGACGAGACCCCCAAGCTGCGGGCCGAGGTGATCGAGGGCATCCTGGAGGGCCTGTACGCGGCACTCCCGCCGCTGCGCGGGCTGCGGGCGGCCTACGAATGGTTCTGCTTCCGGCCGCGGCACCCCGACGGCCGGCCGGTGATAGACCGGGTCCCCGGACTGGACAACGCCTGGCTGACATCGGGCCACTTCCGGACCGGGATCCTCATGGCACCCATCACGGCCGAGATCCTGACCGGCTGGATCGCAGACGGGCAGCCGCCCCGGGAGGCAGCCGCCTGGAGCGCCGGCCGGTTCGCCGACCACCGGGCTGGCGACCACTGATCCCCGGCCGCCGAGCACAGACCCCCGATCGCACTGATGCCCGACGGGCTATCGGGCCAGGACGGGCAGGGGACCGGCGCCCGATCCGGCCAGTCCCGCCCCCGGCGCCCATCAGCGGCGTGCGAGCTGCCGCCGGTCGTCTGGAAGCCTGCGGGTGACTCCCGCGCGGTCGAGGTATTCCAGCAGCGGGATGGCAACCCGGCGGGTCGTCCCGAGCGCCTGCCTGGCCTGCGCGGTCGTGAACGGCTGCGGCAGGCCGGCCAGCACCTGGGCCGCGCGTGTGTCCGCACCGGGGGCGAGCACGATCGCCTCGCCGACGCGCAGCAGCAAGCGCGCCCTGCTGGCGGCAGCCAGCGCCTTGCTGTCCAGGCCCAGTTCCCGGAGGCGGTCCGCCTCCGGCGCAACGAACGGCGACTTCGCCAGGTCGCCCAGCACCGCGCGAACAGCGGTCAGGACACCTTCGGGGAGTCCGGAACCGGACCCGGCAGCGCCAGGGACCGCCGGGGCGACAGCGCCCGGGACCGCAGCTCCCACCTGGACAAGTCCGGCGCCAGCCGATGACCCCACCCCAGCCGATGACCCGCCGTCGGCCGATGACCGCGCCCTTGCCGGGCCGGACGACGGCGCTCCAGCAGCCGGGGACCGCGGGCTGGCAGTGGGGCGCGCGGTCAGCACTCCCTCGGCGAATGCCAGCGGCGGCTGGATCAGGGCTTCCACGACGCGCCGCTCCGGAAGGCCCAGGGCCGCCCGGGCGGCTTCGATCGGCATGCCGGCCGCCAGTGGGTGGGCCTGCGCGTGCCCGGCCACCACTTCAATCAGCCGTGCCCGCAGCCGCGACCAGTGCCCGGGGTCAGCCAGCCACGGCCCGCAGACCGGCTCCGGATAGCCGGTGACCCCCATGGCCCGTACCGCCGGCGCTCGCAACAGGCCATGACGGCGCAGCAGGTCCTCCGCCGTTGGCAGCGCGGGCCAGGCGCTGAGTTCCCGCCCCGCCGCAGCGGCCGCGCCACGTCCCCGCAGCGGCGGCGGCGCCACATCGAGCACGGTCGCGCCCACCAGCGGCGGCCACGACTCCCGCCGGGCACCGGCAGCCGGCCCGCCCGCCGCCGGGAACGCCCCCGGCATTCGCAACAGCAGCCGATCACCGACATGCAGCGGCAGCGCACCTGCCAGGGTGAGCCTGGCTGTCGACGGGCCCAGCATCCTGATCCGCGCGGAGGTGCGGGCGGCACCGATGTGCACCGTGACCTCGCGCGGCGGCGCGGCGGCGCCGCCGCGCGAGGGTGCCCCGTCCCGGTCCGGCGAGGCTTCCGCTCCGGGCTGTGCGCCCGGTGCCGCCGGCGTGCGGCCGATCCGCACATCGATCTGCGAGGTCGGTGTCCAGCCACCGGGGGTGACCAGCGCCATGCCGCGCTCCAGTGATCCCACCTCCACACCCCGCAGGTTCAGCGCCACCCGCGCGACCCCGCAGACCCGGTCCCGCGACTGTTTCAGCGACTGCACACCCCGGATCCGCACCACCCGCCCCCCCGGGGCCACCGCCAGCTCGTCGCGCATCCCCACCGTGCCCGCCGGGAGCGTGCCGGTCACGACCGTGCCACTGCCCCGGATCGTGAACACCCGGTCTATCCATAGCCGCACCGGCGCCTCGGGAGCAGGCTGCGCCACCCGGGACGCCATCCGATCGAGTGCCGCGATCAGTGCGTCGGCTCCCGCACCGGTCACGGCGCTCACCGCGCACGCCTCCACCTCGCCCAGGCTGGTGGCCTCGATCCGCCGCCGCGCCTGCGCCAGCGCAGGCCCGGGATCGGCCAGGTCGGCACGTGTCACGACCAGCAGCCCGTTGCTGATGCCAAGTGCGTCCAGCGCCAGCAGGTGCTCCTCCGATTGCGGCATCCATCCGCCGTCCGCCGCCACGACGAACATCACGGCCGGCACCGGGCCGACGCCGGCCAGCATGTTCGGAACGAACCGCTCGTGCCCGGGCACGTCGACGAACGCGAGTTGCTCCCCCGAGGGCAGGGTCAGCCAGGCGAAGCCGAGGTCGATCGTCAGCCCCCGCCGCTGTTCCTCAGCCCACCGGTCCGGTTCCATCCCGGTCAGCGCGCGCACCAGCGCCGATTTCCCATGGTCCACGTGCCCGGCGGTGGCAACGACGTGCATGCCGTTACCCTCGACACACCTGTGTGGGAACGGCTGGCCCGGCCGCCAGGATCGCCGCTGCCAGCACATCGTCGTCTCCGGGGTCGATGGCATACAGGTCGAGCAGGATCCGGTTGCCATCGGCCCGGCCCACGACCGCCGGGGCCTCGCCCCGGCGGACCGGCTCACCAGACCGCAGCGGCAGCGTGAATGTCCCTGGCAAGCTCACCGCGGCGCTGGGCAGCGGCACTCCGGGCGCTCCCCCGCCGCCGACGGCGGCGGTAGTCCGCACCGGGCGGGCATCGATCCCGGCGGCGGCGAGCGCGGATGCTAGCCGTTCCGCTCGGTTCGCAAGGATGGCCGGATCGGCGGCCAGCGCCGCGGTGACCGGCGGAACGGGGCCGGACAGCGTCGCCTCCAGGGCCGCGACGGTCAGCTTGTCCACCCGCAACGCGCGGGCCAGTGGGTGGCGGGCCATCGCGCCGACCAGGTCTGCCCGTCCGGCGATGATCCCGGCCTGCGGACCGCCGAGCAGCTTGTCGCCACTGGCGGTGACGACGTCCGCGCCGGCGCGCAGCCAGCTGTCGGCGTCTGGTTCCTCCGGCAGTCCGGGATGGCGGGTGAGCAGGCCCGACCCGATGTCGCCGACGAGTGGCACGCCGAGACGGGCCAGTTCAGCGATGCCGACGCTGGCGGTGAAACCTTCGATGCGGAAGTTCGAGGGGTGGACCTTGAGCACGAACGCGGTCTGCGGGCCGACGGCGGCCGAGTAGTCGGCCAGCGTCGTCCGGTTCGTGGTACCCACCTCGCGGATGCGTGCCCCGGTGGACTCCAGCAGTTCGGGGAGCCGGAACCGGTCACCGATCTCGATCAGTTCGCCGCGGCTGACGATGATCTCGCGGTGCGACCTGCGATCCGGCGCCGGGCTGGTACGGGCATCGGGGCCGGCGACGGTGCCCGTCGTGACGGCATCGGGGCCGGGGACCGTGCCCGGCAGGGCCGTGGCGGCCAGCACCAGTGCGGCCGCATTGTTGTTCACCACGTGCACGGCCTGCGCCGCCGGGATGGCCGTCGCGAGCGCCGCCAGCATCCCCGCGCCCCGGCGGCCGCGGGCGCCGCTTGCCAGGTCGAGTTCCAGGTCGCTGGTTCCGGCGCTGATCAGCAGTGCCTCCCGGGCCGCCGCCGACAGCGGTGCCCGGCCGAGATTGGTGTGCAGCAGCACCCCGGTCGCATTCAGCACGGGGGTCAGCGAGACCGGGGCCGCCGGCAGCGCCGCCACAGCCGCGTCGGCCACCTCATCCGGGCCGATGGCCCCGGCCCGGGCCTGCTCCTGCGCCAGGGACACGGCCGCCTTGACACGCGCCCGGCCCAGCCGCCGCGCGGCGGCGTCCAGTCGCGGATCGGCCAGCACGGCGTCCGTGCGCGGCACCAGGCGACGGTGATCCACGCAGGTGACCTTACCCGCCGTAACCGGGCCGGGCGAGATCACGGCTTCCTTCCGTCGCCCATCTCATCTTCCTTCCGTCGCCCATCTCATCGCCGCCCCTCCCGCAACCGCGTCAGGCTGCGCACCACGCCCCCGGCACCGCCGGGGGTCGGTCAGCCCGGGCGCATTCAGCGGCCGGGCAGGTCGCGTTGCAGGCCATTCCCGGCCACCCAGCCCTGCCATTGCTGTCCCGCCCGCCGATGGCCGCTACCTCGGCGCGGATGTAACCCAGTGCAATCACGGAGTCGCATGCCACGAATCGCCGGGCATAGACAGCCCTATCGCGGGTAGGGAATAGTTGCGGCAGGCTCAACCCCTTGCCTGTCAGGGAGTGATGACGATGACACTCGTAGTGTCCCGCAGCCGGGGCCTAGTGAGCGGAATCGTGTTGGTTCTGCTCGGCGCCTGGGGCGCGCTGGTCCCATTCATCGGCCCTTATTTCCACTTCGGGTACACCCCGGACTCCGCCTGGACTTATACATCTGGGCGGTTGTGGCTTTCGATCATCCCGGGTGCGGTCACCCTGGTCGGCGGCTTGATCCTGCTGATCAGCCGGGTCCGGCCGGTGGCGCTGACCGGGGCGGCACTGGCCGCCATCGGGGGTGCCTGGTTCGCCGTGGGCTCGGTGCTCACCCCGATCTGGAACTCCAGCCTGATCGTCGGCACGCCCGTGGGCAGCCCGGCTATTGCGGCACTGGAGCAGATCGCGTTCTTCACCGGCCTCGGCATCGTGGTCGTGCTCTTCGCCGCACTGGCGATCGGCCGGCTTTCTGTCATCGGCGTCCGGGACGCCAGGCTGGCTAAGAGGCGGCGTGCCGCCGCTGAGACGGACACGGTCAGCACCAACGACGCCAGCCAGGAGCGGTTGACCACCAACTCCTCCTAGGTCGCGCCGCCCGGTGGTTCGCGTCCCCGGTGGAGACGCGAACCACCGCGGCGCCGCTGGCCGGCCCGCCAACCCCGGCCGCACCTGCCCGGCCGCACCAGCCCGGCCGCACCAACCCCGGCCCGCCAACCCCGGCG
>DAHUZQ010000170.1 GCA_027306495.1 Actinomycetota bacterium | reverse complement strand
GGCCGATGCCGAGCCCGCCGCGGCAGCGGCGGACGCCACCCCAGCCGGACAGGCCGCTGGCGAATCGGCCTCCCAGACAGGCGAGGACGCTGCCGGGCCGGTTGCGGGGCAGGACAGCGAGGCCTGAGCGTGCTGGAGGAGTCGCTGGAACATCTGGTGCGCGGCATCGTTGAGCACCCCGATGACGTCCAAATCTCCAGCCGGACCATGCGCCGGGGACAGGTCCTGGAGGTGCGCGTCCATCCCGATGACCTGGGAAAGGTCATCGGGAGGGGTGGGCGCACCGCCCGCGCTCTGCGAACAGTGATCGGGTCGCTGCCCGGTGGCCGGTAAGTCCGGGTAGACCTGGTAGACGTAGACGAGGTCCGCTAGCTGAGCGGGCAGCTGGCCGTCGGCCGGGTGAGGAAGCCGCACGGCACCCGCGGTGAAGTGTCGGTCGAGGTCCGCACCGACGACCCTGATCTGAGGTTCGGGGTTGGGTGCCAGTTGCGCACCGACCCAGCCGACGCAGGCCCGCTCACCGTTGCGGCCGTGCGCTGGCACGGTGATCGCCTGCTCGTCACCTTTACCGGGATTAGCGACATGTCTGCGGCTGCGCGGCTGCGGGGGGTCTGGCTGACGGTCGATGCCGCCACGGTCGGCGAACCGGACGACCCCGATGAGTTCCACGACCACCAGCTGACCGGCCTGGCGGTGGTCACGACGGCGGGTGATGCCGTCGGCGTGGTGACCGATGTGCTCCATCACGGGCAGGATCTGCTCGTGGTGGCACCTCCCGCCGGGAACGCCCGGCGGGAGGTGCTCATCCCCTTCGTTGCCGCGATCGTGGTGGAGGTTGATGTGCCCCGGGGCCGGCTCGTGGTCGATCCTCCACCGGGACTGCTGGACCTGGCGGGTGAGCGCGGTGCGGATTGACATCGTCACGATCTTCCCCGGCTTCTTCGGCCCCCTGCAGCTGTCGCTGCTTGGCAAGGCCACGCAGCGGGGGATCATCGACGTCCGGGTCCACGATCTGCGCGAGTGGGCCAACGACCCGCACCGGACCGTCGACGACGCGCCATTCGGAGGCGGCCCTGGGATGGTGATGACCCCCGGTCCCTGGGGCGAGGCGCTTGACTCCATCCTGGCCCGGGCAGGTGTGGACACCAGTTCGGTGACCCCGCCGGGCGGGGGGACGCGGCTGATCGTGCCCTCCCCGTCAGGTGTGCCGTTCCGGCAGCAGAGCGCGGCCGGGTACGCGCGCTGCGACCACCTGGTCTTCGCCTGTGGCCGTTATGAGGGGATCGACACCCGGGTGATCGAAGAGGTCGGGACAAGGGTGGCCGTCGACGAGGTGAGCGTCGGTGACTATGTGCTGTCGGGTGGCGAACCGGCCGCACTGATCATGATCGATGCGATTGCCCGCCTGCTTCCCGGGGTGGTCGGGAACGCCTCGTCGGTGGCCGATGACTCTTTCGGGGGCGGCACTGGGCCGATGGCGGGCCTGCTGGAAGGCCCGGCCTACACCCGTCCCCGGGAGTGGCGGGGCCGGGTGGTACCGGAGGTGCTCCTGTCGGGGGACCACGCGGCGATCGCCCGGTGGCGCCGGGACCAATCGCTGCGCCGGACCGCCGCGCATCGGCCCGACCTGCTGGGGTCGCTGCCGGCGGGTGCGCTGAACGCACGGGACCGGCAGGTGCTGGCAGATGCTGGCTTCCCGGTCATGGCTGAAGATGTGGCACACTGAATCACGCTGCCCCGTGCGCTGATGGGGAGCACTCCTGGTGATCCCGGCCAGGACTACCGCGACAACCGACGCCACGCGCCCGAGTCCCTGTGCGCGCGCGTGAGGACCTTGAGGGAACGCTTGCCATGCACACCGCGATCGCCGACTTGGAGCGGGCGCAGATCCGCTCCGACATCCCGGAATTCAGGCCGGGCGACACTTTGAAGGTGCACGTCCGGGTGGTGGAGGGCACCCGGTCTCGTATCCAGGTGTTCCAGGGTGTCGTCATCCGCCGCCAGGGCGGGGGCGTCCGCGAGACCTTCACGGTCCGCAAGATCAGCTACGGGGTGGGCGTGGAGCGCACGTTCCCGGTCCACAGCCCCTCGATAGACAAGATCGAGGTAGTCACCCGTGGCCGGGTCCGCCGGGCGAAGCTCTACTACCTCCGCTCGCTGCGCGGAAAGGCGGCCAGGATCCGCGAGCGGCGCGAGCCTGTCGGCTGAGCGGCCGACGGGTGGAGGCACCTCGCGATACTCCCCGCGTGCCCGGGCACCAGGGCTAGGCTCGTGTCGATGAATGACGATCCCCGTGCCCGCGGCGACGAAATCACTGAGGGCGGGACCGGCCTGGCAGCCAATGGAGGCTATGGCGGCATGCGGTCCGCCGATGGTGACGGTCAGGGCAGCCGGGCCGTTCTGAACGAATCCGCGCCGGGACCGGACGGATCAGCGGCGAGCGGGGCCGATGCCCACGGTGGCGGCGGCCGCGACGCGCAAGAGCCGGACCGCGAACCGGAGCGCAAGCGGCGTTCCTGGTGGATCGAGTTGCCGATCCTGTTCGTCTTCGCCCTCGTGCTCGCTCTGCTCCTCAAGACATTCGTGGTCCAGGCCTTCTTCATTCCGTCGTCGTCGATGGAACCCACGCTCCGGCCCGGGGACAAGGTCCTGGTCAACAAGCTGGTCTACGATTTCCGGCCGATTCACCGCGGCGACATCGTGGTCTTCAACGGCGAGGGTTCCTGGAACGCGGCCCCGGCGCGGCCCACGCCGCCGCTGACCAGGCTGTGGAACGACGTCACCGGGCTGTTCGGGACGGCACCTGGTGTTCACGACTACATCAAGCGGGTCATCGGACTGCCCGGCGACCATGTCGCTTGCTGCACGGACGGACGGGTCACCGTGAACGGGGTGCCGCTGCACGAGCGCTCCTACCTGTACCCCGGCAACGTGCCGTCGGCGACCCGCTTCAAGATCACCGTCCCCGCTGGGCGCCTGTGGGTCATGGGTGATCATCGGGCGGTGTCGTGGGATTCCCGCGGCCACCAGAGTTACCCGGGCAACGGGACCATCCCGGAGAGCCAGGTGGTCGGCCGGGCCTTCCTGATCATCGCCCCGCTCAGCAGGTGGCGGATTCTGCCCATTCCGGCGACGTTCGAGCAGCCCGCGCTGAACCGCCCCGCCGCCGCTCTCCCGGGTGCGCAAGCTCCGCTGCCGTCTGTGATAGCCGCCGTGGCGCCGGTCGCCGGCGCGCCGGGCGCGCCGTTTGGGGCGGGGCTGGCCGGAGCGCTCCCACTGACGCTGATTCAGCGGCGCCTGCGGCGGCGGCTCGGCAGGCGCCGGCGGCGCGGGTGATCGGGTGCCGGCGCTCATCGGCCGCAATCCCGGGTACACACCCAGGCGCTCGGCAGGCCTGACCAGCTACGAACGCGCCCTGGCGCGCGCCGGCCTCGGGCCGGTCGCCGGAATCGATGAGGCTGGCCGGGGCGCGTGTGCCGGCCCACTGGTGGTCGCGGCCGTGATCCTCGACCCGGCCAAGCTGCCGAAACTGCATGAGGTAGCGGACTCCAAGGCGCTCACCGCCGCTGCCCGCGAGCGTGCCTACAGCGAAGTGCTCGCGGCCGCGCTGGACTGGCATGTGGTGATCATTCCGCCGGGGGAGATCGACAAGGCGGGACTGCACGTCTGCAATGTCGAGGGGATGCGGCGCGCTCTCGCCGGGCTGTCCCAGCAGTCTCGATACGTCCTCACCGACGGGTTCCCGGTCAGGGGGCTGGGGGTGCCCGCCCTGGCCATGTGGAAGGGCGACGAGGTTGCGGCCTGCGTGGCGGCGGCATCAGTGGTCGCCAAGGTCACCCGGGACCGGCTGATGCGGGACCTGCACCAGCGTTACCCGCAGTACGGTTTCGCCCGGCACAAGGGGTACGCGACCCCGGCCCACAGCAAGGCGCTGGCTGAGCACGGCCCTTGCCCGGAACACCGGTTCTCCTTCGCCAACGTTTCGGGTCTGCGCGGCCTTGGCCGCCGATCGGGGACTTGACCTATGGTTGATGTCAGCCGGGCACACGCTCACGCCGCCGCCTGATCGGAGGGAGAACATGAGCGCGGAGGACCTCGAAAAGTACGAGACCGAGATGGAGCTGCAGCTCTATCGCGAGTACCGGGATGTAGTAGGGCTGTTCACCCACGTAGTGGAAACCGAGCGGCGGTTCTACCTGACCAACCACGTCGAGCTCAACGTGCGCACGGTAGCTAACGGCGAGGTGTACTTCGAGGTCACGATGACGGACGCGTGGGTCTGGGACATGTACCGCCCGGCCCGTTTCGTAAAGAATGTCAAGGTCGTCACGTTCAAGGACGTCAACATCGAGGAACTCGCCCAGAGCGACCTCGAGGTGCCTGACAGCCACTGACGCGCCCTGGCGCCCGCACCGGGTGCCCTCTAGCATCCGCCACCGACAATCTGGCCTTCGGTGTCCACAGGCGGCGTGGTTGGCGCTACTTCTCCACAGGCTGCCGTTCCCCTCTCGCCCCCCTTCCCCGGCTGAGGCAACCTCGGCTGCGGAGGTGGTGAGCGTGAACAGCAAGGATGTACTGGGCCGGGACGGGGAGCAGATCGCCGCGGATTACCTGGAGCGGGCCGGTCTACGGATCCTGGACCGGAACTGGCGGTGCGCCGAGGGTGAGATCGACATTGTCGCCGCCGAGCGGCGGGTGCTCGTCGTCTGCGAGGTGAAGACCCGCTCGGGCACGCGGTATGGCAGCCCATTGGAGGCGATCACGCCCCGGAAGCGGGCGCGGCTGCGCAGGCTTGCGATCCGGTGGCTGGTGGCGCACGGAGTGCTCTTCGACGAGGTCCGCATCGACGTGGTGGGCCTGCTCCGTGATCACACCGACCACTATCTGATCGAGCACGTGCGGGGGGTGGGGTGATGCCGGTCGCGCGCACCCATTCCATCGCGCTGGTCGGTGTGGAGGGCCATCGCGTCGCCATCGAGTGCGACATCGAGAACGGCCTGCCCACGCTGCTGCTGGTCGGGCTGCCCGATACCGCGTTGCGGGAGGCCCGGGACCGGATCCGTGCGGCCATCGTCAACAGCCGTGAGGAGTGGCCGCAACGCCGGATCACGATCGGCTTGTCCCCTGCCAGCCTCCCCAAACGGGGCAGTGCGTTCGATCTTGGTATCGCGGTATCGATACTGGTGAGCGCCGGTGCGGTGCCGAAGGCGGCGGCAGAGGGCCTGGCGTTCTTCGGGGAACTTGGGCTCGACGGGCAGGTCCGCCCGGTCCGCGGGGTGCTCCCGGCGGCGGTCGCCGCGGCCGCGGCCGGGTTTGCCATGATCGCCGTGCCGCAGGCCAACGCCCCGGAAGCGGCGATCGTGCCCGGCCTGCGGGTTGCCGGCGTGACCAGCCTGACCGCACTGCTCGGGTGGCTGCGCGGTAGGGGCTTGGGCAAGGACGCGGGGGTGCGGATCCTGGAGGGCGGCGGATCGGGTGAGCCCGGCCCCTTGGGTGCGGGAGGTGGGTGCCCCGGCGCTGGCACGGTCCGGGGCGAGCCCGCCAGCACGGCCGCCCGTGTTGCGGAGCCGGCACCGGGCGGACCGCCTGATCTCGCGGACGTGCTCGGGCAGCCCGCGGCCCGCCGGGCGGTCGAGATCTGCGCGGCCGGCGGTCATCACCTGTCCATGCTCGGCCCGCCGGGCGCGGGCAAGACCATGCTCGCTGAGCGCCTGCCGACCCTGCTCCCTGCGCTGGACCTGGCCGCCGCGCTGGAGGTCACCTCGATCCACTCCGTGGCGGGAACCCTGCCCCCCGGGGTGCCCCTGCTACGCGACGCGCCGTTTTGCGCGCCTCACCACACCGCCACCAAGGCGGCGATCGTGGGCGGCGGGAGCGGCGTGATCAGGCCGGGGGCGGCATCACTGGCCCACCGGGGCTTCCTTTTCCTCGACGAAGCACCCGAGTTCACCCGGGACGTGCTCGATGCCCTGCGTCAGCCGCTTGAGTCGGGCGAAGTGGTGGTGGCGCGCTCAGGCCTGACGGCGCGCTTCCCGGCCCGGTTCACGCTGATCCTGGCGGCCAATCCCTGCCCGTGCGCGCAGGGTGCCGGTCCCGCCGTCGCCTGCGTGTGCAGTCCCGGGATGCGGCGCCGCTATCTGGCGAGGCTTTCCGGGCCTCTGCTCGACCGGGTCGATCTGAAGGTCGAGTTCCTCCCGGTGAGCCGGGCCGAATTGCTGAGCGACCGGTCGTTTGCTGAGCCGAGCGCGGTTGTGGCAGCGAGAGTCGCCGCCGCGCGGGAACGGGCCGCGGCCCGGTTGCGGGACACACCATGGCGGGTGAATGCCGACATCCCGGGCAGTGAACTGCGGCGCCGCTTCCCCCCGGCCGCCGGTGCACTCGCTCCGCGTGCCCGGGCCCTGGATCTCGGGCAGATCAGCGCCCGTGGGATGGACCGGATCATCCGGGTCGCCTGGACGCTGGCGGATCTGGCCGGCCTTGCCCGGCCGACAGCTGAGCAGACCAGCTTCGCGCTCGGGCTATGGCTGGGGGTGGGCCGATGAGCACGGCCGACGCCGACCGCCTGGCGCGGGCCGCGCTCACGCACGTGGCAGAGCCCGGCGACGCGCTGATGGGAGCGCTGCTGCGCGTGCTGGGACCGGCCGAGATCATCCATGCCCTCACGGTGGGCCGGATTCCGCCGACCGCCCTGGCGGCGGTTCCCGGTCTGGCGCGCGCCATGGCCCGGTGGGCGGTCCGGCTGGGTGGCGCACCGGTGACGGCCACCCTGGACGAGTGGCTGCGTGATGGCATCCGGCTGGTCTGCCCGCTGGACGCGGAATGGCCCAGCCAGCTTGACCTGCTCGGGGACATCCGCCCATGGGCGCTGTGGGTCAAGGGGACCGCCGACCTGCGGTACGCGGGCCTTCGGTCGGTATCCGTCGTCGGAACCCGGGCGGCAACCGCCTACGGCGCTCATGTGTGCACACAGATGGCAGCCGAGTTGGCCGAGCGGGGCTGGACCGTGATCTCCGGGGGCGCTTTCGGGATAGATGGGTGCGCGCACCGCGGTGCGCTCGCGGCTGGCGGGTCGACCGTGGCCGTGCTCGCCAGCGGCGTGGGTGATCCCTATCCACGCGGGCACCATGACCTCTTCCGTCGGGTCGCCGCGCAGGGCGTGCTGGTGAGCGAGTGGCCCCCCGGCCACGCCCCCACCAAACCCGGCTTCCTGGTCCGCAACCGGGTGATCGCGGCCCTCGGGCGCGGCACTGTCGTGGTGGAGGCAGCACTGCGCAGCGGGGCTCTGAACACCGCGCGGCACGCGCGCGACCAGCAGCGCCCGTTGATGGCCGTACCGGGACCGGTCACCTCGGCGATGTCGGCCGGCTGTCATGAGATCATCCGGGACTGGGGTGCTGTCTGCGTCACCGGGGCACGGGATGTGATGGAACTGCTGGCGTTCCCGGGGGACCAATTGCCCGGCCCACCGCGAGGGCCCGCGGTGCCGCGGGATGTGCTCGATCCGGTCCAGACCCGTGTGCTGGAGGCGGTCCCGTCGCGGGTGGGGTGGGGGCCTGCCCGGATCGCGGTGCGGGCGGGAGTGGACTTCGACACGGTGATGACCTGTCTGGGTTCACTCGCTGCCGCTGGCTTCGTGGGCCGGACCGACCGGGGGTGGCGTTTGCTGACAAAACCGACCTGATTCTGCCCGATTCCGGGCAGGATTCTTGCCAAATCATGGTCCGACATCCGAGGCTGTGTGGGTGACCCGGAGTCTTCACGAGGATCTGATCGGCCATCTGTGCCGCACGACGCCGCTGAGCAGCGGGGAGGCCGCCAGGGTGGTGGCCGAGGTGCTCGGGTACTTCGCGGAGCCCGCCGACGCCTTCGTGCGGCGGCGTCACCGCGAACTCAAAGCCCGTGGCCTGACCAACGAGCAGGCGTTCGGCTGCATCTCGGGGGAACTGGCTGCCCGCCTGGTCGCACCGCCCGAGTTCTCACAACGGCAGATCCGCCGGATCATCTACGGCTGAGCGTCCGGTGCGGACAGGCGCCAGGGGATGAAAGGGATCAACGGGCAGGCCAAGGGACGAAGGAGCCAGCGGGGCGAAGGAGCCAGGGGGGCGAAGGAGCCAGCGGGGCGAAGGAGCCAGCGGGGCGAAGGAGCCAGCGGTTGGCAGGGGAATGCGATCAGAAGGCAAGGCAATCACGCGGGTCCAGCAGACAGGGAGGCACTTGGGGTGTGTGGAATCGTTGGCTATGTCGGGAACCGGGACTGTGTTCCGACCCTGATGGAAGGGCTCACCCGCCTGGAGTACCGGGGCTACGACTCGGCCGGGATCGCCGTGGTGGGGCGGTCCGGGGATCTGCGCGTGCACAAGGCCAA
>DAHUZQ010000166.1 GCA_027306495.1 Actinomycetota bacterium | reverse complement strand
GCTAGGTCCGCGAGCAGCTCAGCCAGGCCCTGCTGGTCGCGGATCACACCTGCCAGGCGGCTGGTCTGCCGCGCCAGCCGGTCACGCCAGGATGGGTCCACACCGGCCCCCGCCGTTGCGGGGCGCAGGCTGCCGGCCGGTGGCGGCAGGCTGAGCCCCAGCGCGTCACCGACCCGTTGGCCGGCCAGCAGCGCTTCGGTCAGCGAGTTGGACGCGAGCCGGTTCGCACCATGCACCCCCGTGGACGCGACTTCTCCCACCGCGTACAGCCCGGTGATAGACGTGCGGCCGTCCAAGTCGGCCAGCACGCCACCGCAGGCGTAGTGAGCGCCGGGCGCGACCGGGATCGGTTCGGCCGCGGGGTCGATCCGCTGCCGCCGGCAGGCGTCCATCAGGGCTGGGAAGCCATCCTCCAGGGTGCGGCGGCCGAGTCGCGTGGCGTCCAGCCACAGGTGGCCGTCCCCATCGTGATCGCGCTCCATCCGCCGGTGCATTGCCAGCGAGACCACGTCGCGGGGAGCGAGATCGCCGCGCGGATCGCCGTCGGCCATGACCCGCTGGCCGAAGCTGTCGACCAGCACCGCCCCCGCCCCGCGCAGCGCTTCGGTGACCAGCGGGCGCTGGCCCCGCGCACCCGGCTGCCAGAGCACGGTCGGGTGGAACTGGACGAACTCGACATCGCGGAGTTCGGCACCCGCCCGTGCCGCCAGGGCCAGGCCGTCGCCGGTGGCGCCGGCCGGGTTGGTCGTTGCCGCGAACGCCTGGCCCAGGCCGCCGGTGGCCAGCACGACGGCGCGGGCACGCACGACGCCGGGCGTCAGAGCGCCGTCGGCGCCGATAGTCCCGGCGAGCAGGCCGCCGACGATCCCTCGTTCACCGGTAAGCAGGTCCAGTGCCACGGTGTAGGTCTGCACCTGCACCCGGCTCGCCAGCAACGCATCCAGCAGAGCCCTGTGCACCTCGGCACCGGTCGCGTCGTTCCCCGCGTGAACGATCCGTGGCCGGCTGTGCCCCCCTTCCAGCCGCAGGGCGCCGCGCTCCAACCGCGCCCCGAGCGCTACGAGCCCGTCGATGACCGCCGGTGCGCCGCCCACCAGCGCCGCCACCGCTTGCTCGGCGCACAGCCCGGCGCCGGCGGTCATGGTGTCGCTCATGTGCAGCGCGCGGCTGTCCCCCGGGCCAACCGCAGCCGCCAGGCCGCCCTGGGCCAACGGCGTCGCCCCGCCGCCCAGCCCGGCCTTGGACAGCAGCAGCACCCGGCGGCCGTGCCGGGCGGCCGTCAGCGCGGCGGCCATGCCCGCCGCCCCCGATCCGACCACGACCACCTCCGCTCCGCGCTCCCAGGCGGGGGCGACCGCACGCAGGTGGCGGATCAGGCCCGCGGTCATTCGCCCACCGCCGAGGGCCGTCCGACGGAGATCATCGTCTCGACGGCCTGCCGCGCCCGGGCGGCCGTCGCCGGATCGACCCTGACCTCCTCGACGCCCTCCCGCAGCGATCGCAGCAGCGCCGCCGGCGTGGTCATCTTCATGTAGGGGCAGACGGCCCGGGGGTTCACCGCTTCCCAGTGGACCGCCGGATTGGCCCGGCGGAGCTGATGCAGCATGCCGGTTTCGGTGGCCACGAGCACGGCTGGCGCCTTCGTCTGCCGGGCCGCGGCGAGCATTCCGCCGGTGGACAGCACCCTCGTGCGCTCGGCGGGGAGGTCGCCGGTCCCCGCCTGCCACAGTGCCGCGGTGGAGCACCCGCACTCGGGGTGGATGAACAGTTCGGCGTCGGCCCACTCGGCGGCACGGCGGCGCAGTTCCTGCGGGCTGATGCCGGCGTGCACGTGACACTCCCCCAGCCAGACGTGGATGTCATCACGGCCGGTGACGCGCCGTACATACGCGCCGAGGAACTGGTCCGGCAGGAACAGGATTTCCCTGCCAGCCGGGATCGCCGCGACGATGTCCACCGCGTTCGCCGAGGTGCAGCACACGTCGGCCTCAGCCTTGACCCCGGCGCTGGTGTTGACGTAGGCGACGACCGCCGCACCGGGGTGCGCGGCTTTCCACTCGCGGACCTGCTCTGCGGTGATCGCGTCAGCGAGTGAGCATCCCGCCCGGGCATCGGGGATCAGCACGGTCCGGTCGGGAGCGAGGATCTTCGCGGTCTCAGCCATGAAGTACACGCCCGCGAACACGATGACCCGTGCGGAACTGGCCGCGGCCAGCCGGGACAGGGCGAGGGAGTCCCCGACGTGGTCGGCGACATCCTGGATCGCGGGTGCCTGGTCGTTGTGGGCGAGGATCAGTGCGTCGCGTTCGCGGGCGAGCCGGCGGACCTCGTCAGCCCAACCGGGCTCCGGCTCGGTGGACGCAGTGGCCGGGTGCTCCGCCAGCACCGCGATGTTCCGGGCAGGGCCGGCCGGGGACGGGGTGTGCCCGCCAGGGTGCCCGGCCGGGGACGGGGTGTGCCCGCCAGGGTGCCCGGCCGGGGGCGGGGTGTGCCCGCCCGGGTGACCGGCCGGGGGCAGTTCAGCAGCGGAGGAGCCCATGGAGATGGACATCACATGCTCCAGTCCCGGCGGCACGCCGGCTGGGGCCGCCACCGTCATCCCCAGTTTTCGCCTCTGAGGCGAAAACTTGATACCAGTTACGTTACCATGAGCGAGTGGGAACTCCTGCGGCGAGGGCGTTCCGGCACGAAGTGCTCGCAGTGGTGCTCGGAGTCCGCGAGGACCAGCTCAACGTGCTGCTGTGGCAGCGCTCAGCGGAGCCGTTCGTGGGCCGGTGGTCGCTGCCCTGCGGCCCGCTGCGGGATACCGAGCGCCTGGGCACCTCCGTGGGCAGGCATCTGGCCAGCAAAGTCGACGTGACGGAGATCGCGCACCTGGAGCAACTGGAGACGCGCAGCGACCCGGCCAGGGATCCGCGTGAGCGCGTGCTGGCCACCGCCTACCTGGCGCTGGTGGCGGCCGAAGCGCAGCCCCGCATTCCCGACGACACCGCCTGGCACCCGCTCGACCGACTGCCGCCGACCGCGTTCGACCACGCGTCGATCATCGACTCGGCGCGGGAACGCCTTCGCGCGAAGCTCTCCTACACCAACATCGGCTTCGCACTGGCACCCGCCACGTTCACCATCGCCCACCTGCGCGATATCTACGCTGCCACGCTCGGCTACCCGGTGTCGGCGACCAACCTGCAGCGCATCCTGTCCCGGCGCGGGGTCATCGCGCCGACCGAGCACGCATCGAGCCCGGCGCCGAATGGGGGGCGGCCTGCCAGGCTGTACCGCTTCGTGAGCCGGTCGCTGGTCATCACCAATCCCTTCGCCGCGTTCCGTCCGCCGGACCCTGCCCCGGCCTCCGCCTCGGCCCCTGCCCCGGCCTCCGCCTCGGCCCAGGCGGACTATCCGGTAGGGCCGATCGGCTAGTCTGAGGGGTGTGATTCTCAAGCGTGACCGGGTAAGCCCGGCGGCGCTGGCGAAGTACGACGCCGACACCGACCTGGCGGAGAGGTTCGAGACCCTTCTGGAGCACGCACGCCAGGCCGAGCAGGCTTTGCATGACGCCCAGGCGGCTGGAGCAGACGACACCGACTTGCACCGGCTGGGTATGGACCTCGACGGCGCGCTGACCGATGTCATGCGGGCCGCCTTCGCGGCCCAGCGGGCACAGATCGGCCCGCGCGGCTATGAGGACCGCATCTACCGCCGTAAGGCGATGGCGACCCCGCCGGTGCGGGCTTGGACGATGGAGGCGGAACGGTTGCTCACCTTGCGGGAGAGCCACCGTCTGACCGGCATCGTCAGACTGCCGACGGCTCCGGCGGTTTGAGGGACGGCGCCCCGGTTCCCTGCCTACGGGCTGACATTTCACGGCAGGTGAGGGGCGGGATCGCTACGCTGGGTAGTCACCCGGGAGACAACATGGGAGGCATAGCTAGAGAGGGTGGGACACCGAAACCGTCACAACGAGCCATATTGTCCCATGCGCCCCATGAGGCACACTAATGTGCCAGCAGTAACACCACACGCTCGACTGTTACCAGGAGGCACGTCCATGTGCCCACACTCACCCTCCTGTCCGGACGCGATGGCGCTGGACCACGAAGCAGCGCGATCCGTCGCCTGTCACCCAGAGCAAGGCTGGAGCCTGCTCTGCAACGGCGTCGTCGTCTTCGAGGACACCGGCGAACTGCTGCCCGGCGGGGACACTGTCGCCCCGCACCGGCCCACCGACCTGTGGCAGCAGGTTGGTGGATCACTCGCTGATCCCGTTGGCTCACCAGGGACGATCTCCTAATACCCCGCAAAAAGCCCGCTGAATCATCCTCGGCCAGCTGACAGCCCCACTAGCTGGCTCCTGAGATCCGCGAGCCACTCGCTGACCGCTTCCCCGACCCGGCCCGGTTCCCGGGCCAGCGCATGGGACTCCCCCGCCAGCACCACCACCTGGGTTCGGCCATCACCTTCGGGAACGCCGAACGGGTCGCGGTCACCATTCACCACCAGCACATCCGTTCCCGCCGACCGCAGTTCGTCGAGCCGAGAGCGTTCCGGCCGCCCGGGTGGGTGGAGGGGGAACGCGAGCGCGATCACACCGCGCGCACCGGCCGCCCGCGCCGTCCGGCAGGCAACCCGCGCGCCGTTGCTGCGGCCACCCTGGATGAGCGGGATACCCGGGAACAAGTCCTCCAGCGCCCGCACGGTCTCCAACCAGGCAGCGTCCTGGCGCTCGGCGGAGCCCGGCGCCCTTGCCCCCCGCACCCGGTAGGGCTGGATGACCCGCGCGACCGCGCCACCATATTCCAGGCCAGCCTGCCTGGCGGCCATGAGGTCGGGGCTTTCGACACCACCGCCGGAGCCATGGGTGAGCACCAGCAGGAACGCCGGTGCCCGCACCTCATCGAGTTCCACCCGCGCCGGGCCGGCCACGGTCGGGATCTCCACGCCGGGAGCGTACCCCGCCGTGGCCTGTATCCCCCGCCTCCCCCGTGCCGACCCCCCTGTGCCGGCCGACGACGGCCGCATTTCCATGATCACGGAATCCTCTCAGTGAATACGACTGACAGGATTCCGTGATCATGAATGTCGTGGCGGGCAGGCACTTCCAACCGCCCGGCGGTGCGCCGCGTCTTAGGGGATAGCCCGTGCGGTGAGCCCACCGCGCGGTCAGACAGAGGTGCTGGGCGGTGCCTCACGGTGCGGTTCCGGTGCAGTTCCGGTGCGATTCCGGTGCGATTCCGGTGCGGTTCCGGTGCGGTTCCGGCACGGGCGCCGAAAGGTGGGTCGCCATGACAGGCTTGCGGATCGTGACCGGCTGCGCCGCCTCGCTTGTGTGGATCGCCGGACTGGCCGGGTGCGCGACACCCTCGGCTCACCCTGGCACCTCGCCGGGATCCAGTGCCCCCGCGTTGCGCTGCCCCGCAGGCGCACCGTCGCCGCGCCTGGTCAGTGGGGCCGGGTCGGCCGCGCGGTCTGCGAGCGGGCAGGCCACGGGCGGGCGGATACCAGCCGGCGCCCTCACCGCCGTCATCTGCCAGTACGACCCCGGTCTGCCCGCGTCGAAGGCGCGAGGGGCACTGACGCGGAGGATCACCCTTCACGGCGCGGCCGCCGCCGGCCTCGCCGCAGTTCTTGCCAGCGCCACCGCCGCTCCGGCTCGCGTCCGGCCCTGCCCGGCGAGCGCGGCGCTCCCGCTCAGCCAGCGTGTGCTGTTCGGCTACCCCGGGCGCAGGCGCGTGTCGGCCGGTGTGGTCTACGGGTGCTCCCGGGCGTTCGTCAGCGTGGGTGAGCACCGAGAACAGCTATCCGGCCAGGTCATGTACGACCTGTTCGGCTACACCGCGCTGGGATCGCACAGCTACGGTGCCCGCGTCCCCGACCTCATCGGCCTTCGGCCCAGGGTCGCGTTCGCGGTCGCCAGACGCCATGGTTTCGCGATGTCCGTGGACGGTGCGGCCAGCGATCCGGCGGTGCCATTCGGGGATGTCATCTTCCAGGTGCTGCCATCGGGGGTCAGGGTAGACGGGCTCGGCCAGCAGATCGGTGTCGTGATCGCGACCGCACCCGAGCCACCCTGCGGGCCACGTCAGCTCGCGGCGACTTATCGCGGCGCCCAGCCCGGCGCAGGGAACGACCTGGCATCCATCGTGGTCACCGACGCCTCATCCGTGCCGTGCCGCCTGCCCGGGCCGCTGCACGTGGTGGGCGTGACAAGGGTGGGCCACCCGGTCACCAGCAACCTCACCTACCCGGTGGTTCAGCCCGCAGTCCTGAGCCCAGGAGCGCTGACGGTCGCGAGCCAGAACAGCCTCTCGACCAGCCTGGTCGGCTGGATCATGCTGACCGCGGAGTACCGGGATGACCCGTCGGCGCCGAACGGCCTGTGCACCGCCCATTATGTGATCCCCGCCGCCTGGCGGATCACCCTTCCCGGCGGCGGCGTGCTGACGGTCCGCAACGCCGTGCCGCGTGACCGCTTCCCAGCCGGCATTGGGAGCCCTGCCTGGTCACGGCACCTGGCCATGGTGACCTGCCGGGGCCGGATGGGCACCCCATCGCCAGTGACCGTCGGCTCCTCGCCCTGATCCCCGTGAGGGCCGGCTCGCGGTCCTGATCCGTGACCCCGTGAGGGCGGGCTCGCGGTCGTGATCCGTGACCCCGATCGGGTCCCCTTCAGGTGCGTCCCGCCGGTCCACCTGCACGGACGTCTCCGGCCGCCCGGTCGCGCACATTCGGAGCGTGTGGGTTCCCTGCCGGGGTCCAGGATCAGCCGGTCAGGAGCTTCTTCA
>DAHUZQ010000157.1 GCA_027306495.1 Actinomycetota bacterium | reverse complement strand
GTCAGTGAGATGAACGGAACGGGTCGATTGCCCGGCCGCTGCGAGGGCCCGGCGGCCGCGCCGGGGATCGAGCGTGGATTGCTCTGCGGACAGTGTCATGGGCTGCTCCCTCATCATCGGTTCGGCGCTAGCTGGGGTCGCCTTTCAGGCAAGCACTGGGTGACCAAGCGCATGTGCCAGTGACCGGGCTGTCCCGAATGGGAATGGGGCGGGCGCCCAAGCAGCGCCCGCCCCTTGCATCTATCCCTTCCTTCCTCCGGCAGCAGATACCTCCCGCGATAGCCCGGTCAGGTCAGCGGAGGCCGGAAGCGGGCCAGCCGGAAGTTCACGACGACGCCATGGCCACCCCTCACTCCCGTCACGGACACCGTGGCCGGGACATGGCCGGCGAGTCCTCCGCCGGTGATCGCGACCCGCTGCACCCAGCCGTCCTCGGCAGCGATCACCAGCAGCCGTCCGTCCGAGGTGGGCAGCCACCACTGGTAAGAGCCATCAGAGCCGACCCTGAGCGTGAACGACGGGCCACCGCACGCATCCGCCGCCGCGCAGTGGGTGTACACCTGCACGGTCGCCCCCGCGATCGGGGTGCGGCCGGCCGCACCGGTGACCCTGCCGCGCAGCAGGCCCCACTTCGACGGCGGGGTCACCCGCATCGTGACCGGCACGACCGTGACCGGGTAAGGCGTGTCGGAGGCAGCCCACAGGTTCGCCGTGTAGGTGCCGGGCTGGGCGACCTTTGCCGAGTCCAGTGTCACCGTCACGGTCACCGTCTGCCCCGGCGCCAGGGTGAGCACGGACGTTTTCGCCGACAGCCACCCGGTGTCACCCGCGCCGTCGCACTGGCTGTACCCAGGCAGCACCTGGGATTTGGTCGTTGAGGCGCCATCGTATGTGGTCCCGCCGCCAATCACGTACAGGCCGCAGCTTCCGCCGCCTCCCCACTCAGGGCCGCTCAGGCTGGGCAGCGCCGTCCAGGTGTTGGTGGCTGGGTCGTACTGCGACACCCGGTCGGTGACCACCTGATCGGAGGAGGCGTCGGCGGTCATACCGCCGGCTATCTGGAGCTGGCCGTTGGCGCCGCTGTAGCTCATCTGGAAGTCGGGGTAAGGCAGCGCCGCGCCCTCGGTCCACGTGTTCGACCGCGGGTTGTAGCGATAGGTGGAGTCAAGGATGTTTCCTCCCGCCCCGTAGCCGCCGGCGCAGACGATCTGGCCGTCGATCCCGGCACAGGCCACGTACGCGGCACCTCCGTAGACCGGGTAGTTGGCCAGACGCCGCCAGGTGCCGGTAGCGGGGGTGTAGCGGTACACCTTCTGCGACTGTCCCAGACTGCAGAAGGACGGCCCGCCGCAGCCACCCACGGCGTACAGCTTGCCGTCGAGCACGGCAATACCCGGTGCCGCGACCGCCGTAGGCAGGCTGGCGACCCGCTCCCAGGTGTTGGAGCCCGGCGTATAAGCGTAGACGGCTGCGCTCGGATAATCTCTGCAGCCGAATCCGCCGACCACGTACAAGGTGCCGTTGACGAACGCGGCGCTCGGGGATTGCAGTGGCTGAGGGGCCGGGGCGATCGGGTTCCACGTCTGTGTGGACGCGTCGTAGACGTAGCTGGCCGCCGTTATCCCGTAACCGGGGCAGGGGCCGGTCGTCTGACCCGGCAGGCCGCCGCCCGAGTCTTGCCCGCCGACTGAGTAGATGTCGCCGGTCTGCGAGTCGTAGGCGACCGCGTTGTTGACGATGGGAGTTGGGTAGGGCGCGATGCCTCCCCAAGACGTGGCACCTGCCGCTGGCGCTGCTCCGGGACCGCCGCGTGAGGGCATCCCGGTGGGCGTGAACCCTCCCGCCTGTTCACCGAGCGCGACCTGCAGCGGCGCGCCGCCGTTGTTGGTGAAGGTCATCCTCCTGGCTGTGGCGTGCCCGAGCGACTCCGTCGCCGACACGGCGCCCGGGGTCATGGTCAGGCGCCCCGCCTGCAGCACCCAGTCCTTCCGGGTCACGGAGTTCGCCGTGACATTCACCGCGCCGGTCGCCGGCGCGTACCGGCCGTCGGTCACGGTGAACTTTATGGCGCCGGCCGGAGAGAACAGCGAGTAGAAGCCGCCGGGCAGCGCCGCGTCACCTGTAGCAACCGAGGTCCCGGACTCACTTGGTTGGCTGACGCTCGCCACCGTGGCGCCGTTGACCGGTTGGCCGGTGTTGGCGTCGGATAGTACCCCTGCGACCAGGCCGCCCGGCACGCGTGTGCACCGTGGAGCGCCCACCAGCACGTTGTCAAGCGCCCAGATGGAAGCGCCGTTTGCCGCATAGTGGAAGCGTACTTCCACACTGGTCTTCCCGGCGGCCTGCGCGATTGGGATTGTGATTACCTGGTTTGCCTTATAGGTGCCGGGCACAGACGTCTGCTGCCAGACGGTGGTCCAGGTATTGCCTCCGTCCAGACTGAGGTCAACGCTAATGTCGAAGTTGCCGTTGATGTCCAGCTGGTAATCGTTGAAAATAACCTTCGGCGAAGCCACACCGGATAGGTCCAATGCCGGGGTGACCAGGCTTGTGTCCTGTGCAGCGAACTGTGAGCTCGCAAGCGGGGTGGCGATTGCATAGCCGCCAGTGCCACCTGTTGGATTTACACCACCAAGCTGGCGGAGCGGTGGGTCGCCGAATACCCATCCTGGCGTGGTGTTGTTGTTCTGGACTTTCCACCCATCCTGCGGCGTGCCGCCGGTCCAGCCCGTGAAATCTGCGTAGACGCCACCCTTGCCCGAATAGGTGTAGCCGGGGGCCTTGAGGCAGGCCAATTCCGGAACGGTGAGAGTCACGTCACGCAGTACGGCTGCGGTTCCGACAGTGATCGTAACGGTCTTGGCGGCGTATCCCGGATATTTAGGGGCAATGGTGAGTGTGTATGTGTTCCGTCCAGGCAGCCTGAAGCTGTACTTCCCGGTGAACGGGTCGGTGTAGTACGTGGTGGGTTGGGCGTGCCCGACCCCGCTGAGGGTGATCTTCGCGTAGAGCGACCAGCCATGCCCGGAGCCATCGGTGACCGTACCCGACACAGTGACCCTGGCCGCCTTGGCCAGGGTGAGGTTCTCCGTCGTGGTCTGGCCCTGGGCCACCGTCACCTTGGACGCGGTCTTCGCTGCGTCTCCGTAGTAGGTGGCGGTGACGTCGCGGGTGCCGACGGGCACGGCCAGGGTGTATGCCCCCGTCCTGGTAGCGACGGCCGTCAGCCCGTCCGAGCTCACCCACGCTCCAGCCAGTGGCTTGCCGGTGCTGGCGTCGGTCACCGTCCCGCTTACGATCCCGTACCTGACCGGGCTGAACGCGGCCACTCCGTCGGGAGTGCCCAGCCCGGTCGGCCCGTCGTAGCCCGGCCGGGCCGTGCAAAGGTAGGACGGCGAGCAGGTGCCGTTGGCGCCGGAGGTGAGGTCGTTCAAGCCGGTCGCGTGCAGGTACGGGTAGGACGCTGGGTATGTTCCCGCGGCGGGAGTGCCAGCCAGGGCGTACGTGGAGGCGATCAGCGGCGAGGACACGCTGGTGCCGCCCACCTCCACCCAGCCGCCGGCGCCGAAGGTGTCGTAGACGGCCACGCCGGTCCGTGGGTTCGCGTCCGCCGAGACGTCGGCTACCGTGCGGTTGGCGCAGCCGGGGTCGCGCTGCCACACCGGCTTGGCCGTCTCGTACCGCGAGCAGCCTGACCCGGTGCCACCGCCGACGTAGAAGGGTTCGCTGCTGCCCCACGCGGCCTCGGTCCAGCCGCGTGAAGTGCTGACGTCAGGAGTGAGGGTGGTGCCGCCAACAGAGGTCACATCTGGGGATGCGGCGGGAAATTCCACGCCGTAGCCGCTGTCACCGGCGCTCGCGGTGACCACCACTCCCGGATGATCCCAGTACTTGTTGTACTTGGTCTCGACCGACGCCTCGCTAGCGCCGTAGGAGTTCGACACGTACTTTGCGCCCAGTGCTACCGCCTCGTTCGTGGCATCGCCAAGGTTGGAAATGGTGGCGCTGTTAGCCTCGACCAGCAGAATGTGGCACTTGGGGCAGATGGCCGACACCATCTGGATGTCGAGGGACTCCTCCAGTGCCCATCCGGCGTTGCCGGGCGGGTAGCTGCCCTGCTTGCCTTCCTGGTTGACCTTCTGGAAACAGCCATTCGCGGTGTCGCACACGGGGAGCCCGTACTGCTGCCGGTACAGCTGCAGATCCGCCTCGGCGTTCGGGTCGTCGTAGGCGTCCACGACCGCCACCGTCTCCCCGCTTCCAGCCGTAGCCGAAGGCAGGCTGTAAGCGCTCTGCAGATCAGCGGGGCCGTAACCGGCCGGGGCCGCGTCGCGGGGGAACAGCCCCTTGTGACTGGGCACATTCGTGCGGACCAGCGACAGGCAACTCGCGAAGCCGCGCTTGGGCGGCGGGCAGGCCCGCTTGACCGGTGCGGACATCATCGAGGCGAGGCGGGCGGCAGCCCGGCTCGCGGCCCGTGTCCGCGCGCTGGCGCGGGCGGCGTGACGCCGGGCACCGCGGTGCCCGCTGGCTGCGGGCTGGTACACGGATGTCCCGGGATCGGCCACGAGGGCGAAGTTGATGGCTGCCGCGGGGCTCCGGGTGAGGGTCACCGCCTTGGCCTGCGGCTGGTAGTAGTCCTTTGCCGCGCTGACCTGGAGCCTGCCGCCGCTGCTGCTCAGCCACCATTGGTAGTAGCCCGCAGGGTTCGTCCGCAGCGCGAACGCATCCTGGCCGACGGCTCCCGGCTGTGCGGTGACTTGGCCCGGGACTACACCACCGGCGTTAGTGGCCGTGCGGCTGATGGCGACGGTCGCGTCAGCGATCGGGGTGCCGCTGGCGTCGGTAACCGTACCGGAGATCTTCTGCCATCCGGCGGGCGGGTTCACCCGCAGGGTGATGGGGATCATCGTGACCGGGTAGGGCGTGTCGGTGGCCGCCCACAGCGTCGCGGTGTAGGTGCCCGGCTGGGAGATCTTCGCCGAGTTCAGCGTCACCGTAACGGTGGCGGACTGCCCCGGGGCTAGGTCCAGCCCGCTCGGGTGCTCGGTCAGCCATGGTGTGTCGTGGGCACCGTCGCACTGGGCGTATCCGGGCAGCACCTGGGCTGATGTGCCATGAGGCCCGCCACCGACCTGGTAGAAGCCGCACGCGCCGCCCTGGTCGTATTCGGCGGTGTTGGTGGATGGCAGGGTTGCCCAGGTGTTGGTCACCGGATTGTATTCGTGGGCCTCGTTGGTGATGAGCGTGCTGTGGGCGGTGACTCCACCTGCGATCTGGAGCTGGCCGTTCGCACCCGCGTACGACATCCCCCAGTAGCCGGCGCCCCTGTCGGAGGGCATGTCGGCGCCCTGCCGCCAGGTGTTGCTGGCAGGATCGTAGATGTAGGTGGCGGAGATTCCGCCGAGCCCCGATCCTGCGGAACCGCCGGTGCAGACGACCTGATCGTCGATCCCTGCACATGCGCCATAGCCCGCCGCCACCGGGTAGCTGTCAAGCTGACTCCAGGTGTTGCTGCCGGGGGTGTACCGGTAGACGGCGTTCAGCGCCGATTTCTGGCATGAGCCCGCGCATCCACCGACGACGTACAGCTGTCCGCCCAGGACTGCGGCCATGGGGCCGCTGGCCGCGCCAGGCAGCGCGGCGACCTGAGACCAGCGGTCGGCACCAGGGGTGTAGGCATAGACCGCCGCCGAGGGTGTGCCGGCACCTGTGAGACCACCGATCATGTACACGGTGCCGTCCACGAATGCGCCCGCCGACAGGTACAGCGCCTGCGGGGCTGGCGCGATCGCGGACCAGTGGCTAGTGGCCGGGTTGAAGACATACCCCTTCGCAGTAGTTCCGCCTGACGTGTAGCCGCCGAAGGAGTAGACCTCGCCGGTCTGCGGGTCGTAGGCGGCGGCATTCCCGTAGATCGGGATCGGATAGGAGGCGATGTGTGCCCAGTCGGCCGCTCCGCCCTCGCGGCCCGTCACCGGGGATGCGAACGCGCGCCACGGCACCGCCTCGCCTGGGGCCAGCTGAGGGTTGAAGTGGCCCTTGATTGCGCTCAACGGCGCGCCGGTCGCCTTGGCCTGGCCGAGCAGGGTGATCCCGCCAGCCTGCGTGCCGAGGTCCAGGTGCAGGGCCACGCTGCCGTTGTTGGTGAAGGTGATCTTCCTGGTGACAGTCTGGCCCAGCGTCTCGGTCGCCGACACACTCCCGGGCGTGACCGCCAGCTGCCCGGCCTTCAGCACCCAGTCCTTACTGTTCACCGCGTTGGCCGTGACGTTCGCGGACGCGGACTCGGTCTTGTAGCCAGTGCGGGACGTGGTGAACGTCACCGCGCCGGAGTGGGAAGAGAACAGCCAGTAGAACCCGCCCGGCACGGCCGGGTCGGCGGTCGCGGCGCTGGTCCCGGTGTCGTGGGTGTCCGCGTCGCTGGTGACAGTCACCCCATTGACGGGCTTGCCGGTGTTGGCATCGGTGATCACGCCGTCCACCAGGCCACCCGCCACCGGCGCGCACGTCCCGCCGCTGATGGCGTACCCGGGTGCCGTGCAGGCAGCCGGATCGACAGTGACCGCGACGTTCTGGCTCAGGTTCGAGGTGCCGACGGCAACCGTCACATTCTTGGCCACATAACCCGGGTAGACCGGCGCGACGGTCAGGTCGTAGCTGGTCTGGCCGGGCAGGCTGACGCTGAAGTGGCCGGTGTAGGGGTCGGTGTAGACGGGTCCGTTGGGGTCGCCGTCGATGGTGATCGCAGAGAACAGCGGCCACCCGTGCCCCGACCCGGCGGTGACGGTCCCGGACAGGGTGACGGTGGCCGCCGTGGCGAGGGCGAAATTCTGGGTGGTGGTCTGGCCCTGGGTGACCTGGACCCCGGTCGCCGTCTTCTCCACGTACCCGAAGGCGCGGGCGGTCACGGTGTCGGCGCCTGCCGCCACCACCGCGGAGTAGGTCCCGGTGCTGCTGGTGGCGGCGGTCGTGCTGCCGACGCTCACCGTGGCGCCCGCGATCGGCTTGCCGGTGGCAGCGTCGGTCACCGTTCCGGCCAGTGTGCCCGCGCCCACCGGGGCGAACGCCGTGACCCCGGCGGGAGTGCCCAGCCCCGTCGGCCCGTCATATCCAGGGCCGGCGGTGCACAGATACGACGGCGTGCAGGTGCCGTTGGCACCGGAGGTGACATCGTTCAGCCCGCCGGAGTGCAGATACGGGTAGGAGGACGGATAGGTGCCCGCCTCGGGGCTTCCCGCCAGCGCGTAGGTGGAGGCGATGACCGGCGAGGACACGCTGGTGCCGCCGAACACGAGCCAGCCGGCCCCGTAGGACCCGCCCAGGCTGTCATACACCGCGACCCCAGTGGCCGGGTTGGCGTCGGCGGACACGTCCGCGGTCGTCCGGTTCGCGCATCCGCTGTCGTGCTGCCAGGCCGGCTTCGGCTCATACGCCGAGCATCCCGAGCCGGTGCCGCTGCCACCTGAGGCGCTGCCCCACACTGTCTCCGTCCAGCCGCGTGGCACACTGGCATCCTTGGTGAGTGTCGTACCGCCGACCGCGGTCACGTACTGGGACGCGGACGGGAAGTTGACGCCATACCCGCCGTCGCCCGCGGACGCGGTGACCACCACGCCAGGGTGGTTGTAGTACTGGTCAGCACTGGTTTCGGAGGCGTACTCGCTCGCGCCGTAGCTGTTGGAGATGTACTTGGCACCGAGCTTCACCGCCTCCTGCACCGATGCGCCGAGGTCGGCGATGGAATTGCTGTTCGCCTCGACGAGCAGGATGTGGCAGTTCGGGCAGATCGCCGACACCATGTCCACGTCCAGCGATTCCTCGTACGCCCACCCTGTGTTCTGCGCCGGGTAGCTGCCCTGCTGGCCTTCCTGGTTGACTTTCGCGAAGCAGCCGTTGGCGGTGTCGCACACCGGCAGGCCGTACTGCTGCCGGTACAGCTGCAGGTCCGCCTCGGCGTTGGGGTCGTCGTAAGCGTCCACGATCGCCACCGTCTCCCCGCTGCCGGCGGTCGCAGAAGGGAGGCTGTAGGCGCTCTGCAGATCAGCGGGACCGTAGCCGGAGGGGGCGGTGCCGCGGGCAAACAGCCCCTTGTGCGCCTTCACGTTTGTGCGCACCAGCGCCAGGCACGAGGCCAGTCGCTTCCGTTTCGGCACCGCGCACACGCGCGCCACCGGCGGGCCTGCCTTCCCAGCCCGGGCATGTGCGACCGCGACCGCATGCGACGCCCGGCCAGCGTTCCGGGAATCGGCTGGCCTCTGGCTGCCACCAGCCCGGGTGCCTGTGTGTGCCGCAGCCGCTGTCGTGCTCACCGCTACCGCCGCGGTGGCCGGACTGGACGGCGCCGCCGCGATCGAGAGCCCCATGACGCACGCGAAAGCGAGCACCACCATCACCAGCCGGTGCCCGGCTGATGTTCGCCGCCGCGCCAGGGTCGGCGTCACGACAGCGGTTCGGGCCTTTCGCGTTCCTCTGGGTCGGGGCATGGGGGGTGCCTTTCTCTTCATCGCCTCGCGATTGGTGCGGGTGCTGTACGGGAGACCGGGCAGCCGGCTCAGGTCGGCCGCGCTGCTGCGGTCGGGTTACAGGGGCACGTAGGTGCCGTTCTCGTCGTCGGGGTCCGCGCCGCCCGCAGGGCTCAGTGGCTCGTCCGTTCCCGGCCCGCGCGGCGGCTCATCGCAGTCCTGGCCGGGTCCGGTTGCGGTGCCGCCGTCCGCCCGTGGGGGCAGGCCCGCGGGAGCTGGCTCACCGCGCATGGAGGGGCACTCGCCAAGGCCGGGATCGGAATTGTTCATGTGGCATTTCCCAGGAAGTCACAGCGGATGTCGCGGCCAGCATCCGCCGCCACCGTCACGGCTTGCTATCGGGAAATGCCTGAAAGTTCGTCCTTATAAGGGCTGCGTGCAATTGTTCAGGCCGGCGGGCGGGTCTGCGCCGCCACGGCACCGACCTCGACTGCCCGCAGCGCCAGCGCGGTGCGGGAGGAGACCCCGAGCTTGCGCATGGCCGACTTGAGCTGCGTATCGACGGTCTTGGAGGACCGGCAGAGAGCCCGGCCGATCTGCTGGCTGGTACGGCCGTCCACGAGCAGGCGGACCGCCTCCAGCTCTCGCGGGGACAGCTGGTCACCGTATCCGCGCCTGCCCCCCCGCCAGCCGCTCGGCACGCTCAGCCCTTGCTCACGCAGCGCGGCCGCGACCCGGTCGGCGTCCCCGGTGGCGCCGAGGTCCGTCAGTCCGGCCCGCACCTCCGCCAAGAGCGTGCGCGCTGCCTCGGGCTCACCGGCGGACAGCAGGCAGATCGCCTGTCGCTCGCGGGCGAGCAGCGCGTCGTAGGGCCTCGGTAGCGACTGCCATGCGGCTGCCGCGTCCGCAAACACGAGCGCGGCGCGGCCATGTTCACCACGGGCTGCGGCCAGCATCGCGTCACAGACGAGCCAGGCGCAGCGGGGAGCGGGCGCGCCGCCGTCACGCACCCCACGCCCGAATGCGGCTGCGAGTTCGCCCGCCTCGTCCACCTTGCCTGCGGCCACCAGCGCGCTGACTCGCGCCGGGGCGATGTCGGTAGCCCACACCCAGGTCTTCTTGCTGGTCACGAGAGCAGTCGGCGCCGCGGTGGCCTGCAGCGCCGCTGCCACGTCACCTGCCGCGAGGCGGAGCCTGGCGAGGGTGGCCGCCGATTCCATGTATTCGACGACCCCGTGCTGGCGCGCGCCCTCGATAACTCGCGTCAGGCCGGCTTCCGCCCGTTCTCCGGCTCCGCCGACCGCATCCAGCAGCCCTGTGACCAGGACAGCCTCCAGCCGCACCAGCGGGTGAATGTCCTCGTCGTCCGCGATCGCCGCAGCCGTCTCCCGCAGCCCCGTCCAGGCCCCGGTGAACCAGTCCAGCCTGACCCGCGCCGCTCTGACCAGATCGCGGTAACGCGGGTATCCGTGCGCCTCGGTCAGCTTGAGAGCGATGGCGAGGTGGCGCGCGGCAACGGCGTACCGGCCCCACCGCATGGCCTCATCCCCCACATTCAGATGGGCCCGCGCGACCTGCAGCTGTTCCCGTGCATCCCCCGCCGCAGCGGGGAGCCTTGCCGCCTCTTGCCATCCTTCCTCTTCGCCGAGCATGAGGAGAGCGGTCATCCGGTCGACGGTGAGGCACAACCGGTCGGCGGCGGCCATTTGGGCGTCCACCTCCGCGGCCTTGCGCAGCCAGCGTAGGTGCGTGGCGGCGGGCCAGTCGGTGGTGTGCGGCCAGCCGAGGATGATCATCGCCCGGGCGGCGGCGACCGGGTCGTGTCCCAGGTGAGGGGCGGCGCGCTCGAATTCGATCCGGCTGCGGTGGATCTCCCCCATGGACATCAGCACCCGGCCGAGATGGAAGCGGATCTCGGCCTGGTCGGCCACCGCCAGCGACGCGGACCCCAGCGTGGACTCCAGGATGCGCGCCACCTCACGGTAGCGGGCGGGCCCGGTCAGGGTGGCGAACGGGATCTTGGCGGTGAGGCGGATCAGGTCATGCTCCCCCAGCAGTCCGTGCACGACAAGATCGCACAGCAGCGTCTCAGCCGTCGCTTCGTCCCCGGCTGCCAGCGAAAGGTCAGCGGCTCGCTCGCTGTAATGGCACCACCGCTCCGTCTCACCGGCCTCACGGAAATGCCGCGCCAGCGCGGCGACCGGAACGGGAACGGCTGCCTCCAGCGCCTGGCCTGCCCGGTGGTGCAGCATTCGGCGGTGCGGCGCCGGGATGGTCTCATAGACCGCCCGGCAAGCCAGCACGTGGCGGAACGACACCTTGCCACGACCGTCATCTGCGAGCAGCCCACACCCAAGCGCTTCCGCCAGCCCTGCGCCAGCTCGTTCAGAGCAAATGCCGGTGACGGCTGTCAGCACGGTCTCAGTGGCCGACTCGGCCAGCACTGCCGCCGCACGCAGCACGGCTCCAGCGTCGGGTCCCAGGCGCGCCGCCCGCTCCACGACCGCGTCCCGGACCGTGGGCGGGACCTCGATCTCCGCCAGCTGGCGCCGCATCCAATGAGCGCGGCGGCGTGCCACATCGGCCCGATCCCCCATCAGCCGGACCGACTCCTCGACCGCCAG
>DAHUZQ010000154.1 GCA_027306495.1 Actinomycetota bacterium | reverse complement strand
AACTGGGTGGGCACCATGTGGGTGTTGGTCACCCGGTATCGCTCCACCAGGGCGAGCATGCGCTCGGAATCCCAGGTGTCCATGTACACCAGGCAGTGGCCCATGTGCAGGGCGCTCCCACCGAACAACGTGACCGCCGTGTGATAGTGAGGCGAGGTCACCAGGTGCACGTTCGGCGCGCCCGCGGAGATGCCGAAGAACTGGGGCAGCGCCGTACCGAGTTCCGCCGCGGTGTCCGGATCGAGCCCCGGCAGCGGCCGCCGCACCCCCTTGGGCCGCCCAGTCGTGCCCGAGGTGTAGTGCATGGTGGCCCCGGCCGTGCGTTCCGCTGGTGGGTCCGCCGACTGCCCGGCCCTGACCTCATCGTCGGGGGTGAACCCGGGAACCTCCCCGAATCCGATGCGGGCGGCGGCGCTCAGCCCGGCCTGCTCGGCCGCGCCGGCACCCTGCTCCGCGAATCGCTCATCCACAAAGAAGGCCTTGGCTTCACTGTCACCGACGATGTAGGCGATCTCCGGCGCGGTGAAGTGCCAGTTGATGGGGGTGTAGTACCACCCGGCCTGCAGCGCGGCCAGATAGACCTCCAGCGCCGCCACCCCGTTCGGCGCGAGCACGGCGATCCCGTCGCCCGCCCGCAGGCCCCGCGCCCGCAACCCGTTCGTCAGTTGGTTGACGCGCTCCAGCAGGTCTCCCGCCCGGTGGCCGGTGCCGTCCGGCGTGACCGCCGCGATCCAGTCCGGGTCGGCGAGTGCCCGTGCCCAGAAGCCACCCGACCCCATCAGCGGACCTCCCGGCATTCCCGCCCAGCAACTCCCGCGGCCAGGCTACGCTGCCGAGGTCGGCGCCCGGAAGGTACCGGCCCGGACCGGTTCGCACCGTATCGGTGCCATCGGCGAACGTGGAAGGCCAGATCATGCGCAGCACGCTGAGGACCGCCGCAACCGTGGGGGCCATCGCCGTGGCCCTCGTCGTGAGCGGTTGCTCGTTCTCATTTCCCAAGCCGCCGGGTTCCGGGCCGACGCACGCGCCCACGGTGCCCGCCGCCGACATGCCGGCCGCGCGGGTGTCCGACGCACCCGCACTGCTCATCCAGTGCCTGGTGGACCAAGGGGTGATGCACCCCCGGGGCCAGGACTGGCTTTCGGGCAAGCGGGTGCGGATCACCTCATCGAACGCGCAGAACTTCACCGCGTGGTGGCAGGCCTACTTCACACCGGGGCCCTACCGTCAAACGTTCGTTATCGATGGCCACCGCACCCACTACCTCGCCTTTGGCGCCCACTGGACGCTCAAGAACGGGCAGTGGGTGCCCATGCACCGAGCCCGCAACGACCCCCTGGCGCAGCGGACGTCCCTGTATGCGTGGTCGCACTGGGCGGCCGCGCATGACGCGTTGCCGGCCCAGGTATGCGAGCCGGGGGTGAGCCCGGGTCAATTGCAGACGGAGGTCTTCGGGAAGGCCGCCGCCAATCCGTGGTCCTCCTGACGACTGGCTCAGCCAGCCAGTTCCGCCGCGGTGACCGCACCGAGCTCCCAGCACCGTTCCAGATCGGCGGCCGTGGGCGGGCCGGTGACCGAGACGGCTGGCCGGACCCGGCGCCACGACAGGCCGGCCGCGATGGACTCCACTGCCCGGATAGCCCCGGTGGTGTCCGAATTCCCGTGCACGTACAGGCCGTAAGGGGCGCGCGCAGTGGCGGTCAGGCACGGGTAATAGATGGTGTCGAAGAAGTGCTTGAGCGCCCCGGACATGTAGCCGATGTTCGCCGGCGTGCCGAGCAGGTAGCCGTCGGCGGCCAAGGCCTCGGCGGCGCCGGTGGTCAAGGCCGGCCGGATGACGACCTCGACCCCCTCGACGTCGTCGGTGGCGGCGCCCGCCACGACCGCTTCCAGGATCTCCTGGAGAGCCGGCGAGGTCGTGTGGTGGATGATCAGCAGTCTCGCCATCGGATCAGTCCCATCCCGGCGTCCTGCCGGCAGTATGCGCAGGTCGCACACGGCTGGAGTGTAGACCGGGGCCGCTAGGGTGGGCTGACCGCCCCAGCGGCCCGATCACGGAGTGTTCCATGCGCAGCGCCCTCGCCATCATCGCCGATGTCGTTGTTGTGGTGGCGTTCGTGGTGATCGGGCGAGCCAGCCATCATGCCGGTGAAACCCTTGCCGGCATCGCCAGCACCGCATGGCCGTTCCTGGCGGGCCTGGCGATCGGCGAGGCGGGCGCCCGCGCCTGGCGGCGGCCACTCACCGTGCTGCCGACGGGGCTTGTCATCTGGGCGTGCACGGTCGCCGGTGGCCAGATTTTGCGCGTCGTCTCGGGGCAGGGCACGGAACTGGCTTTCGTGCTCGTTTCCGCCGCCTTCCTTGGACTGTTCCTGCTCGGCTGGCGCCTGCTGGTCACGATCCCGGCATGGCTCACCCGCCGCACCGCCTGACCCCAGCCCCCGATCGTGTCGCACCCTTGCCCACAGCGCCCTGGCCCGTTAACCTGAATGAACGTTCAGTCAGGCTAGCGGCCACCCGCGGTACACGCGCCGGAGCAAGGAGGATCGTGGTCACCAAGCAGGGCATCCGGACACCGATGCCCGACGTCCTCGCAGAAGTCATCGCTGAGCAGGAACAGCGCTTCGTGGAGCGACAGCCGCGCTCACGGGCGCTGGCCCGGGAGGCGCCAGCCCTGCTGGCGGGCGGCGCCACCTCCAGTTGGCAGATCACCCGGCCGCAACCCGTCTGGCTCAGTCACGGGGCTGGCTCGAAGATCTACGACGTGGACGGCAACGAGTATGTGGACCTGCATGGCGGCTACGGGGCCGTCCTTGCCGGCCACGCGCACCCCGCGATCGTCGCGGCGGTCGGCGCGCAGGCCGCGCGCGGGACGCACTTCGCCCAGCCCACGCAGAACGCCCTCACGGTGGCCGCTGAACTGGCCCGCCGGTTCGGTCTGCCGGTCTGGCGCTTCGCCAATTCCGGCACCGAGGCCACTATGGACGCGGTCCATCTGATGCGATCGATCACCGGCCGCGACCTGATTATCAAGATCGAGGGCTGCTACCACGGCCACCACGACTCCGTGCAGGTCTCGGTCACCCCCGAGCCCGAAGAAGCCGGGCCACCGGGCAAGCCGGCCCAGGCACCGGCCAGTACCGGCATCCCGGACGCGATCATCCGGCTGACGCTGGTCGCGACCTTCAACGACCTCGACAGCGTCGCCCGGCTGCTCGATGAGCATCCCGGCGAGATCGCGGGCATGATCATCGAGCCGATCATGATGAATGCCGGAATCATCCACCCTGAGCCCGGTTATCTCGCCGCGCTGAGGGACCTGCTCCATTCACACGGGGCGCTGCTGACCTTCGATGAGGTCAAGACCGGCCTGACCGCGGGGCCCGGTGGCGCGACCGGGCTGACCGGCGTGACGCCCGACATCATCTGCCTCGCCAAAGCGATCGGCGGCGGAATCGCGGTCGCTGCGATCGGCGGCACGCGGCAGGTCATGGCACACGTAGCCGATGGCGGCTACGAAATGGTGGGAACCTTTAACGGCAACCCACTCGCCATCGCCGCAGCACGCGCCATGCTGTGCGAGGTGGCCACCCCGCGTGCCTACGAGCGGATCGACGCGCTGAGGGCCCGCGCGGTTTCTGGAATCGAACGGGTGATCGCCCACCATCGCCTGTCCGCGCACGTCGTCTCCGCCGGCGCAAAGGGCTGCGTGGTGTTCAGTCCCGAACCTGTCCGGGACTACCGGGGTTTCCTGGAGGTGGATGGCCGGTACAGTCACGCGCACTGGCTGGTGCAGCACAACGGCGGGGTTTTCCTGCCGCCCTGGGGCAAGATCGAGCAGTGGCTCATCTCGGTCCAGCACAGTGAGGCGGACATCGATCGCTTCGTGGCAAACTTCGCCACGTTTGCGGCGATGGTCAGCTCCTGAGTCGAACTTTTACTCGCGGGGCCTTGCGCCACCGGGAAGGCAGTAGTACCAGTTATTGACGGAACGTTCATTCAAAGGGCACCGAACTCGCCGGGCCGGGGGCCTGCTCTCGGCGGACGCCCCCCGCAGGAAGGTGAGACAGATGCGCCACCCCCGAGAAGGCTGGTCACCAGAAGGATCCCGGCAGCCCGGGCTCTCGCGGCGGGGCTTCCTGCGGCAGGGCGCGGCCGCGGGCTTGCTCGCAGGCGGGATCGGCACACTGCTGGAGGCATGCTCGAGCCCCTCGGCGGGCGGGCCGTCATCCTCCGGCAGCGCCATTCCACTGGCGCGCCCGAACCACCCGGTGACCTGGCCGCTCTACGCTGATAACAAGCCCATCAAGAGCGGCCTGCAGCCCGAGAAGAACGCGACCCTGCAGATTTACAACTGGGTCGCCTACCTGAACCAGCAGTGCGTCAAGGACTTCGAGAAGAAGTACAACTGCAAGGTCCAGGTCACCACGTTCAACACCATGAGTGAAGCCATGTCGAAGCTGCGCACCGAGCAGGTCAAGTTCGACGTGTTCATTCCGACCATCGACGTGCTGGGCACCCTGATCGAGAGCAGAATCCTCCGGCCGCTCAACCACAGCTACATCCCGAACATCCACCAGGCCTGGCCGGACTTCACCAACCCGTTCTATGACCAGAAGTGGCAGTACACGGTCCCCTACACGATCTATACGACCGGCATCGCCTGGCGTAAGGACTATGTCCACGAGAACCCGTACACGATGGCCAATCCCTGGGCCATGCCGTGGCAGGCCAAGTACAAGGGCAAGGTCGCGATCCTCGACGACTACCGTGAGAGCATCAGCCTGGGCTTGATGAAAGACGGGATCTTCAACCTCAACACGACCGACCCGGCGCAGATCACGCAGTCCCAGAAGGCGCTCCAGGACCTGTCCCAGCTCGTCAACGTCCACATCGACAACAACGACTACTCGAACGTGCCCAGCGGGCAGATCTGGATCCACCACGCCTGGTCCGGGGACATGGCGGCCGCGCCGGCCTACATGCCCAAGGGCGTGTCACCGGATGTGATCGGCTACTGGTTCCCGCCCGATGGGAAGGGTCCGGTCGGCAATGACACGATGGCCGTGCTCGCCGGCGGCGAGAACCCGGTGCTCGCGCATCTCTTCCTGGACTACATGCTCGATCTCCCGAACGCGCTGACCAACATCAGCTACAACGGTTACATGCAGCCGCTCACGGCGATCACCCCGCAGCGACTGGTCAAAGAGGGCCTCCTCATACCAAGCCTGATATCGACGGCCGTCCTGCCGTCCTACTTCCGCCGTGGCGTCATGGAACTGGAGTTGCCGCCGGCCGCGGACGCGCTCTGGCAGCAGGCGTGGCTCTCGGTGAGCAAGGGAATCTAGCGCCAGATGGCCGTGACCATGCGCCGACGGCAGCGGGCGCCGGGCCGGACATTCTGGGCCATTCTGGCAGTCCCCGCTGTGGTCTGGCTGGCCGTGTTCTTCGTCGTCCCGTTCTATACGGTGCTGGCGATCAGCGGCGGTTACCTCAACCCGTTCCTGCAGGAACCGGTCGCCGTGTGGAACCCGCTGCAATGGTCGGCCGCGAACCTTGACTCGCTCATGCGCGACATCACCGGCGCCGGCGCGTTCATCGGCCCGATCGTTGCGCGCACGCTCGTCTATGTGGTGGCCGCGTCGGTCCTGTCGCTGCTGATCGGGTACCCAGCGGCCTATTTCGTCGCCCGCTTCGCCGGCCGCCGCAAGGGCCTGTTCCTGCTCCTGCTGATCGCTCCTTTCTGGATCAGCTACATGATGCGGATGCTTGCCTGGATCGACCTGCTGCAGACCGGCGGTTACATCAACAGGCTGCTCTCCCTGGTCGGGATCAGCCCGGTGAACTGGCTGGGCGGAGAGTCGGTGACGGTGATCCTTGGCCTGGCCTACGGCTACATCCCCTATCTGATCCTGGTGCTGTACGCCGGGCTCGACCGCATCGATCCCCGGCTCATCGAAGCGGGCCGCGACCTCGGGCTGGGAAGAGTGCGGACCTTCCTGCGGGTGACCCTGCCGCTGTCCCGGCAGCCGATCCTCACCGGCATGCTGATCACCGTCCTGCCGATGCTGGGCGACTACTTCACGAATCAGATGCTGTCGGGGACGGCCTCGACTTCGATGCTGGGCAACGTGATCGATGGCCAGCTTGAGACCCCCGGACTGCAGGGGCAGGGCGCCGTGCTGTCCATGATGATGCTGACGGTCCTGCTGGTGCCCATGCTCTATTACGTGATCGCGACCAACCGCTCCTCGCGCGAGGCCGTCTCATGACCGCGGCACCGGCGGCGCCGACGAGGCAGACCACCGCACCGCGGGCTGAGCCGGCCCGGCGGATCCGCTGGCCACGCCGCAATCCATGGGGTCATCCGTGGCTGCTGGAGGGTTTCACCTGGCTGTACCTGATCTGGTCGCTGGTGCCGATCGTGATCGCGGTGCTGTTCTCGTTCAACAACGGAAAGTCGCAGAGTGCCTGGCAGGGCTTCTCGATGCGCTGGTACACCACCGACCCGCTGCAGTCGGTGCTGCACAATCCCGAGTTGCACGCGGCGGTGCTGCAGACGTTTCGCCTTGCGGCCTACACGACCGTGATCGCCGTGCCCCTCGGGGTCGCGTTCGCGGTCGGCATCAACCGCTGGCGGGGGCCGATCCCGGCTGCCGCCAATTTCACGATGATCCTCTCATTCGTGGTACCGGAACTGATCTTCGGCGTGGCCATGTTCTTCGTGTTCACCTCGCTGTTCACGGCGATCAAGCTCGGCACCATCGCGGAGACCGCCGGGCTGGTGACATGGAATGTGAGCTGGCCAGCGATCATCGTGCAGGCGCGGCTGGCCACGATCGGGCGGCAGTACGAGGAAGCGGCGGCAGACCTCGGGGCCAACCGCCCGCAGACCGTGCGGCGGGTGCTACTGCCGCTGCTGTCACCGGCCATTTTCGCCAGCGCCGTGCTGATCTTCTCCGGCGTGATCGATGACTTCGTGCTGGTGGACCTGCTCTCGTCCACCGCCAGCACCCAGCCCATGTCGGTGATCATCTATTCCAACACGCGGGGCGGCAACAGCGGCCCGGCGCTGAACGCGCTCGGCACCATCATGCTTGTGATGTCATTCCTGGTCGCCCTGATCGGTTTCGTGGGCTACCGATGGCTGACGCGTGGCGAACGTGGCGGCGCAACCGCGGCGCTGACGGTGCTGTCCGGCGCTGAGGGCTAGCCTCATCTCAACTGTGGTAAACCATCATCTCAACTGTGGTAGGCCATCGGCCGGGCGGCCGAGATCATCGCCCAGACCACCTTCCCGGCAGGGCCGGGAGCCGTCCACCCCCACTGGTCGCTGAGGGCGTCGACGACATGCAGGCCCCTGCCCCTCTCCTCAAACCAGCCCGGCTCTCGCAAGACGGGAGTGGCCGGACTGGGATCGGAGACAGCGCACAGGACGCACGGCCCAGGCTGCAGCAGCGCCAGTCGCACCGGGCAGCGTGAGCGCGGCTCATCAGCGGCCGAGACCGCGTGCCGCAGCGCGTTGGTGAGAAGTTCTGAGACGACAACGACCACATCGTCACTTCGGTCGGCCAGCCCCCACCGACCCAGGATCGCGGCCGTGAACTCCCTCGCCGCACCCACCGAACCGGCGCTCAGGCGCGGGGTCCGGGTCGCCACCCTCGGCAGGCAGGTCCATCCCGGGCGCGCAGGATCACGGCTCAACGGCCAATTACCGGTAGCCAGGGCCGCCATCTCCACCGCGGGCATCAGCCACCGCCAAACGGCACCAGCGCCATCGGCGGATGCCGACAGCGCTGGCTTGGCCGCCGTCACAATTTCGAACACACCGATCCCGTCAGTTGGACATAGGCAATGGCATCATGCCCGGTCCACAGAGCTGGCGCAAGGGGCAAATGCACATGCATGCGCATGTTATGCTGCCGCGTGCAAGCGCCGCGTGCACCTTCCTGCAAGGAAGTGGCATCGCTGTAACAGTCGCCACCAGGCCACGGAGGTGCCCGATGCGGCTCATTGATGTCATGCCGGCAGACGAACTCCCCTGGGCGCGGTGGCGCAAGAGTGCCGCCTCCAACCCCACCGGCAGTTGTGTCGAATTCGCGGAACTGCCGGCCGACCAGGTCGCCATCCGCAACTCCAGGGACACCTCGGGTCCAGCCCTGATCTACTCTCGCCTGGCAGTGGGGACGTTCCTGCGCAGCGTGAAAGACGGCGAGTTCGATGATCTGATGTGCTGACCACGTGCCGGCCAGCGCCCGGCCAGCGCCCGGCCAGCGCCCGGCCAGGGCTCACCGGGGGTCAGCGGCTCGCTGGCCCGAACAGCGGCCCCGCAGCTCTCCGACGGCTCGCTCCGCAGCTGGCTCCGACGGCTCGCTCCGCGGCTATCCGCCAAATCCCTCAGCCCGGGGTAGCGACAGCAACACTTAGCGCGATGTATCGTTACGGGTGCGCCAGCCGGATGGCCCTTTTAGCCGTCCTCCTCCCCGCCTGGCGCAACGGCGTGGCCCGGCCCCGTCCCGCATATCTGGACGGGGTTCCCGTGCTGGTCGAGTTATGATCCGGGAGCGGAATGAGAATGGTGCAGGACAGCGGCGTGGCCAGCGATCCGGAACCGGTGGGCCCTGGTGGTGACGTTGTCGCTGCATCCACACTGAGCGGGCAGCGTGGCGGGCCCACCGTCGTGCGGATGATGCTCGGTAACCAGCTGCGCCGGCTTCGGGAGAACGCGGGCGTCCCGCCCGAGCGGGCAGGCTACGAGATCCGCGGCTCCCGGTCCAAGATCAGCCGCCTGGAGCACGGCCGGGTGGGCTTCAAAGACCGGGATGTGTCCGACCTGCTCACTCTCTACGGCGTGACCGATGAACAGGAGCGGGCGACCTTCCTGGCCTTGGTCAGCCAGGCCAACGAACGAGGCTGGTGGGACAAGTACGCGGACATCCTCCCCGGCTGGTTCGAGCCCTACCTCGGCCTGGAGGAGGCCGCCTCGCTCATCCGGACCTTCGAGTTGCAGTTCGTGCATGGGCTGTTCCAGACCGCGGAGTATGCCCGGGCAGTCACCACGCTCAGCTCGAGCCCGATGCCGGACGAGGAGATCGAGCGCCGTGTCCGCCTGCGACTGGGGCGGCAGGCGCTGCTGACGGCCGAGGACCCGCCGCGGATCTGGTCGGTCATCGACGAGGCGGCGCTGCGCAGGCCGGTCGGCGGCCGGCAGACGATGCTCAGCCAGTTGCGGCGCCTGCAGGAGGTCTCCGCGCTGCCCAACGTCACGCTGCAGGTCGTGCCGCTGGACGCGGGCGGTCATGCCGGCGCGGGCGGGCCCTTCACGATCCTGCGGTTCGACGCGCCCGACCTGCCGGATGTGGTCTACCTCGAACAGTTGACCAGCGCCCTCTATCTGGATGAGCTCAAGGACGTGGATCACTACATGCAGGTCATGAACCACCTGTCAGCGCAGGCGCTGACACCGGCGGAGACCACCGGGCTGCTGGCGAGCGTCATCAGCGACAGCTAGGGCAGGTCCCGCGGGAATCCCTGCCGGGCCCGCCCCGCCACGGGTGCCTGCTCCCAGCGCTCAGCCGGCCGCCGCGGGTGCCGGCCCGGCAGGGCTCAGCGTGGCTTCGCCGTTCCCGTTATGCAGGCTTTCCGGCACGGCCGATCCCGCCAGCACCCGCAGCGAGTCCTGCGGCAGCAGGACCTGGACTGGCGTGCCCTGAACCAGCCCGGCAGCAGTGCCGTCGTTCTGCACCAGCGCTTGCAGCGGAACGCCCGGGCCAAGCCGGAGCATGACCTGCGTTGCCGAGCCCAGGAACACCAGCCGTTCCACCATCCCGGGCACGCGGTTCGGCCCCGCCGTGTCCGGTGGCTCGATGCGGACCCGTTCCGGGCGGATTACCGCATGGGCGGGACCGGGGGCGTCCACATCGCCGGCGTCGGCCACCAGCACCGACTCACCGAGCCGCACCTGCCAGCCACTGCCCGGGACCCGCCGCACCACCTCGACCGACATCAGGTTCGAGGTGCCCAGGAAGTCCGCCACGTAGGTGTTCGCAGGCTCCTCGTACACGTCACGAGGTGTCCCCATCTGCACGATCCGGCCGCAATCCATGACCGCCAGCCGGTCCGACATGGTGAGCGCTTCCTCCTGGTCGTGCGTCACGTAGAGAAACGTGATCCCGACCCGTTCCTGCAGGGTCTTGAGCTCCACTTTGAGGGAACGCCGGAGCTTGGCGTCCAGCGCGCCGAGCGGTTCGTCAAGCAGCAGCACCGCTGGATCCAGGACCAGCGCGCGGGCGAGCGCCACCCGCTGCTGCTGGCCGCCCGAGAGCATGCCCGGGCGCCGCTTCTCGTAGCCCGTCAGCTGCACCAATTCCAGTGCCTGCCCCACCTTCGCGGCGATCTGCTGCTTGGACAGGCGGCGTTGGCGCAAGCCGAACGCGACATTGTCGAAGACCGTCAGGAACGGGAAGAGCGCATAGCTCTGGAATACGGTGTTGACGTTGCGCTTGTGCGGGGGCACGTTCGTCATGTCGTTGCCATCGAGCAGCACCCGGCCGGCGGTCGGCTGCTCGAATCCCGCGATCAGCCGCAGCGTGGTGGTCTTCCCACACCCGGACGGGCCGAGCAGCGAGAAGAACTCACCGCTGGCCACCGTGAGGTCGACGTTGTCCACGGCCACCTCGTGGAAGCGCTTGGTCAGCGCGACCAGTTCGATGAGTCCTCCGGCCACCGGGCCACCTCCGCCTCGTCCGCTCACGCGGGATACCGACCCCAGTTGGGCCGGCCCCCGGCCCCATCACGCCCCCGTGACCGCTGCGTCGCTCCGGCCCTGTCACGACCCCGTGGCCCGTCTGTCATCCCGGCCCCGGCACCTGCCGCCGAGCCGGGGGCTCCCATTCGAACCCGAGTTGCCCGGTGACGAACCGCATGCACAACTCGAAGGCACGCGCCGCATCCACCACCGGATCACCGAGCGCGATCTGGATGGACAGGCCGTCGAGCAGCGCGGACAGTGTGACAGCGAAGTCGGCGGCATCCACCGGCCCGAACTCGCCATCCGCCTGCCCAGCCAGCACCAGCGCGCTGATGGTGTCCCGCCACCGTTCGTCGAACTTCTGCCGGACGCTCGCCACCCCCGGGTGGCGCGCCGCCTGCGACCACAGGTCCAGCCACAGCAGCGATGAGGAACGGTCGGCGTCGGCCTCGGGGAAGCAGGACATGGCGACGATCTCCGCAAGCCTGCCCGCCGCCGTCTCGATGGCGGCCATCCGCGCGGTGCCACCTTCGTACCAGGAATCCTCCGAGTACCTGATCGCCTCGGTCAGCAGCTGATCCTTGGTCTTGAAGTAGTAGATGACCAGGGCGGGGCTGGTCCCTGCCCGCTCGGCGACGTCCGCGATGCGGGTTTCGGCGTAGCCACGCTCGGCGATCACGTCCAAGGCGGCGCGCAGCATCTGCTCACGGCGCTGGTCGGCCGTGCCTGCCGGCTCCGCCTGCTCCTTCATCGAGCAGTCCCGGCGGGCGCACTGGTAGGGAGCACCTGCTGCCTCGCCCGATCTTGATCCTCATCCTTGTGGGAAGGGTAGCAGGTTCCTAGACTGAACATTCAGTCAGTCCCTTCAGGGAGGTCGTTCATGACCGCACACTATGACGCCATCGTCGTCGGCGGGGGACACAATGGCCTCGTCGCCGCCGCCTATCTGGCGCGCTCGGGCGCCCGGACCCTGGTGCTCGAAGCACGCGGCCACACCGGCGGTGCGGCAACCACCGAGGCTCCCTGGCCGCAGGCGCCGCAGTACCGGGTCACCCGGCTCTCGTACGTGATGGGCGTCATGCCCCCCTCGATCATCAGCGACCTCGGCCTCACCCGGTACGGATACAAGGTCTTCCCCATGGGCCCCTACTACCAGGCGTATCCCGAGGGCGGCTCGCTGAAGTTGTACGCCGACGACGCCAAGCGCAACCACGAGGAAGTGGCCAAGTGGTCACGCAAGGACGCCGACGCCATGCCGGTCTGGGACGCCTGGCTGTCCGGCCTGGCCGACGTGCTGGGCCCGTTGCTCATGACGGTGCCGCCGAGACTGGGCTCGCGCAAGCCGGGTGACCTGGCGGACACCCTGCGCCTGGCCTGGCGCAATCGCGGCCTCGATGTGCGCACGATCGCGGACGCCACCCGGCTGATGACCATGAGCATCGCCGACCTGCTCGACGACTGGTTCGAATCTCCGCAGGTCAAGGGCGCGCTGGCGGTCAACGGCGTGATCGGCACCTGGGCCGGCCCCTACGAACCGGGCACCGCCTATGTGATGGCACACCATTCCATCGGCGACATCGGAGACGGCCACCTCGGCAACTGGGGGTTCCAGGAGGGCGGGATGGGCGCGGTCGCAGATGCGATAGCGGCGGCCGCCCGGGTCGCGGGCGCGCAGATCCGGACGGGTGCGCGGGTGTCGCGGGTGCTGCTGTCCGGCGGACGGGCGGCCGGCGTGGTGCTGGACAACGGTGAGGAGATCCGGGCAAGCGTGCTCGTGTCCACCCTCCACCCCCGCACCGCGTTCCTGGATCAGGTCGGCCGGGACAACCTGCCGGCCGACTTCGTGCGTGACATCGAACGGTGGAAGACCCGCAGCGGAGTGGTCAAGATCAACCTGGCACTGGGCGAACTGCCAGACTTCACCGCTGATCCGGGGACCACGCTCGCCGAGCACCACACCGGATCTGTGGAGATGGCGCCCACCATGGAGTACATCGAACGCGCCTTCACCGACGCCCGCTCGGGACGCCCCGCCGAGCGTCCCTTCAGCGACGGGGTGATCCCCACCGCCTTCGACCGGACGCTGTGCCCGGCGGGCCACCACATCATGTCGCTGTTCACACAGTGGGTGCCCGCCGACTGGAATGAGCAGCCGCACCACGGGGAATTGCGCGCCTACGCCGACCGGATGATCGATTGCTATAACGAGCTCGCACCGAACTTCAAGAGCTCGATCCTGCACATGGACATCGTCGGGCCGTACGACATGGAGCAGGAATACGGGCTGATCGGCGGCAATATCTTCCACGGCGAGCTTTCCCTGGAGCAGTTGTTCCATATGCGGCCGGCGCCGGGTTTCGCGGATTACCGCACACCGGTGAACGGCCTGTACTACGGCAGTTCGGCCACCCACGGCGGCGGTGGGGTCTGCGGAATCCCCGGCATGCAGGCCGCGAAGGCCGCGATCAGGGACGCCAAGCGGGGCAGGCGCCGGCTGGCGTCCCGCGCATGACCCCGGTCCGGCGGATGCTGGAGGCCCGCAGCATGGCACTGGTGGGGGCCAGTCCCCGGCCGGGGAGCCTGGGGGAGCGGATGCTGGCGCAGGCCCGGCTCAGCCCCGCGGCGCCGCGCCTGTACCTGGTGAATCCCCGTCACCGTCAGATCGCCGGGCAGACCTGCCATCCTTCCCTGGCCGACCTTCCCGGCCCGGTCGATCTGGTCCTGCTCGGCGTGGGCGATCCCGCCCTGGAAGGGCAACTGTCGCTGGCGGCGCAGCGCGGGGACCGTTCGGCGGTCATCTTCGCCGGCGCCCACGACCAGCCCGGGCACCAGCCCGGCCTGCGGCAGCGACTGGCCGGGATCGCCAAGGACGCCGGCATGGCGCTGTGCGGAGCGGGCTGCATGGGGTTCGTGAATGTCAGCCATGGCCTGCGCGCCGTCGGGTACGTGGAGCCGGATCCGCTGCCCGCCGGCCCGGTGGCACTCATCAGCCATTCGGGATCGGTGTTCTCGGCCATGCTCCGCACCCGGCGGCGGATCGGCTTCACGATCGCGGTCTCCTCCGGCCAGGAACTGGTCACCAGCGCGGCGGCGTACGCCGAGTACGCCCTCAGCCTTCCCCGGACCCGGGTGCTCGCGCTGGTGCTGGAGGCGATGCGGGAGGCGGGCCTGCTCCGCGAGGTGCTGGCCGGGGCGGCCGCGGCGGACATCCCGGTGGTGCTGCTCACGGCCGGCTCCTCCGAGGCCGGCCGGGCGATGGTGACCGCCCACTCGGGCGCGCTGGCCGGCCGGGACGGCGGCTGGGAAGCACTGGCCGACACTTATGGCGTCCACCGGGTCCATGACCTCGCCGAACTGGCTGACTCGCTGGTACTGTTCGCCGCCGGCCGCCGGGCCGTGCTGCCACCGGGGCGCTCCGCGGCGGGGACGGGGATCGCCACGGTGCACGATTCCGGCCTGGAACGCGCCCATATCGCCGATCTCGCCCAGGCCTGTGCGGTGCCGTTCGCACGAGTCGGCGAGAGCACCGTCGAGCGCCTCGCCGCGGTCCTCGACCCCGGCCTGGAGCCCGCCAACCCGCTGGACATGTGGGGGGCCAGCGCGCGGGCGCAGTGGCAGCTCACCGAGTCCCTCACCGCCCTGTCAGCCGACAGCGCTGTGCTGGCGACCGCGCTGGCGGTCGACCTGGTCCCCGAGTTCGACGGGGACCGGTCCTACCCGCTCGCCGTGCTGGATGCCGCCGGAACCACCAGCAAGCCCGTGGTGGTGCTGTGCAACATCCCCGGGGCGATCGACCCGGTGGTGGCCGCTGAACTGCGCCGGGAGTCCGTTCCCGTGCTGGAGGGCACGCGCACCGGCTTGCTGGCGCTGCGCCATTTGCTCGATCACGCCACTCCCCGCCCGCTGACCGCCCCGCCGCCTGCCACCGATCCCGCCCGGTCGGGGCGCTGGGCGGGCCTGCTGGCGGATGGCCCATTGGCAGGGGAACGGGCATTTCGCCTGCTCGGTGATTACGGCATCGCGGTCACCGGGGTCCGCGGGGCGACCAGCGCGACGGCTGCCCTGGCAGCGGCCGACGGCATCGGCTACCCGGTCGTGCTCAAGACCAACGAACCGGGGATCGATCACAAATCCGAAGTGGCGGGTGTCCGGCAGGGCATTCACGATCGGGCCAGCCTGCTGGCCGCCTACACCGACCTGCGGGCCAGGCTCGGGCCAGCCGTGCTGGTCTGCCAGAGCGCCCCGGCCGGCACCGAACTCGCGCTCGGTATCGTGCATGACCCCGATCTCGGCCCGTTGGTGGTGGTCGGGGCTGGCGGGATCCTGGTCGAGCATTTCTCCGACCGCGCCGTGGCGCTGCCACCGGTGACGGAAGACCATGCCGAGCGGATGCTGCGCCGCTTGCGGGTGTCGGCACTGCTGGATGGAGTGCGCGGCCAGCGGGGCGCCGACCGCGCGGCCGTCCATGCCGCCATCGCGGCGGTCTCGGCGATCGCGTGTGAACTTGGCGGTTCGCTGACCGCGCTGGACGTCAACCCGCTGATCTGCGGGCCGTCCGGCGCTCTCGCCGCCGACGTGCTGGTGATCGGCCGGACATTGGGCGGGGCCGCGGCCGCCTGAACGCCCCCCGGGCGGCCCGCGTCAATTCCCTTGGCGTTCTTCACGGACCGGATACCGATCGTGCCCAAATAGTGACGCCGAATCAGATGAGCCGAACCGGCGGCCAATCTATGCTCATCCTAATGAATTTCCGCATGATGAGCATATTGCGGCTCGTATGGGATCGGGGTGGCTGCTTTGAGGATCAGATTCGCTTGGGCCCGGACAGCGTTCATCGCCACGGTGGCCGCGGTCGGGGTCGCCACCGTGCCGGCCGCCGCCGGAGCGGCGAACCTGTCGGCCGGCGTGCGGGCGTCCACCCCGCACGCGGCGCGGCCCAGCCGGCGGGTCCAGGCAACCATGGCCGAACTGGCCCATTCACTGGCGAAATCCCATCACCTGGCCGGCAAGCAGGTGGCTGAGGGAGGCATCACCGGCCAGATCATCGGCGCCCGGGGCCGGCCCCTGGTGGGCGCATGCGCCATCGCCTACCGCGGCAACGCTCTCGCGGGCGTCGGCCTCACCCACACGGGCGGGCGCTTTTTCATCTCCGGGCTGCGGCCGGGTGCGTTCACCCTCCAGTACCGTGACTGCGCGAGCCCGTCCCGGTACTTCCCGCAGTGGTCCGGCGGCGCCCCGGCCAGCGCGGGCGCGCGGCACGTGCTCGTCGGTCCGGGCCGGGTCACCCCGCTCTCGCCGGTGCGGCTGCTGGCCACCAACCCGGCCATCCGCTTCGCAGCCCCGGCCGCGGCGGCACGGGCTCAGACGGCGGCGGTCGTTTCCGGCACGGTGCGCAGCACCTCCGGCAAGCGCCTGCCGGGGATGTGCGTGCTGGTCGCGGGCGGCACCCGGCGATCCGGCTTTGCCGAGGAGACCGGCACCGACTCGCGGGGCAACTACTCGGCGCCCGGCCTCCCGCCCGGCTCCTACAAGGTGAGCTTCAGCAACGGCTGCAGCAGTCAGGCGAACTATGCGCCGCAGTGGTGGAAGGACGCCTCCCGGCCGTCTCGGGCGACCGTTATCCACCTGCGCGGTCACCAGCGGGTCAGCGGCATCGACGGCCGGCTCGGGCCGGGAGCGCAGATCACCGGGACGGTCCGGTTCCTGACCAGTTCCGGACGCCCACTGCACGGCATCTGTGTGACCGCGGCGGGCAATTTCTCCTTCGGCTTCGCGCGCACCGGTCCCGGTGGGCATTACCGGATCACCGGCCTCGCCACCAGCAAGTACGCGGTCGCATTCAGCCCCGGGTGCGGCAACGACGGCAACTACCTGCCCGAGGTCTACGGCCACCCGGTCGCCACGCACACCGGCGCCACCATCACCGGCATCGACGGTGTCCTCGCGCGCGGTGGCCGGATCAGCGGCACGGTCACCGACAACCACGGGAACGCGGTGGCCGGCATCTGCGTCCTCGTCGACAACAACTCGATCTTCGGCGTCACGGCGACCGGGCCGGCCGGCACCTACTCGATCCCCCAACTCGGCTCGGGTAACTACTACGCCTCGTTCTCGGGCGGATGCGGTGATACCGGCAGTTATGCGCCGCAGTATTACCGCGACCGCAACAACCCCGGGGCGGCCGACCCGATCTCGGTCATCGCCGGGCAGAACAGCGTGGGAATCGACGCCACCATGGCGCCGGGCGCCACCATCGCCGGCACGGTGACCAACAGCAGCGGTCAGCCTCTCAAGGGCATCTGCGTCGGTGTCACGACCGCCTCCATCAGTGCCCTGGCCGGCCCGGGGAACCTGCTGACCGTGGTCGGGACCACGGCGGAGGGCACCTACTCACTGGGAGATCTTGCTCCCGGCAACTACCAGGTGGCTTTCTTCCCCGGCTGCAACTCCTCGGCCAACCTCGCCGTCCAGTGGTTCCAGTCGTCGCCCGGTTTCTCCGGCTCGTCCCAGGTCTCCGCGCACGGCGGAGTGGTGACCACCGGGGTGGACGCGGTCATGCAGGCGGCGGGTGACATCAGCGGACGGCTGACCGCGGCGGCATCCGGCCGGCCGCTGCCGGGCTGCGTCATCGCCACGAACACCACCGACGGTTCCGGCAACGGCACGTTCACCAACGGGTCCGGGCGGTACACGATCAGCGGCCTGGCGGCGGGCACGTACTCGGTGGAGTTCAGCGCGTGTGGCGGGTCCGACTACGCCGATCAGTGGTATCAGGGCCAGCCCAGCCCGGTCACCGCGACCCCGGTGACAGTGACGGCGTCCACGACCACCACCGGCATCAACGGCGCCCTGTCGAAGGCAGGCGGGATATCCGGAGTCATCCGGTCCGCTGTCACCCACCAGGGAGTGCGGGGCGCGTGCGTGGTCGCCTACTCACCGGTGACCGCCAGTATTGGCGGAGCTGTGACCGGCAAGAATGGCCGCTACCGTATCGAGGGTCTCGACAGCGGCGCGTTCCTGGTGGAGACAGGGCTGTGCAGCCAGGGCTCCTCGGATCTCGCCGTGCAGATGCTGCCCAGCGAGGTCCAGGTGACCGCCCCGCACACGACCGGCGGGGTCAACGCGACCCTGCAACCGGGAGGCACGCTGGCGGGCAACGTGTGGGCGGGATCGCCGCCGCGGCCTGCCGCGGAAATCTGCGTCTACGCCGCCCCGGTATCCGGTAACGGTGTCGGCCTGCTGTACTCCACCGGCAACCGTGGCCACTTCCTGATCAGGGGCCTGGCGGTCGGCTCGTACGACATGTACTACAGCGACGACTGCCGGCTGTCGGTCTCGAAGTTGGCCGGCCAGTGGTACAACGGCCAGCTGACCCAGGATTCCGCGACGCCTGTCCAGGTGAAGGCAGGGATCCTGCGCAGCGGTATCAACGCCATCCTGCATAGCGACGGCAGCATCTCGGGCACGGTGACCGGGGGGCTGGCGCCGGCCCAGTCGGCGAGTCGGCCCCTGCAGTCCGGGATCTGCGTCACCGCTATCCCGCTCGGCCCGAGCAACGACCCGTTCGTGGCGGCCACTGACACCATCGCGGTCAGCGCGAATGGCGGGTACTCGATCACCGGGCTGCGGCCGGGCCGATACGACGTTCGCTTCGACTCGAACTGCGGCAGCCCGGTGAGCTACCTGACCGAGTGGTACAACGAGGTGTTCAGCGTGAATGGCGCCACCCCGGTGACCGTCCTCAGCAACACGAACACGCCAAACATCAACGCCGTCATGTACACCACCACCCCGCCGCCACCTGCCACCCCTCGCAGCTGAGCAGGCGCGAAACTGCCCGTGCCCGCGAATGCGGTCACGGGCAGTTTCGTGATCGTGGTGGATCAGGCCGGAAAATCCCTGCCCAATCCACCACGATCATGGAAGGCGGCCCCTGAACGGGACTTGGCCCGGTCAGAACAGCACGTAGATCTTGCGCAACCGCTCGTGTATCTGCCACGCGCCGCGCCAGCCCCGGGGGAAGACCGCCGTGTCACCCGGGCCGATCTCGGTTGGTTCACCACCATCCGGGGTGACCGTCATCCGTCCGGAGACGACGTGGATGAATTCATGCGACTCCTGGACCCAGTAGGACGGGCCCGGTGTGCACTCCCAGACGCCCACCTCCTGGTCCCCGTCGGCCCACAGGGTGACACTCGCGGCCTGCATCGGTTCGCCGGTGGCCTCCTCAAGCGGCTCCCAGCCGGTGAGTTCGGCGGCCAGCGCGGTCACGGTCAGCAGCGGCGTCAGCGGAGCTGTCTCGGTCATGACGGGCGATCCTTTCGGTGAGTTCACACGCTTTCGGGGAATGGCAGGGCCACCGGGTCGGATGCCAGCTTGCTCCGCCCGGCCTCATCGAACCGGTCGAGCCCCAGCGAGCCCACCTCGACCACCTCGCTCGTACCGGTCAGGGCGACATCCGCGGCGGCCCTGGCCACCGCGGGACCCCACATCATGCCTGCCCCGCCCGCGCTCGCGACCGTCACACCCGCCAGCGGGCCCGCCGGGGCCAGGGCGGGACCGATGATCGGCAGGTGATCGGGCGTGTAGTCGATCGTGGCCGCATATATTTTGCGCAGCCCCAGCCCCGCCGTGACGGGCACCAGTCGCGCGAGACGTCCGCGCATCCGGTCCAGGTAGCTGTGGTCCACCGTGCGGTCGTCCCCGGGGGGTTCGGCGGGGTTGCTCATCCCGAACAGCAGCCCGCCCTCTTCCGGCCGCCAGTACAGGCCCGCCGGGACGTCGAACACCATGGGCACGCGGGATGACGCCAGGTCAGGGTGCCGTTCTGTGACCGCGATCTGATGACGCGCTCCCCCGGCCGGGATCCGCAGGCCGGACCGCCGCCCGACCTCGGCGAGCTTGGGCCCACCCGTGAGGATCACCGTGCCCGTCGCGATCGGCCCCCGCGAGGTCTGGACCCCACTCAGGCGGCCAGCGCGCAAGCTGAGGCCGGTGAAGGCGACCCGTTCCCGGATATCGACACCGGTGGCAAGCAACGCGGCGGTGTAGGCGGCGACGTTGCGGGGCGGCGAGATGTAGCCGTCGTCCTCGCAGAACGTGCCACCCAACGTCTGGCCCGGGGCGAGTGTCGGGTTGCGGGCGTCCACCTCGCCTGGCTCGAGCCAGCGCGCCGCGACGCCGAGCGAGTTCTGCATGGCAAGCCGTGCCCGGGCGGCGGACACGTCGGCCTGCGTGAAGCACGGCAGCAGGTAGCCGAGTTGCGTGAACCCGGAGTCTGTGCCGAGTTCCTCGCGCTGGCTGAGGTAGAACCGCCGAGACCACTGCGCCAACTGGACCGCGGCCACCGTCCCGCCCTGGAGCCTGACGACCCCGGCGGCCCGGCTGCTCGCGCCTTGGCCCAGCAGATCCGACTCCACCAGCACGACCCGGCCCAGGCCAGATCTGCGCAGGAAGTAGGCACACCACGCGCCGACCGTGCCGCCGCCGACCACCACGGCGTCGGCGGTGTCCGGGCCCGGCGATGTCGGCATTGGCATGAGCTTCAGGCTGGCATAGACTGAACGTTCAGTCAAGGATTCGGCTCCGCACCCGGCGGGCGAGGAGGAACGGCATGTACGGCTTGTCCGACGCGGATCTGGAGACTCAGGCGCGTGCCCGCGCCTTCGCGGACGAACTGATCCCGTTCGAGGAGCAGGCCGAGGCCGCCGGTGGCGAACTGCCCACTGCACGATCAGCCGCACACGCCGCACGCGCCCGCGAGCTTGGCCTGACGGCCACCAACATGCCGGCTCACCTCGGCGGTGGCGGGATGACCATGCTCGCGCAGGTGCTGGTGCAGGAGCAGATGGGCAGGGTGACGAACGCGCTCGGCTGGGTGGCCTCGACCCCACCATCCTGGCTCCCGTCGATCGCCACCCCCGATCAACTCGACCGATACGTGCGCCCGGCCATCCGCGGCGAGCGAACCGAGTGCTACGCGATCACCGAAGAGGGCGCGGGCTCGGACGTGTCCGGCATCGAGGCCACTGCCCGCCGTGACGGCGGTGATTATCTGCTCAACGGCGTGAAGTGGCACGTCACGTCGTTCAACCACGCCGACTTCGCGTTCTTCCAGGCGGTCCTGGCCGGCGGGGAGCATGCGGGCGAGCACGCCATGTTCTTCGTGGACCTGCCGAGCCCGGGCGTGGCGGTGGTGCGCACCCCCGCCTACTCCCACACCTTCAGTCACCACCACCCGATCGTGTCGTTCACCGACGTCGCCGTCCCCGCCGCCAATCTGGTGGGCGCGGAAGGCGACGGCATGGCGTTCGCCTATGAGTGGTTCCGGTTCGAACGGCTGATGGTCGCGGCGCGCTGTCTCGGTGCCGCCGAACGCCTGGTCGCGGAGATGACCGCCTTCGCCCGCGACCGCCGGGCCGGCGGCCGTCCAATCGTGGACTACGGCCTGGTGGCCGGGATGCTCGCTGACAGCCTGACCGAGTTGTTCGCGGCCCGTGCGCTCACCTACGAGACCGCCCGGGGCATCGACCGTGGCGCCGATGTCAAGACCGCGCACGCACAGTGCTCGATGGCGAAGCTGTACTCCTCCGAGATGGCCGGTCGGGTCGCCGACCGGGCGGTGCAGGTGTTCGGCGGCCGCGGTTACATGCGCGAGAACGTGGCCGAGCGCTTCTACCGGGAACTGCGCGTGGAGCGCATCTGGGAGGGCACCAGCGAGATCCAGCGGGTGATCATCGCCGGCCAGCTCGTGAAGCGGGGCCCGGCAGCCCTGGTGTGAGCTGCTGGGTGACGCTACCTCAGGCGGCCTTGGCCTGAGCCGTGGGCAAAGCGGAGCGCCGCGGTCATAGTGCCGGTCAGCTCTGCCCGGCCCACACCGGCGCGCCCGCGTTCCAGACCGGCTGGCCCTGGTAACCGCGCGCCACCATCGTCACGAACTGGTACACGGCAGCCTCCTGCGGCGACACCGGGCCCGGGACCGCGTGCTCACTGCTCAGCCCACGCTGCACCGACTCACACGCCCGCCAGTCCTGGGTGTTGGTGATGTCCCAGAAATCAACCGCGTAGCCGGGGTCGAATCCGGGCTGCGCCAGCGACTCCGGCGCGAAGGACCAGGTGCATTCGATCCGGGTCCGGTCGGCCGCGAGCGGCATGAGGCGGTGCACCATCGCATAGTCGGGGTGCAGGCTGAGCAGGACGTTCGGGAAAAGGTGCAGGTAGATCACCGTGCGCAGGCCCTGCTCGTCGAGGCCGCGCAACGGCGCACCGCCGCTCGTGCCATCCAGGGACATGGTGGCCATGCCATCGCGCAAGTCCATCCATCCACCCGCCCACGGGCCCGAGGCGGGGTAGTTCTCACCGCTCTTGGGAGGGCTCACCTTGCACAGTTCCGGGTGGATCGACGGGCAGTGGTAGCACTCGTGGTAGTTCTCGGTGAGCACCTTCCAGTTGGCCGCCACCTCGTAATCGTGCTGGCCGGCCACGATCAGCCGTTCCGGCTCATAGGGCGCGACGACCGGTTCCAGCGTCGCGAAGGAATCCGCCAGCGGGGCGGCCCGGCCGCAGGAGTCCACAAAGATCAGCCCGTGCCACTCCGTCACGGGCACCTCGATCAGGCCCCATTGACTGGCGTCGAAGCCGGGCTGGCTCTTGAACCCGGCCGCCGCACGCAGCCCACCCCCCAGCCCATAGGTCCAGGCGTGGTAGGGGCAGATGATCACCTGCTGGTGAGCGCTCGCCCCGCAGGGCAGGAGTTCGTGACCGCGGTGACGGCAGGTGTTGGCGAACGCCCGGAGCACGCCGGCCCCGTCGCGGACGAGCAGAACGCTGCCGGCGCCCACCGATTCCGCCCGCTGGTCACCCGGTGCCGGGACCTGGTCGCTGCGGCCCACACACATCCAGCCGCCGCTGAAGAAGTGCCGTTGCTCCCACGCGAAGACCGCGGGATCGACGTAGGCGGCCCTGGGCAGCATTCTGCTGTGCCCGAACGGAAGGAGAGATTGCATGAGCGCTGCGGGCTCGACGGGGGCGGGGGTCCTGCGCAGATCCTGACTGACCATACAGTCAAGAGTAGATAGGCCACCAGTGAATTGTCCAGGCCACACCTGGGTTACCTGGCCGGACGGAACCGGCGAACGGGCGCACTCAGTAGTGTGGTCTGGCCGGGCGGTGCCCCGCCGAGATTCTCGCCCGATCCACCCACCGCTGGAAGGACCGCGTGCCGTACCTGACCCCCGACCCGGACCTCGCGGCGATCGTCGATGCTCCCCCGACCCCGCTGGTCTATCCAGCTCCGGGCGGCCGGCATCTGGCGCTCCTGCACTATGAGTCCCATCCGCCTATCGAACTGCTCGCCCGGCACTATCTCGCCCTCGCCGGATTGCGGATCGACCCGGCATATCCCGCCCGCCGCCGGCTCCGCCGAACCCTCGGCCTTTCGGTTATGCGGACAGCAGACGGTGACGACCGGCCCGTCCCGCTGCCGCCCGGGGCACAAGTCGGGCAGCCCACCTGGTCGCCGGATGGCCGGCGCTGTGCTTTCACCGTAGACGGACAGGACGGCGTCGGGGTGTGGGTGGTGGACGCGGGATCCGCTCAGGCGCACCCCGTGCCCGCCCTGACAGTCCGGGACGTGCTCGGTGGAGACCCGTCCGGGGATGGCGGCACCATCCGCTGGTCACGGGACAGCCGGACGCTGCTGGTCCTCGCCGCGCCACCCGGCCCGCTGACCCTGCCTGTGCCACCCATCGAACCCCGGGTCGAGGAGGTCGCCGGCAAGCGCTCGCTGCTGGCGACCTTCCAGGACCTGCTCGCCACTGCGGCCGACGAAGACGCCTTCGAGGCGCTGGCCACGACCGTCCCGTGCCGGGTGGACCCGGTCACCGGCGAGCGCACGGATCTTGGACCAGCCGGGCTTTACAGCTCTGTCATCGATTCGCCGGACGGACGGTACCTGCTCGCGCACAGGTTGCTCCGGCCATTCTCGTTCCGGGTCCCATGGTTCTGGTTCTCGCGCCGCACCGAGGTCTGGGACGCTGACGGCGCACTGGTGAGGGTCGTCGCCGACCTGCCGGTCAGCGACGAGGTGCCCCGCCAGGGTGTCCCCATGGGGCCCCGCCAGGTCGCCTGGGAGGAGGCGTCGCAAGCCACGCTTTCCTGGACTCAGGCTCTGGACGGCGGCGATCCGGTGCGCAAGGCGGATCATCGCGACCGCGTGATGCGCCTTCCCACACCGTTCACCGGCGAGCCCACAGTGGTGCTGGACGTGCGTCACCGCTGTCTGGGGTGGTACGACCTGGCTGCCCCCGGCCAGGTGCTGCTCGTCGAGCACGACCGGGACCGCCGCTGGCTGACCACCTGGTGGTGCGACCTCGCCGACCCACAGACGCGGCGGGTGGTGTTCGACCTGTCGATGGACGATGCCTACGCCGACCCCGGCACTGCGATGCTGGAGGTCACGCCCGCCGGGAAGCGACTAGTGGCCGGTGAGGGAACCGCCATCTACCTGCGCGGTGACGGTGCGAGCCCGGATGGGGACAGGCCGTTCCTCGACCAATTCGATCTGGCCACCGGCAGCAGCACCCGGTTGCACGAGAGCCAGGACGGCGCGGTCGAGTATGTGCTCGGATTCACCTCACCGGACCGCGGCGAGGTGCTGGTCCGGCGTGAGAGTCCAGCGGAGCCGCCGAACCTGGTGGTGGCCGAACTCGGCACCGGCACCGCGCGGGCGCTCACCGCCTGGCCCGATCCACATCCTCAGCTCACGGGGATCGCCAAGCACCTGGTCGTGCACGACCGCGGCGATGGTGTCCAGCTTTCCGGCATGCTTTATCTCCCGCCAGGTCACGACCCCGCCACTCACGGCCGGCTGCCGCTGCTGGTGTGGGCTTACCCGTACGACTTCGGCGGCGGTGACACCGCTGGGCAGATCCGGGCCGCCCGCAATCAGTTCACCAGACTGGCCGCGCTTGGGCCGGTGGTCTTCGTGTTGCGCGGCTTCGCCGTGCTGGCCGACGCAACGATGCCGGTGATCGGTGACCCGGAGACGATGAACGACACCTATGTCGAGCAGATCTCCCAGGCGGCCGCAGCGCATATCCGGGCACTCGACGAAGCCGGCCTGATCGACCCCGCGCGGGTGGCGGTCGCGGGTCACAGCTATGGCGCCTTCATGACGGCCAACCTGCTCGCTCACACCGACCTTTTCAGGGCGGGGATCGCCCGCAGCGGCGCCTACAACCGGAGCCTGACCCCGTTCGGATTCCAGACCGAGCGCCGCAGCTACTGGGAGGCCCCGGAGATCTACGACCGCGTCTCGCCGTTCCGTTACGCGGACCGGATGACTGCGCCGCTGCTGCTGATTCACGGTGCGCTGGACGCCAACTCCGGCACCTTCCCCGTCCAATCGGAACGGCTGTTCCAGGCGCTGCGGGGTAACGGCGGCACCGCCCGGCTTGTCATGCTGCCGCACGAGAGCCACGGCTACCTGGCCCGGGAATCGGTGATGCACGTCCTGGCCGAGGAGGTGTCCTGGCTGATCCGGTGGCTGTCGCCGGAGCCAGCGGATCAGTGCTAGCTCCCACGGTCATGCCTGCCGAACCGGATAAAGACGGTGAGGGCACCGATGACCAGCGCCACCGCCGCCCCGAGGTACAGGGTGTCCAGGCCGTTGTGAAAGTCAAGTTCCACGTCCAGGAAGCTCACCGAAGCGACCAGGACCAGCATCGAAATGACCCTCACCTTGAGATCGTTCAGATCGCGCATCTCGAGCCAGGGCGGCAGGTGGAACCGTCGTGGATCGGGTCGGGGCCTGCTGACGAACAACTCGTAGAAGCCCAGGGCGGCGATGATCAGCGTCGCGCCGACCAGAAAGAGATCGACCTCGATCAGGAACTTCCCGATCTTGCTTCCAACGGGCAGCGGCTTGGGCCCCACAACGGCCAGGGAATCGATGAAGACCGCTGTCCCGTAGACGAACGCACCGACCGCCGACAGCGCCAGGACGACCACCGGCAACAGGACAACCAGGCGTGATAGTGAGAGCAGCCACTCGAAGGTGGCCTCGGCCCGCTCAAGTCGCGGGGTGGGCGCGGCGTGACGGCCGCCTCCGCCCGCGACCCGGACAGCGCCGGAGTGAGCCACCCGTCCATCGTGGGCAGCCGCCATGCGCTAGGCGATCCTCGGCAGGGCCGGCCCCAGCCCGGCTGACGGAGGGGTACCGGACGGAGCGGCCCCGGTGAACCTGGCAGTCATGGCGGCGGTATTCCCGGTCATATTCCTCGGTGAACTGCCTGACAAGACAATGGTTGCCTCGCTGCTCCTGTCGGCCAGGGGGCGGCCCGGCGCGGTCTGGCTCGGCGCGGCCGGCGCGTTCGCAATCCATGTGGTCATCGCCGTCTCACTCGGGGCAGCGACCGTGCACTTGCTGCACGGACCCATCGTCGGGTACACGGTGGCAGCCGTCTTCGCACTCGGGGCGGTGCTGGCTGCGCGCGAAGCGATCCGGGCTCACCACAGCCCGCCCGATGACAGCGCCGCGGCGGAGGGGGATGCTGGGCAACGCGCCCGGCTGACGCCACATCGTGGCAGCGCGGCACGCACCACCCTGGCGGCCTTCTCGGTGGTGTTCGCGGCCGAGTGGGGCGACCTGACTCAGATCCTCACCGCCGACATGGCCCTCAGGTACCACGCGCCACTGTCCGTCGGCACTGCTGCGCTGGCGGCGCTCTGGTCAGTCGCCGCCCTCGCCGTGATCGGCGGCAGCCGACTGGGTCACCTGCTGAACCCGGTGGCGCTGCGGGCGATCACCGCGATCGTGCTGGGCGGCCTCGCCGTCTACACCGCCGTGTCGACCTTCATCTGACCCACCACCGCGCAGCACCTATCCTCGACACGCATGGACGGCCGCCAGCCCAACCCGCGCGGTGAATCGCTCAGCCCTCGCGGCAAGCGGGTGTTCGCGACCGTTGCGGTGACCATCGCCATGATGCTCGGCGCCACCGCCGTATGGGCCATGCTCGCCTCAGGAAGTTACGGACGTTCCGGGCATGGCTGCGTCGTCGTAACGATGCCGAGCACCACCGGGGGCGCCATTCTGCACGGATGCGGCGCGACGGCCCGGGCCATGTGCCACCAGGCGTTCTCCCACACCGACCGGGTGGCGCTGCTGACCCGGCCGCAGTGCCGACTGGCGGGGATCACCGCGGCTTCCCCAACCCGATCGCCGTGAGGCCGCGGCGCGAACCCGAGCGCCCTTGCCGGCGCCACTGGCGCCGTCGGCCGCTGTCTCCTCGCGCGGTCGCGGGACGGAGGGCGCGGCTTGAACATCATGGCAGCCAGCGGCCCCGGCAAGTGCTACGGCAGGACGTGCGCTGCGCGATTGCACCCTCGCTGTACCCGCCGGCCGCAGTTGCTGGTGCTCGACGAGCCGATGGCGATGCTCGATCCGCTGGCCCGGCCCGACTTCATGGCCGCGGGCGCCGACGATGGTCTTTCGGTGGCGCCGTCCTCGCAGGTGCTTAGTGAGCTTGAGCGGGTTGCCGACCATCTCCGATCTGCGCGGAGCCGCGCTCGCTGCCTGGACGCTGGCCGCCATCGCCATCGGCGCCCTGGCCAGAATCCCCGTCCGGCTCGTCATCCCCGCCGGCCCCGGCGGGCCAGTCGCCGCCGTGCCGGCTGCGCCAGTCGTGGAAGGGCGCGTACCACGACTGGCCCCCCGGCTCGCCCGAGGTCCCGGCTGGAAGGGAACTACGGCTTTTCGCATAGATAATTCCAAAAGGCATCGCGCGGACCCCGGCCGCCGCGAAGGTTTGATATGTCTTTTAGCTTTACGATGTCTTCTTTATACATTCTCCAAGAGCCCTTGCCGAGCTTCCCGGCCCTCCTCCCGTGCTCGCTCGCCGCGACGGGTGCGCGCCACAAGGTAGGTGTAGCCATCCGCTACCTGCGGCCCAGGCAAGCGCGGCCCCAGGCTCCAGGGAAGGCCAACCGTGCGGCAGCTGAATATTCGGCCCAGCTAATCAGGCCTCCCACCTTGGGGAAGAAATTATTCATCCGTTGCCGGGAGGCGGTCACTTCTTGTCAACTGTGGTCGTTCCCTGGTCGACGGGAATCGCTTGTGCGCTCAGAAGTCGCGCAGTGCCCCGCCGGATGCGTTAGCCAAGGAGGCAGCGGGTGAGCTTGGATCGGCTACCGCCCGGCCAAGGACTCCCGGGCCGGCGGGCATCGCCTGCTGTCCGCCGGTGGCAGGTGGTCACGGTGTTCACTGTCCTGCTGGCGGCCATGGTGACGACG
>DAHUZQ010000150.1 GCA_027306495.1 Actinomycetota bacterium | reverse complement strand
ACCCCTACCGTCACCAGGTGGTCAATGCCGGCCGCGCGGGCGGCCGCGACCACCTCGGCCGCTGGTGCGTCGATCAAGTCGAGATGGCAGTGGCTGTCCAGCGCAGGCCGTGGCAGCGGATCTGGCGGCGGCGGCGGTTTTGCCGCGGGCGCACCGTCGCGAGCCTTGCGGGCCGTGCTCATTCCCCCCCCAACCGGCGCAGTTCGGTGTCCACGACCGACTGGTCGAGCTTGGCGAACAGCGGGGTCGGCGGTGCGAGCGGTGTGCCCGGCCGCAGCGCGATCCGCTCCCATCTGGCAGGGCTGGTGTAGTCACCGGTGATCACCGGGTAGGTCGGGTCGCCATCCTCACCGACCTCCTCGATCCGGGGCTGCCCGGCCCAGGCGCCCTCGCCGCCGAGCATCTGGTGGACCTTGGCCGAGGACCGCGGCAGGAACGGCGTCAGCAGCGTCTTGGCGTCATCCACCAATTGCAGGACGACCGCCAGGACCGTGCGCATCCGCTCCGGGTCCGACTGCCGCAGCTTCCAGGGCGCTTGCTCTGACATGTACTTGTTCGCCTCGGCGACGGTCCGCATCGCCTCGGTGATCCCGGCCTTGAAGTGCGACCCGGCCAGTTCGCCCCCGATGGTGCCGAACGCCGCCCGGGAGCGCTCCAGGATCTGGTGATCCGCGGCGGTCAGTTCCCCCGCCGCGGGGATCTCCCCGATGTTCTTGGCAGCGAACGAGACTGCCCGGTTGACCAGGTTCCCCCAGGTGGCCACCAGTTCGTCATTATTGCGACGGACGAACTCGCTCCAGGTGAAGTCGGTGTCCTGGCTCTCCGGGCCCGCCACCGCCACGTAGTAGCGCAGCGCGTCCACGTCGTAGCGCTCCAGGAAGTCCCGGACATAGATGACGATGTTGCGCGAGGACGAGAACTTGCGGCCCTCCATGGTGAGGAACTCGCTGGACACCACGTCTGTGGGCAGGCTGAGGGCGCCGAGCGAGCCGGGTTTCCCGTCGCGGCTGCCGCGGCCGCTGTAGCCGAGCAGCATCGCGGGCCAGATCTCGGAGTGGAAGACGATGTTGTCCTTGCCCATGAAGTAGTGCGCCTGCGCGTCCGGTGACTGCCACCAGGCGCGCCAGGCGTCGGCATCCCCGGATCGCCGCGCCCACTCGATCGATGCGGACAGGTAGCCGATCACCGCGTCGAACCAGACGTAGATGCGCTTGTCGGGCCGGTCCCGCCAGCCGTCCAGCGGCACCGGAACGCCCCAGTCGAGGTCGCGGGTGATCGCGCGCGGCTGGAGATCCCCGAGCAGGTTGAGGGAGAACTTCAGGACGTTCGGACGCCACTTGCCGGACTTGCTCTGCAGCCAGCTGCCCAGCGCATCGGTGAACGCGGGCAGGTCCAGGAAGAACTGCTCGGTGTCGACGAACAACGGTGACTCACCGTTGATCTTGGACCTGGGCTCCAGCAGGTCCACCGGGTCCAGCTGGTTGCCGCAGTTGTCGCACTGGTCACCCCGGGCGTTCTCGAACCCGCAGATGGGGCAGGTCCCCTCGATGTAGCGATCCGGCAGGGTCCGGCCGGTCGACGGCGAAATCGCGCCCTTGGTGGTCCGCGCGAAGATGTAGCCGTTGTCGTAGAGCCCGGTGAAGATCTGCTGGGTCACCGCGTAGTGGTTGCGCGTGATGGTCCGGGTGAACAGGTCGTAGGACATGTCGAGGCCGAGCAGGTCACCCGCGATAACCCGGTTGTACCGGTCGGCAAGCTGGCGTGGTGTCATGCCCTCCCGGTCCGCCTGGACCTGGATCGGCGTGCCGTGCTCGTCCGTCCCGCTCACCATCAGCACCTTGTTGCCCGCCATCCGGTGGTACCGGCTGAACATGTCGGCCGGCAGGCCGAATCCCGAGACATGCCCGATGTGACGGGGGCCGTTGGCGTAAGGCCAGGCCGGCGCGGTGAGGATGTGACGGCTGGACATGGGCTCAAGCCTAGCGGTGAGCGCGGTCCTGCCCCGACCGGTTATTCGCGGCCCGCGGCCCGCAACTGACTGCCCTGCCCGTTCACCGGGGGTGCCGGCTGCGCCAGCCGCCCCTCTCCCGGCACGGCCGGCCGGCCGTCCAGCGCCGCGCGCTCCCCGTCCGGCTGGCCCCGCACGTAGGGGGTGCCACGGTGGTGGATCCCCAGGATGCTGAGGAAGAAGATGCCCAGTATGAGCTGGCAGCTCAGCATCAACGCGGTGACCGACGGGATGATGACCCGCAGCATCGTCTCGTAATTGACGTTGCCAAAGCCCACGCCCTGCCAGCGCACGACAGCGAACGCCAGACCAGTCAGGCCGGCCAGGCCCAGCACGCCGCCGGCAGCCAGTCCCCGCTCCACCGTCCACGACTGGCAGAGCTTGCGCAGCCGCGCCCCGGTGGGCAGGAATCCTTCTGCCGCCGCGTAGACGTGCGTGAACGCCGCGAACATCACGGACTGGAATCCGATGACCACCATCGCGGCAGCGACCGCGAGCGTGCTGACATCGAAGGTGATCCCAGCCACCCGCAACGGAGCGGGGGTGACCGCCGCCCCGGCCGCGATCCCGACTGTGAGCAGGATCAGCCCCGGGATCAGGAACAGCCAGCGGGGGCTGAACATGAGCAGGAACCGCAGGTGACGCCAGCCGTCCCGCCAGCTCCGCAGATGCGGGGGGTGGTCCCGGCCGGCTGGCGACAAAGTGGTGGGCACCTCGTCGATCCGCTGGCCCGCCAGCGTCGCGCACACGACCATCTCACTGGCGAACTCCATGCCGGTCGTCCGCAGGCCGAGCGAGAGGATGGCGTCACGGCGGAACGCGCGCAGGCCGCAGTGGAAATCACCCACCCGGTTGCCGAAGAAGAGGCGCCCGATGAAGCTCAGCACGGGATTGCCCAGGTAACGGTGGAGTGGCTTCATCGCACCCGAGGCGATCCCGCCCTGGAACCGGTTGCCCATGACCAGGTCGGCGCCATCGCGGAGATGCTCCACGAACGGTTCCAGCGCCGCGAAGTCGTAGCTGCCGTCGGCGTCACCCATGATCACGTACTGGCCACGGGCGGCCGCGATGCCTCCCAGCAGGGCACTCCCGTATCCGGGTTCGGCAATGGGCACGACCCTGGCCCCGGCCGCGCTGGCGGACACGGCACTGAGGTCGGTGCTCCCGTTGTCGGCAACCAGGACTTCCCCATCGATGCCCCGCCGGGTCAGGAACGCGGCGGCCTGCCGGACGCAGCCGGCGACCGTGTGCTCCTCGTTCCGGCAAGGCATCAGCACAGTCAGTTCCACGATGCCCCCCGACGCCTCGCGGCTTGTGCGCCCGGCCGGCTGGGCTGGATCCGGCGCAGGCATGTGGTTCCGACCATCAGGTTACGTTCTGTGACTTCTCCCACTACGCTCCGGGGCGGCTTGAACCGGTTCCGCCCTGACTACGGCGTTGTAGACGTCGCCACGGCGCAGGCCAGACTCCCGGGCCACGGCAGCGATGGCGTCCCGGCGCGTCACACCGGACCGCTCCCGGGCCGCTACGTCAGCCACCACCTGCTCGGTCGTGGCGGGTGGCGCCGGACCCGCACCGTGCACGACCACGGTCACCTCCCCGAGAACACCGCCGGCGGCCCACTGCGCCAGATCGGCCAGCGTGCCCCGGCGGATCTCCTCATGCGTCTTGGTGAGTTCGCGGCACACCACGGCCTGACGTTCTGGCCCGAATGCCCGCGCAAGCTCGGACAGTGTCGACGCCAGCCGGCGGGCCGACTCGAAGAACACCAGCGTCCGCTGCTCGGACGCCAGTTCCGCGCACCGCCGGAGCCGGTCCCCGGCCCGCCGGGGCCAGAACCCCTCGAAGCAGAACCGGTCGGTGGGAAGCCCGGAGACCGCCAGCGCCGTCGTCACGGCCGATGGTCCCGCCACGGCGGTGACGGGTATGCCCGCCCGCGCCGCGGCCGCGACGAGGCGGTACCCGGGGTCGCTCACGCCCGGCATGCCGGCGTCGGCCACCAACAGCACGTCCTGGCCGTGCGCCAGGGCGTCCAGCAGGCCGGGCACCCGGCTCTGCTCGACCGCGTCGTAGTAGGAGACGATCCGGCCGGCCGGGGCCACGCCCAGTGCCGCCGCCAGCCTGCGGACGCGGCGCGTGTCCTCCGCGGCGACCACGTCCGCCGAGGCCAGCGCCGACGCCAGCCGCGGCGAGGCGTCCTCGCTCTGGCCGATGGGCACGGCCGCCACGATCAGCCTGCCGCTGCCCGTGCCACCGTCGCGATCTTTCCACCCGCGCCGCCCGTCCACCGCCCCTCCCCCCTACGATTAGGCCCGATGATGACATCCCGGGCTGAGTCCACGGCCGATGACGGGAGAGGCCAGCTAGCCGCGCTGCGCACCCGGCTCGTCCCCGCCATGCCGGGCAGCGCCCTGTGGGGCTGGCTCGGTCCCCTGCTGGTGACCGCGTTCGGCACGATCCTGCGGTTCTACCGGCTGAGCGTGCCGCACAGCATCGTCTTCGATGAGACCTACTACGTCCCGGACGCGTTCGGCATCCTCCGCTACGGGACCGAGCACAACTACGTGAGCAACCGTAACGCGCTGCTCGCCCGGGGCAACCCGCACATCTTCACCCACGGCGGGGAATTCGTCGTCCATCCACCATTCGGCAAGATGCTCATCGCGGTGGGGGAGTGGCTGTTCGGCCTCACTCCGTTCGGATGGCGGTTCGCGGTCGCGGTGGTCGGGTCGCTTGCCATCCTGCTGATCGCCAGGATCACCCGCCGGATGACCCGGTCCACCCTGCTCGGCTGCACGGCCGGGCTGCTGCTGGCCCTGGATGGGCTGGAATTCGTGATGAGCCGGACCGCCCTGCTCGACATCTTCGTAATGTTCTGGGTGCTCGCCGGGTTCGGCTGCCTGGTCGTCGACCGCGATGTCCACCGCGCCCGGGTATTCGAGGTGGCGGCCCGGCGGGCTGCCGCGAACGCGGCCACTCCACAGCCGTCCGGCTGGGTGGGCCGCGACGTGGCGGAGCCCCTGCGCGGGATCCGGTGGTGGCGGCTGGCGGCCGGAGTCTGCCTCGGCCTGGCCATGGCGTCGAAGTGGAACGGGCTGTGGTTCGTCTTCGCGTTCGCGGCCATGTCGGTGCTGTGGGACCTCGGCGCGCTGCGGGTGGCCGGGCTGCCCGGGACCTGGCTGGGCACCGTGGCGCGCGAGCCCCGGCCACGCGAGATCACCGGACCCCGGCAGTCCCGTGGGAGCGGCTGGCGGGCGTTCCTGGCCGGGCTCACGCCCGCCGCGACGTTGCTGGTGCTGCCCGCCGCCGTCTATGTGGCCTCCTGGTCCGGCTGGTTCGCGGCCAGCACGGGTTATGACCGGCAGTGGGCCGCCCAGCACGGTATCCACATACCGGTCGTCTCAGCCCTGATCTCACTGTTCGAGTACCACAAGGCGATGCTCGCCTTCAACGTGGGCCTGACCTCCGGCCACCCCTACGCCTCGAAACCGTGGACCTGGCTGGTGCTGGCCAGGCCGGTGTCCTACTTCTGGCAGTGCCCGACGTCTGGGACCGCGAAGTGTGGTGCCCCAGGGACAAAGGCGGCGGAAATCCTCGCGATCGGCACGCCGGTCCTGTGGTGGTCCGCGGTCGCCGCCCTGCTCGTCTGCCTGGTGTGGTGGCTGACCCGGCGGGACTGGCGGGCCGGCGCCGTGCTGCTGGGCGTCGCGGCGGGCTGGCTGCCCTGGTTCGCCTTCGCCGGCCGGACCCAGTTCTACTTCTACTCGGTGGCGTTCGTCCCTTACCTGGTGATCGCCGTGACGCTGTGCCTGGGCCTGGTCCTCGGCCCCGCCGCCGCAAGCGTGCGCCGCCGCGCCGCCGGCGCGGCCCTCGCGGGCGTCTACGTGCTCGCTGTCCTGCTCAACTTCGCCTACCTGTACCCGATCCTGACCGCTCAGGCCATCCCCTACGGCGACTGGCTGTCACGGATGTGGTCCAGCGGCTGGATCTGACGGGCGGGCGCATGGGCGGGCCCGCCCCGCTGGCCCGCAGGTCCACCTTCGCCGGCGTGCCCCGCCAGCAGGGCCGGTTCCGGGACCAGCAGCCGTTCCATCTCGCCGGGTTCGAACTTGGTGAGCCCGCCGGCGTACGTGCGGCCCTGCGCCAGCGTCACCGACCGGCACAGGAACGCGGCGAGGCCGTCCAGGGCGGCGGGCGGCAGCGGCGCACGCGGGTACAGACCGTGTGCGATGTTCACATGGCGCGCGCCGGCGAGGTTCCGTACGAACGCGGGCGGCCGGCGCGCCATGTAGGTGGCGAGGATGGGCGCCGGCTCCCGCAAGCCAACGCGCCACCAGGGCGTCCGGTGCCGGGCTATGTAGGTGTCGGCGGCTCCGGCGCCCTGCGCCACGGCCAGGAACCGCTCGACCGCCCCGGCCTCGGCCCCGGTCAGACCGGACAGTTCGGACGGCAGATCGACACAGCACCGCAGCCCTGCCACGCTCGCGAGCACTGGCCCAGCCCGGAACAGTTCGTGTGCCCGGCTCACCGCCGGGAACAGGAACCGGCCCGGCAGCCGGGAATCATCCGCCGCGACGATCCACACCCTGTTGGCCCCGGTCACCTGGCCGCGGTGCACCCGGCACAGTTCACCGAGTTCCACCTGCCCCACCGGGTGCCCGCGCCGGCCGCCGCCGCTGCCCCGGCGCACGGTGCCTGCCCCACCCGGTGGCCCGCCCGCCGCCCACATGCCGCTGTGCTCCGGGCGGGCCCGCTGCCCACCGCCGTGCTCCGGCCTGCCCGCCGGGGCACCGCTACCCTGCTGGCTGCCCTGCTCAGGGGGGGCCAGCAGGGCGCCCCAGCGGTGAGCCTCCCGCAGCACGCGCACGGGCACCTGCCCCCCTTCGGTGAGATCGCCAAGGCGGGCCAGGTCCGCCACCCGCCGCAGGCGGACCGTGGCCGGTCGCGTGCCCGGGCGGAAGCAGGCGATGGCGGCGGTGGCCGCCGCGTCGTCGAAGACGGGCACGGACGGGTCGAGAAGGTGCAGCGACTCCCCTCCGAGCGGCCCCAGGAACAGCGACCGGATCAGCCCGCCGTAACCGACATCCAGCCACTCGGCGGCGGTCACCAGCACTCCGGTGTCACCCGGCACGGCATGCAGCGTGGTGGCGAGGAAGAAGTGGGCGTGCAGGCCCGCCAGGCCGCTCGCGGACAGGCCACGGTCGGCCGCGGTGGCACGGAACCAGGCCTTCCACGCGGGGGTGATCTGGTGGTGGCGCACATACGGCGGATTCCCGATGAACAGGGTCGGCCCGGCTGCCGTTGCGAGCGTGACGGTCCGGTAGTCGGCCACCAGCACCTCGGCGCGCTCGGCCAGTCCGGCAGCGGCCAGGTGCGCCCGCGCGACCAGCGCCGCCAGCGGATCTGTTTCCACCCCGACCAGTGCCGCCGCGGGCCACTGGCGTCCCGCCGCGGCCAGGAACCGTCCCGACCCGGCACCCGGATCGATCACCCGCGCCGGGGCATCCGCCTGCGCCGCCCAGCCGACCATGCTCGCCACGACCGCCGGTGGCGTGAACGTCTGGCCCGCCGGACGCCGCTCGCGAGGCGGCCTGAGCCCGCAGAATGCCACTCCGAGCGGGTCATGCCCGGCGCGGATCCACCCCCGCAGGTCCCGCACGTCCACCACGTCGCCGCCGTCCTCGCCGCCGTCCCGGCAGCCGTCGCGCCCGGCGGTGGCCCATTCCGCGAGCCGCCGTTCGGCAGCCGACCAACCGGCGACCTCCCGTGCGCCCAGCGCCAGCGCCGCCCGCACCAGCGCCCGTTCCCCGGTGATCGACTGCACCCGGCCATTGTGGCGGGCCGGCGGCATAGCGGCAGCGGCTACGGGGAGGTGAAGGGTGATGGCGGACCACCGCGCGTCGCGGGGCAAGATCTCTTATAGAACGTTCAGGGAACCTTCAGCCTGCTGCGGTAGCAAGGTAAGGGCACAGAGCCGGGACCGATCGCGCCGGCACTGAGCCGAAACGGGCCCTTCATGCGTCTATAGGGGTAGGGTCCAACGAGAAGCGGAGCACCCATGGCGACCATCGAGCAGCCTCCCGACCGAGACGACCGGTTCGTGCGCGATGTAGTGCCATTCCTCGGGCAGCTTTATCCCGCGGCCTTGCGGATGACACGCAACCCGACCGATGCCGAGGACCTTGTCCAGGAGACGTCGGCCAAGGCGTACGCAGCCTTCCACCAGTTCCGTCCTGGCACCAATCTGCGTGCCTGGCTGCACCGCATCCTCGCCAACACCTTCATCAACGGCTACCGGAAGCGGCGGCGCGAGCCACGCCAGGCACCCGAAGGGGACTTCCCGGACTGGCAGGTCTCGGCCGACCCGCTCAGCGTCCAGGCCCGGTCCGCCGAAGCGGAGGCCCTGGAGCGGCTTGCCGACTCGGAGATCCTCCGCGCACTGCGCGATCTGCCGGAAGAATTCCGGGTCGCGGTCTACCTCGCCGACATCGAGGGCTACGCCTACAAAGAGATCGCCGAGATCATGGGCACTCCCATCGGCACCGTCATGTCCCGGCTGCACCGGGGCCGGGGCCGGTTGCGCGACAAGCTTGCCGCCTACGGTCCCGGCCAGGGGCTGGCTCCCCTGACGGGCTGAGAACTCTTCCATGGACGGCCCGCGCCACGCTCGGGTGACAGGCCAGCCGTCGCTTCCTCGGACGGCCCGCGCCAGGCTCCGGTGACCCGGCTGAGAGCCGGCGGCCTGTGCGGCGGGCGTTCACCCGCGGACATACCGGCTGAGGATGACCGCGCCCGCGTCCCATCGGCCCGCGAGCCGGTAGGAGGCCAGCAGCCCCACCTCGGCACGCTGTGTCGCGCCCTGTGGCGCCCGCAGCGGCCCGAGGCCGCCGCTGATCACCCACAGGCGGCGGGTGCCGGCGGCCCGCCGGCGAAATAGCGCTGGGCTGACATCCGTGCCGATCAGGTTTCCGGCCGCGACAGGTGTCCGCGACAGCGCTATGTCCCGTAGGGAACGGAACGGCCCCGGGTACGCCATGCTGACCACCCGCAGGTTGGTCGGCAGGTACAGCACTGCGTCCCCGGGCCGCGCCAGCGCGGCCAGCATCCGGGAGAGCTTGCGCAGGTTATCGGGCCGTGACCAGGGCTGCCGCACGCTCACCTGGGGGCCGACGGCCAGCCCTGCGAACAGCACGAGCAACACCGTGGCGGGCAGCCAGCGGGCCGGCGTGCCGGCCCGCCCGAGTACGGTGCTGGCCGTCAGTACGGTGCTGGCCGTCAGTGCGGTGATCCCGGCCAGCCCGGCCGCTACCAGCAGCGACAGGGCCGGCAGGCAGTACAGCACGTACCGGGTGTCGAAGAGCGGCAGCGCCTGCGAGACCGAAACCAGCATGGCCGGCGGCACCACCAGCCAGGGCACCGCGACCGTCGCCACCGCGAGGGGGCCATGACGGCGCCGGCCCGTGCTGGCGACCGCGCCCGCGCACACGAGCAGGGCGATCAACGGCACCAGCGCTCGTGATCCGGCGAACGAGAAGATCAGCTGTTCCAGGGCGGGCAGCCCGGGCCGGGTCAGCCAGCCCACCTGCTGGCGCTGGTGCACCCCCACGGCCGCGAGCGGTGCGAGCGCCACCGCCAGGCATGCCACGGCCACCAGCCAGCGGCGCACCGGGACACCCGATTGGCCATACCCGGGGCACTCTGGCCCGGTCAGCGGTCCGGCACCGCTCCCAGCGCCCGGACCCAGCGCGGTTCGCGTGCCCGGCCCGGCCGCGCTCGTATCCGTAAGGGAGGGTGGGGGCGTCCCCTGGCGTTCCGCGCCGCCGCGGCGGCGCGACCTCAGCCACAGCAGCAGCACGGTAACCGCGTGAGCGGCGACCAGCAGCACCGCCAGCAGGTTCAGCAAGCCCATGACGGTCAGTGCCACCGCGTAACCCGCCCACCATCGCCAGCGGCGGTCCGCCAGCCCTCGCAACAGCAGGTAGCTGGCTACCGTGGCGGCCATGGTCACCATGGCATAGGAGCGGGCCTCCTGAGCGTAACGCGTGGCCAGCGGGGCGGCGGCCAGCAACAGCCCGGCCAGCATCCCGGTGACGGCCGGGGAAGGCAGCGCGGCGGCTGCGGCGAGCCGGCGGCCGATTGCGGAGGTGAAGACGGCCGCGATCGCCAGGGCGAGGACGGACGGCCAGCGCAGGACAGTCGCGGTGGTTCCCCACAGGGTGATCACCGGGTGCATGATCAGGTAGTAGGTCCCGTTCACCGCGTCGGTGCCGTGTACGAGGCGCACGATCTGTGGCACGGACCGGCTGGCCGCATCCACGGTGTAGGCCTCGTCCCGCCACAACGACGGACGCGCGAGCTGGTACCCGTTCACGGCCAGCGCGGCGAGGCCGGGAACCACCACTGTCCCCCAGCCCGCCAGGGACCACCCCGCCCGCACTCCGTGGGCGCGCGCCGTCCGGGTGCTCCGGCGGTCGGCCACCCCCGGTCTGGACATGCCAATGCCATACCCCGTCACCGCCGCACCGCGCGCGGGAGCGCCGGCGGGGATGGCGGGGGGGATGGCGGGGGGATCAGCTCGCGAAGAGCCGGTCACACACCCGGGCCGCCGCCTTCCCGTCATCGAGTGGACAGTACTTCGCCGCGAACGCCGCATACGCCTGCGCATATCCGCCGCTGACACCGTCGACGTCCCGCACGGCCGCCAGCACCTCCTCGGATGCGGACAGCAGCGGGCCCGGCGCCTCGGCCTCGAAGTCCACGTAGAACCCGCGCAACCTGTCCCGGTAGAGGGCGAGGTCGTAGGTGAAGAACAGCATGGGCCGGCCGGTCGCCGCGAAGTCGAACATGACCGACGAGTAGTCGGTGATCAGCACGTCGGTGATCAGGAACAGCTCCGCGATGTCCGGGTAGGCCGTCACGTCGATCGTGAAACCGTCGCCGGTGCCGGCCGGGACGTCCGCCGCCATCTGATGGTGGCCACGCAGCAGCAGCACGTGGTCGGTGCCGAGGGCCAGGCGCGCTCGGCCCAGGTCGAGCCGCAGATCGAACCGGTAGCGGCCGGATGCGTAGTACTGGTTGTCCCGCCAGGTCGGCGCGTACATGACGACCCGCTTCCCGGCGGGGATGCGCAGGTTCCGGCGGATCTCCCCGGCCAGCCCCCGGTCCCCGGCCAGTCCCCGGTCCCGGGCCAGTACGTCGTTGCGGGGGTAGCCCGTCTCGGCGATCTCGCCATCGAACCGGAACGCCCGGCGCAGTATCGGTGTGCTGAACGGGTTCTGGGAGAGCAGCACATCCCACTTCGCGACGTCGTCGGCGAGATGGCCAAAATAGGCTGCGCCGCTCACGAACTGCGGATGCTCGACATCGAATCCGATCCGCTTGAGCGGCGTGCCATGCCAGGTCTGCAGATAGACCTGGCCCGCTCGCTTGCGGAAATACGCGGGCATGTCGTCGTTGGAGACCACGTACTTGCTGCGGGCCAGTGCCTCGAAGTACTCCTCGGTGCCCGAGAGCACCATCCGGTCACCGTCGGGCACCGCCGCGCAGTAGTCGTTGACTACCCAGACGTGGTCCCGGTCGTCCCCCCGGCGGCGCAGTTCCTCCGCGATAGCGCGGGGGTTGTCGGCGCACTGCTGGCCCTTCCAGCTCTCGAACAGCACGGCATCGGTCAGCGGCCGCCGCGCCTGGACCGGGTACGCCGCCTTGCGGAGCACCCGCCGGTTGAAGTTGCCCTGCTCCGCGAGGCGCAACCGGGGCTCGACCGAGAGCACCGGCGTGTCGTAGCCGGCCGTGGTGAACGCGTACAGCTTCGGCCCGGCCGGCACCTTGCGGTGGCTGATCTCACCGAGGCCGGCATGCTCGTACCCGACGCTCACCGGGGTGCCGTCGCCCGCCCGGGCATGCAACTCCCAGTGACCGTCATGCAGGGGCAGTATCCGGCCGAACGTCGGCATGGCCGCTGCGTCGATCCGGACCGTGAACGTCTCTCCCGAGCGCTCGCAGCGCACGGTGAACTCCTCGCTCGATGCCCGCCGGCGCAGGATCAGGTCCACCTCGCCTGCCACCCCCGCGTAGCTCCCCGCCAGCAGCAGGCTGCCCCCGCCGGTCCAGGCATGCGAGCCGATGATGAGCGCCGGCGGACGGTCGGCCAGCACGGCGTAGCCGTCACGGCTCCGCTCGACCGCGATCTCCCGGTCGCCCCGGCGGTACCGCGCCTCGTCCAGGTCATCGGGGAACGCCACCCGCAACCGCCGCTGGCCGGCCGGGCTGAGATACAGGTCCCACGCCAGGCCGCCCGCGCCGCGCTCGCGGGTGTCCGTCAGTGAGTCCGCCGGGATGCTCACCCGTGCCAGCACGCCTGCGCCGGCCGCGCGGACCTGAGCGGGGAGACAGCGGGTGGCGAGGCCCCCGTGGCGGGCCAGGACGATCGGCGCGGAGCGGGGCACCGGCGCCCCGCGGGCCAGATCGAGGCTCACCTCGACGGTGACAGCGTCCTCATCGTGACCGAAGCCCGCCAGTCGCGCGGGCGTGCGCACCACCCCGATGTGCAGGTGCCGGCCCGCCCAGCTTGGAAGCACCCGCAGCCCCGGCTCAGGCACCAGGCTGGCGGGCCGTTCCGCATCGCCCAGGGCAGGGCTGGTCAGCCGGGCTGGACGCCACACACCATGACCCCGGACCAGGATGAAGGCGTCCCAGGTCCCGGTCAGCCAGCGGCCCGCGAGCCGGAACCAGCGCGATGATATCTCGCAGCGGAAGCCCGCCCAGGTGTAGTCGTAGCGCTCCTGGCCGGACAGCGCGGTCGCCCGGGGGCTGGGCCGTGATCCGGCCACGGAGACGACCGGTGGCCGGAACCGGTGCCGGGGCCGCAGGACAACGATCTTGCTGGTGTGGCGCCGCCTGCTGACGTCGATGGAGGGCACGTATGCGATCCCGGTGATCACCAGATTGCCGCGCTGCCAGGTCACACTGTCGACCTGTGCAAAGGGGTCGAGATCATGCCAGTGTGGCCGGTAGACCCAGCCCGGGATCGCCAGCGAGCGATCCTCGCGCAGCGGCAGGTCCGCCTGCAGCCGACCGGCCCTGCGGATGACCGGGATGGTGGTCACCCGCTGATCCAGTCGCCAGTCCACGAATTCCAGCAGCGGGCCCCGCAGCCCTTTGGCCGTCAGGTGATAGGCCAGCTTCCGGTCCGCCGGGATCATCCGCCACACCCGGGGCTCCACCTGCCGCAAGTACTTCCCGGCCAGCGCGAGGTAGCCGCTCAGGTACTCTTCGCTGACCCGGTGCAGGTCCCGCACATACAGCCACAGGTCATTGACCAGTGCCTTGACCTGGTGCTGGCGCAGCAACCGGCGGCTGGCCCGTTCCCGCAGGAACGCATCGATCGCGAGCAGGGCGTTCACCCGGTCGGCCAGGTTGGTGATGTCGGTGCGGTTCTGGGTGATGGACAGTTCGCCGACCCCGCGCTCGCGCCAGTAGTAGACGAATTCGGGGATCACGTCCACCGCCCTGGCCAGGACGTGGGCACGCGTCATGAGCTGGAGATCCTCCCAGACCATGCCCTCGGGATAGCGGAGCCGGTGAGCGTCCCAGAACGATCTGCGGAACAGCTTGTTCCACACTGAGATGTCGTACAGCAGGCTCGGGGTCTTGCCGATGTGGGTGCCGATCCGCCGCCCCGTCACGGCCCGCGCGTGCAGTGCGGAGACACTGAGCCCGGCGGCGCTGATCCGCTGGACGGCGCCCGAGACGAAGTCCGAGCCCGAACTCTCCAGCGTGTGCAGGAGTATCTCGTAGGCGTGCGGCGGGAGCACGTCGTCCCCGTCCACGAAGGCCAGGTACTCGCCCCGGGCGAGTCCGATGCCGGTGTTGCGTGCCCTGCCCGGCCCACCATGAGTGGCGCTCACCAGGGTGAACCTGGGATCAGCCGCCTGCCAGCCGCGGGCGACCGACGGCCCGTCGTCGGTCGATCCGTCGTCGACCATGACCACCTGCAGGTCGGTGAACGTCTGCCCCGCGATGGACGCAAGCGCATCCGCCAGCACGTCGCCGTTGTTGAAGAACGGCACGACGACGCTGATGCGCGGAAAGCTCACCAAGTGGCTCCCTGGGCCCGCTCCCAGCCGAGGGCCACCGGGTCGTAGACACGTTCAACGTAGATCTGGTGCCAGAGCGAGAAGACGATCAGCACCCACAGATGCCGCCAGGTCACTTCCGGGTCGCCGGAACGGAACCGCTCCAGCATCGCGAGGGCCGCTTCCCGGTTGATCCATTCCTGCGTCTGCGCCTGCCGCAGCAACCGGTCCGCGAAGCCGAACGCCTCGCCCTTGAGCCAGTGGCCGATGGGAACGGGGAATCCCAGCTTGGCCCGTTCCGCCGCCGCCTTGGGGAGCACCTGGCTCATCGCCTCCCGCAGCGCCAGCTTGGTGGTGCCGGCGCCGACCTTCTCATCGCGCGCCAGCCGGCACGCGACCGCCATGACCTCGCGGTCCAGGAACGGCACGCGCAACTCCAGGCTGTGCGCCATGGTCATGCGGTCCGCCTTCACCAGGATGTCCCCCACGAGCCAGGTGTTGATGTCCACCAGTTGCATCGTCGACACATCGTCCAGGCCGGACTCCTCGGCCTGATCAAAGACCGGCCCGGTGACCTCCCACGGGCCAGCCCGGCCACCCCTGGCGATCAGGCCGGCGCGGTCGCTGGTGAAGACGTTGGCGTTCCCGATGTAGCGGCGGCGCAGCGGCTTGGATGTGCGCTCCAGCAGGCCCTTGCCCCGCACGCCGGACGGGAGCATCGACGCCGCGGTCGCCAGCGGCGCGCGGCCCCAGTCGGGAAGCCGCTCACCAGCCCGGACCACTGTCGGCTGATGGTAGATCTGGTATCCACCGAACAATTCGTCCGAGCCTTCCCCGGACAGCACCACCTTCACCGACCTGCTCGCCTCGCGGGCGACGAACCACAACGGCACGGCCGCCGCATCCGCCATCGGGTCATCGAGGTGCCAGATGATCTGCGGGAGATGGTGGAAGAACTCCTCCGGCGAGATCACATAGGGGTGGGACTTCACGCCCAGTGCCGAGGCGGTCTCCTGCGCCCGGTCGATCTCGCTGTAGCCCTCCCGCTCGAAGCCCACGGTGAAGGTCTGCAGATCGGGCCGGTGCTCGGCAGCGAGGGCACAGATGGCGGCCGAATCGATCCCGCCCGACAGGAACGCGCCCAGCGGCGCGTCGCTGCGCAGGTGAACCCTGATCGAGTCGCGCAGCGCGGCAAGGATCGCCGCGGGGGTGGCGGCGGACGGCGCACGCGCCGGCCTCAGTTCCGCACGCCAGTACCGGTAGAGGTCAACCTGCTGGCCGGGCCGCGCGATCAGGGCGTGCCCGGGCGGCAGGACCCGGATCGGTGGCGTCAGGGTCCGCGGTGGCGGAACGTACTGGAACGACAGGTACTGACGGAGCGCATCCGCGTCCAGTTCCCGGATGGCGCCGGGCTCGGCCAGGGACTTGCGCTCGGAGGAGAATCGCAGCCGCAGGTCGGCCATGGCCGAACCCGGAGCACCCGGCTGGGCGGGCGCGGCGGCGAAGGCGGGGGGCGCCGCCGGGCCGGGGCCGTAGGCGGGAGGATAAGGATCGGCCGGCAGGCCACCGCCGGTGTCCGGCGCCGGGGGGGATTGCGTACCGTTGCCCGCGGCATGGCGCCCGCCACCCGATCCGGCCGGACGGCTGGATGGCGTGAACCAGTCGTCCAGGAAGCCGGCCGGCGGGCTGGCCGCATCGGCCGAGGGCGCCGGGACTGCGGGCGCCGGGACCGCGGGCGCCGGGGCCGCGTGCCGCCC
>DAHUZQ010000147.1 GCA_027306495.1 Actinomycetota bacterium | reverse complement strand
GAGCCGCTCGGGCAAACCCTGTCGACCCGGGGGCTCCCCGACAGCCGGGAGATCGTTGTCATGCTGGTCGTGCACGCCATCTGGGCGGACGGCGCGCTGCGCGTCTGGGCGGAGGACTCCGGGCGGGTGGCCGACGGCGCTGAGCGCCCGGGTCAGCCTGCCGGGAAGGCGCCCCCGGGCGAGCCCCGGGCTGGCGCGGGACGCAGGGCCGCGCCCTGGCACCCGTTCGCCGCAGCGCAGGCCCGCCTGACGGAGCTGCTCACCGGACTGCCCGGCCCGGCCGGCCCGCTGGCCCGCACGGCCCCGGCCGGTGAACTCCGGCTCTGGCTGCCCACCACCGCCGGGACGCCGCTCGGTTCCCCCGAACTGCTGCCGCCGCCCGCCACCGGGCGCGGTACTGCGGCGCTGCGGGCCTGGCGGGTTCCGGTCCTGAGCTGTCCCCCGGCGGACGTGCCCGGCCTGCTGGTTGGGCTGGCCACACCGGGCCTGCTGGCGCCGGACGCGACAGCGGGCGGGACACTCGCCTACTTCGGCGCGGTGGCGCGCTTCGCGGCGGACCTGGTGAGCCGTGGCCGGGTGCTGCCGGGATTGACGCCCCATGGCGCCGGATATGTCGCGCGCTGGCAGCCCGTGTTCACCGGCGCCGACGCCGACTGGGCGGCGGACCTCGCGCGAGCCACCCCGGCGCTGGCCCGTGCGGCCGGAGCGGAGCCGGACAGCATGCCGTCGGTGGCTCTGCTCACCGCCGCGCTGGCCGGGCTGGCCGACGCCACCGCGCGGGCGCGTCTCACCGGGGCTGACCTGCGGACCGCGGCCCGCCCCGGCCGACGCCCGCTGCCGGCCCGGTGGCTGGCGGCGCTCACAGCGGATGACCCCCGGATCACCCCGATTTCGGATACCGAACGGCTAGTGGCAGCCGAACTCGCCCGGGACCTGACGGCCTGGCTGGCGGCGGCGCAAGCGCCGGCCGGTCCGGTGCGGACCTGCTTCCGGCTGGCCGAACCGGACCCGGACACGCAGGAGCCCGGCCCGTGGCGGGTGGAGTTCGCGCTCCAGTCCACCGCCGACCCGAGCCTGATGGTCCCGGCGGATGTGATCTGGTCAGGCAAGGTGGCGCCGGCGGCGGTAGCCGCCGGCGCCACTCACGCCGACGAGCTCCTGCTGGCTGGGCTCGGCCGGGCCGCCCGGCTGTTCCCGGCGCTGGAGACCGAGTTGCGTGAGGCGGCACCGGTCGAGGTCACCATGGACACCCCTGGCGCGTTCACATTTCTGCGCCAGACGGCCCCGCTGCTGTCCGGCGCCGGATTCGGGGTGCTGCTGCCGGGATGGGCCCGCCGATCCCGGCTCGGTGTCAAATTGACGACCAGGCACACCCCGAACTCCAGCTCGACCTCGGGTCCCGCGGGCTTCGGCATGAACGACCTCGTCGAGTTCCGCTGGGATCTCGCGGTCGGCGATGACGTGCTCGACGCCGACGAACTCGAGCGGCTGGCCGCCCTGAAGGTCCCGCTGGTGCGGCTGCGCGGGCAGTGGGTGGAACTCGACGACGCGCACCTGAAAGCGGCGCTGCGCTTCATGGAACGCCAGCGCTCCGGCACGATGAGCGCCGGTGAGGCCCTGCTCGCCACGGTGCGCGGCGATGAGGACGAACTCCCGCTGGTAGAGGTGGACGCCGATGGCTGGCTCGGAGATCTGCTCTCCGGGGAGTCCGACCGGCGGCTCGCGCCGGTCGGTGCGCCGCCGTCCTTCACCGGGACACTTCGCCCGTACCAGGAACGCGGCCTCGCCTGGCTGTCGTTCCTGGGGAGCCTGCGGCTGGGTGGGATCCTGGCCGACGACATGGGCCTGGGCAAGACCGTCCAGGTGCTCGCCCTGCTCGCGCACGAAGGGTCGGGCCCGGCGCTGCTGATCTGCCCCATGTCGCTGGTGGGCAACTGGCAGCGCGAGGCGGAGCGGTTCACGCCGGAGTTGTCGGTGCACGTTCACCACGGATCGCAGCGGCTGCGCGGTGAGGACCTCGCGGCGCAGCTTGGCGGCACGGACCTGGTGATCACGACATACGGCGTCGCCCTGCGCGATGCCGAGCAACTGGCAGGGCTGACCTGGTCCCGGGTGATCTGCGACGAGGCGCAGTACATCAAGAACCATGCCACGCGCGCGGCCCGCGCGGTCAGTTCCCTGCCCGCGCTCTCCAGGCTGGCACTCACCGGCACGCCCGTCGAGAACAGGCTGGCCGATCTGTGGTCGCTCATGGAATTCGTCAGCCCCGGGCTGCTCGGGACGGCCGAGAAGTTCCGCCGCACCTACGCCATCCCCGTCGAGCGAGGTGGCGACGAAGTTGCAGCGGCGGCGCTCAAGCGCACCACCGGCCCGTTCATTCTGCGCAGGCTCAAGACCGACAAAACGATCATCTCCGATCTTCCCGAGAAGCTGGAAATGAAGGTCTGGTGCAACCTGACCGCCGAGCAGGCGTCCCTGTACCAGGCGACGGTGACCGACATGCTGTCCCGTATCGAAGGCGCCCCGGACGAGGTATCCCGCCGTGGCCTGGTGCTGGCCACGATGACCAGGCTCAAGCAGGTCTGCAACCACCCAGCGCACCTGCTGGGCGACGGTTCACGGCTGCCGGGGCGCTCCGGCAAGCTCGCCAGGCTGGAAGAGGTCTGCGACGAGATCGTCGCGGCGGGGGAGAAGGCGCTGTGCTTCTCCCAGTACGCGGAGTTCGCCGGGCTGCTCGCGCCCCACCTGACCGCGCGGCTCGGCTGCCCTGTGCTCTTCCTGCACGGCGGGACCACCAAGAAGCGAAGGGACGCGATGGTGAGCAGGTTCGCGGAACTGGACGGGCCAGCCGTCTTCCTGCTCTCGCTGAAGGCGGGTGGCACGGGGCTGAACCTGACAGCCGCGAATCACGTCATCCACTTCGACCGCTGGTGGAACCCCGCGGTCGAAAACCAGGCGACCGACCGGGCGTTCCGTATCGGCCAGCGCAAGGACGTCCAGGTGCGCACCTTCGTGTGCGTGGGCACGCTGGAGGAGCGGATCGATTCCATGATCGAGGTGAAGAAGGCGCTCGCCGAGCGGATCGTGGGCACCGGTGAGTCCTGGCTGGCGGACCTGTCGGTGGAGCAACTGCGTTCGGTCATCGAACTTGCCCCCGAGGCGGTTTCCCCATGAGCCCGTACTGGCCGCCACCTTCGCGGCCGCGCCGGGTCGAAGGCGGGCTGAAGGCACGGAGCAGTCGTGGCGCGATCGGCGAGCAGTGGTGGTCGAAGCGGTTCCTCGCGGTGCTGGAGTCCTTCGGCATGAGCAGCCGGCTCGCCCGGGGCCGCAATTACGCCCGCGCGGGCCAGGTCCTGGGGTTCGACCTGGCTCCGGGTAAGGTCACCGCTCGGGTCCAGGGTTCCCGCGCGGCGCCGTACCGGGTCGTCATCGAGATCGACCGGCTCACGGCCGGACAGTGGGAGCGGGTCGAGGCGGCACTCGCCGCGCAGGCGCTGTTCCGTGCGAAATTGCTGGCGGGCGAGATGCCGGCCGAGATCGAGGCGGTCTTCGCCGAATGCGGCACGCCGCTGTTCCCTGGCGCGGCTTCAGACCTGCGAATGTCCTGCTCCTGCCCTGACTGGGGAATGCCCTGCAAGCACCTCGCGGCTGTGTGCTACCTGCTCGCGGAGGCGTTCGACACCGATCCGTTCCGGATGCTGGCCTGGCGTGGGCGCGGGCGGGAGGAGTTGCTCGCCAGCCTGCGGGCGCTGTCCGGGGGTGGTGAGATTGCGGCCGGTGACGTCGCCGTGATCGAGGTCTGCGACCGCCCGCTGGCCGACTGCGTGGATGACTTCTGGGCACCGGGACTGCCGGCCGCACGCCTGCGGAGCCTGCCGGTCGCACCAGCGGCGCCGCCCGACCTGCTGTTGCGGGCGTTCCCGCCGCCGGACGTGCTGATCTCGGGGAAAGGTCTCGCGACAGTGCTCGGCCCCCTCTACGAACGCCTGCCGGCGGATCCAGCCGAGACAGCGGGCCCGGCCGAGACAGCGGACCATGATCGTGACTGATTGGGTGGTGTGGTTCCCGGTCATGGAACCTGAGTCCGCGCCGGCTAGGCCGGTGCGGACTCATCGATCAGGGCGAGCAGTTCGGCGATCTGATGACGTGGCATGTCGATCAGCCGGGTTGGCCACCATCGGCGCTGGCCAGTCTTGCTGTCGATGATCGCGCGGGCCGCGTTCTTGGTGATCACCTGGCCACGCTCGCTGGCCAGGGCGATGATCGCCTCCCGCCAGGAGTTCATGACGTTCCCGTGCGCGTGCTCGAGCACAGCACACCGCAGGCGGGCCGCCGGGGTGGCGGGCTGGGCGGCGGTGGTCGCTTCCACAACGGCGTAAGCCGCCCCGGCGAAGCTCCGGTGAAAGCGGAGATGGTACTTGCCGGCCAGCAGGTCCGCCAGAGTGCTCTGAGCGGGCGCGGTCGCCGCATCCGGGTGGCTGTTCGCGATCAGCGCGACGACTGCGGGAGCATTCACCGCGAGCAGGCTCCGGGCCAGCCACGGCCCCGGGTCGGCGGAAAGGTCGATCACCACCGCGCCGGTCCGTGACCATGACGAGGGCAGCCCCGCGGTCAGCAGCGTGTGCAGATGCGCGTGGCCAGGATTGCCCGCGTGCTGCTGGCCGGGGTCGGTGTGTTGCTGGCCGGCGCGGTCCTGGCCCGTACCGGACCGGTCCCGGGCCTGGTGGTCGTGATGCTGGTTCTCGCGGTCCCGGCCCTGCGCCTGGTCCGGGCGGGACCGCCGCTGGCCGGTGCGGTCCGCGATCTGCCAGCCCTCGGCCACGATGCCCGCCACGCCGCCCGGCATCCGGGCCGCGAACTCCAGCACCGCGCGCTGGACGTCATCGGGTGCGACCTGCGCGCTGGCTTCCACCGACTGCGGGCCACGCGTGTACACGCGGGCGGGCGACGGCGTGCCCTGCCGGAACTGCTTCCAGGTCCGCGATGTCGGCCGGCAGACGTACAGGTCGCTGCTGCTGCCGATCGCCTGCGCCCCGGAGTACGTGCTGAACGAGGGGATGATCTGCTCGAAGGCCAAGCCCAGGCCGCTGGTCAGGGCCTGCTGCACTTTCCAGGCGAGGCCCGGATGCCGTTCGCCCGCGCCGTAGCAGACCAGCAGATTCCCGAACTCCCGGTTGCGCAGCGCGGCCAGGCCACTGGCGGCGAACAGGGCGATGCCTTCCGGTGTATAGGGAGGGTCGGTGAAGACGATGTCGGCCCAGCCGAGGATGTCCCGGGGGACCCCGAAGCGGAAGTCCGCGAAGCTGCATCTGACGTTCAGATCCAGCGCCCGTGCCCGGCCGTCGATGTATGCGAGCAGGTCTTCGTCGATGTCGGCGACGTGGGCGGTCAGCGCCGGATTGACAAGGCAGGCAGCGAGGGCGGTGAGGTCGTGATCGCCGACACAGAGCAGCCGGCTGAACTCATAGGTCTCGTTGAGCCACCGGGCGCGGCGCAGGGCGGTGGCGGGCGTGACCGTCACATGGTCCAGCCGTTCCTTGGGAGCTGGGGCCTGCGCGAGCAATCCGGCGATCACCGCTTCCGCGTCGGCGGGCGGGTGCGGCGGGGTTGTCACCAGTGCGAGATAGGCGGGAACGACGTGCCGGCGCAGCGAGTACTTCCCATCGCCGGGCTCGAGGTCGGTGGCGGCCGCCGCCAGGACTTCTTCGACGGTGCGGCGGGACAGGCCGGTGGCCTGGATGAGCCCGGCCAGCGAGTGGGCGCCCCCGCTGATCAGTTCGATCACGCGCTGCAGGCTGCGTTGGTAAGGGCCGAAGCTCGCCATCAGATCGGCCACGGCCTGTGGGCCGGTGCCGGGGTGTGGGCCGGTGCCGGGGTGTGGGCCGGTGCCGGCCGGGGGATTCAGCTCAGCCATTCGGCGAGCAATCGGTTCAGGTGGTCGGGCGCGTCCAGCGGAATCCAGTGGCTCGCGTCCGCGATCTCCTCATAGCGCCACGGTCCTTCGACGAAAGCGGCCGATTGCTCCATCCTTCCGCCGGCCAGGTAATGGTCGTTTGTGGACCAGATGCCGAGCGTTGGCGCCTTTACCGGGGGCAGTGCCGCCGCTGTCGGCGACGGCGGCCGCCGCGGCGCCCGCGGGGCCAGGTTGGCGCGATACCAGTTGAGCGAGGCGGTGAGGGCGCCCGGCCGGGAAAGGTCGGCCAGGTACTGCTGCTGGTCGCCGTCACCGCGGCTGAGCTCGCGCAGCAGTGCCCAGTCGCCCAGGGCCAGGTGTGCCTCCGCCGCTCCCTCGAACTGGAAGTAGAGCTGATACCAGGCCATTTCGCGCTGGCGGATGGTGGCGGGGACCTGTGGGTGCGGGACCGAAAGGACCACCAGTCGCCGCACCCGCTGCGGGTTCGTCATGGCGGTCAGCCACGCGACCGCGGCTCCCCAGTCATGACCCACCAGGTGCGCGCTCTCGACTCCGAGCGCGTCGAGAATGCCGGTGACATCGCCCACCACGTTTGCGATGTGGTACGCGGCCACCTCGGCTGGGCGTCCCGACCGGCCCATGCCCCGCAGGTCGGGGGTGATCACGCGGAACCCGTGCGCAGTGAGGAACGGGACCTGGTGGCGCCACAGACGCGCCGAGTCGGGCCAGCCATGCAGCAGGATGACCGGGTCACCGGCGCCATGGTCCTCGACGTACATGCCGAGGCCGTTGACTTCGATCAGCCGTCCGGGGTTTGCGTTCACCTGAGCCTGAGCCTCCGCCTCTTTCCTAGCAGACGCTAGCGCGGACCGTAGGCTGGCGCCGTGACGACTGAACCGGGCGCAGGATTGGACCCACTCAGCCGGGCGCGCGGCGTCGCGGCCATGCTCGCAGCGGACACGGCCTCGGCCGGGGCGGGCATCACTGTCGAGGTCACCGGGCCCGGGCAGGCCCGCGCCCAGATGACAGTCACCGGGAACATGATCAACGGCCATGGCACCTGTCACGGCGGCTACCTGTTCCTGCTGGCCGATACGGCGTTCGCCTGCGCATGCAATACCCATCAGTACATGACGTTCGCGGCCGCCGCCAGCATCGTCTTCACCGCGCCAGTGCGGGTGGGGGAGACCCTGACCGCCGTGGCGGTGGAGAGGAGCCGCTATGGCAGGAACGGAGTCTACGACGTGACGGTCATCAGGGACACCGATGAGGTGGTCGCCGAATTCCGGGGCCAGAGCCGGATGACGAGTGTCCCACTGCCGGGCGAAGGCGGGGATGGGGCACATGCCTAGCGCATGCCCGTTCACCATCGAACGGCCGGTCATGCGCCAGCGCTGGGAACGGCTGACCTTCCTGCACTGGGCCTTCGACCCCGAGGCCATCCAGCGACTCCTGCCGGCGCACCTGCGGGTCGAGCCCTGCGAGGACAGAGCGTGGGTCGGCCTGGTGCCGTTCTTCATGCGGGTGGCGACAGCGGGCGGCCGGCGGGTGCCCTGGGTGTCGAATTTCTGCGAGACAAACGTGCGCACGTACGTGCGCGACAGCGACGGCCGCAGTGGGATCTGGTTCTTCTCGCTGGACGCCGCGCGGGCCGGTGCCGTGGTCACGGCACGGACGACCTACGGGCTCCCGTACTTCTGGTCCCGGATGCGGATCACCGAGCGCGGAAACCAGATGACTTACGAGTGCAGCCGTCGGTGGCCCGGACCGTTGCCGGTGACGAGTTTGGTACGGCTGAACGTGGGCGAGCCATTCCGGGATTCGGAGATCACCGAACGCGACGACTTTCTCACCGCCCGGTGGATCTTGTTCAGCGTGTCGGGCAACCGCCGCCGGTTCGCGCGCGCGCGCCACGAACCCTGGCCGTTGCGCCGCGCCGAACTTCTGCTGGCCGACGACGGCCTGATCTTGGCAGCCGGCCTGCCCAAGCCCGAGGGTGCGCCACTTGTGCACTACTGCGATGGTGTCGATGTCACCATCGGCCTGCCCGAGCAGCACCGGCCAGCACCGGTTCGCTGACCTGCCGGGCATAGCGTGGCCCTGGCCGGGCGCCGGGGTGCTCACACCCCCTTGACACGGGGTAACCATGGTGGCAAGCTCTGCAGTACAGAGTAAATCGTAGAGAACTCTGCTACGCAGAGGCTGTACGGGCGGAAGATCACAGTGTAGAGAGCAGGCCATGACCGCTGACCCCGTGAATGACGCCGCCGATTGGAGCGCGCACCTGTCAGCGCTGCGGGCGCAGGTGCGGCGCGACCTGCGGGCCACCTCGCTGCCGCTGCTGATACTCGGGACGGCGACAACCATCGGGATGCTGCCGCAATTCGTGAACGCCATGGTAGCTAGATCCTCACTACCGCTGGCTCCCGTCCCCCGAGGCGCGGCGAGAGCGGTGGCCATCACGGGCTTCGGCCCCTTCGTCGATCCCCGCATCGACGACTGGTTCGCTGGCCTGCTCATCACGGCGGCCTTCGCCGTGATGTGGTTGGTGTTCCGGCGGCGGGCACTGCGCGGTGGTGTCGGGCGGTCTTCCGGTTTCGGGGTGGCCGCTGTGGTGGGCGTCATCCTGTCCCTGTCGGTTATCGTCGTCGCCCTGCTGCTGACCGGGCCGTTCGTGGTCTTCGGCCTGGGTCTGCTGATCGCCGGCCTATGGCAGCGCAATCGCTTCCTGGTCATCTGGGCCGTGATCGTCGGCGTCATCGGCGTGTCCGAGGCGTTCTACGCGATCACCAACCGGCTGCCGGCCGGGCTCTGGGCGGGGTGGGTACATCCCGCGATCTATGTGCTCCTTGGGGCGGCTACCGTCCTCGCCGGTGTGGTCGCACGCGTCCGGGAAGATCGTGCGCGATGAGCGGCGCAGCCGGTGACCCCGAGGGCGGGGCAGGCGTGGACGATCCGGCGGACCGGCCGGCGGCGAATTCCGGCGCACGGCTCGATGGGATACCCCCGCCGCACCCGGCGCTGACCTTCGATGAGGTCGTACATCAGCGGACGAGGCTGGGCATACTCGCCGTCCTGGCAGAGGCCGGCCAGGCTGACTTCCCCTATCTCCGGCGGGTGCTGGGCCTGACGGACGGGAACCTCGGCCGGCATCTGCAGATACTCGAAGAATCCCGGCTCATCATGACGAGCAAGGGGTATCACCGCCGACGGCCCCGGACCTGGGCGGAGATCACGCCCGAGGGGCGCCGGGCACTGCAGTCGGAGGTCACCCGGATGAAGGACCTGATCAAGCGTCTCGATGCGAGCCCGGAGTTAAGTGGCGGGCCGGGTCCGGGTGGCGGGCCGGGGCCGGGTGGCAGGCCGGGATTGACCAACCGGCCGCGGTGACCCGGCCTCCGCTCTCGCCTACCGCCCGGGCTCCCAGGGAACACTGGCGGGGGGATCTACGGGCGGAGCAGCCAGCGTGGTGACGCAACCGGGCGAGCAGGGCGATCCGATCCACCCCAGCCAGCTTTGGGCCGGGCGGGCCGGTCAGTTACCTGGATCTGGGCGGGCCGGTCAGTTACCTGGATCTGGGCAGGCCGGTCAGTTACCTGGATCTGGGCGGCCCGGTGGAAGGTCGGGTCGTCGGGCCGCGCCCACGGCCTGGGTGGGTCCTCCCTGAACTGGCTGGCGATCGCGCCCCTGCTGGCGACGCGCCGGCTGTTCGCCCCGGACCTGGCCGGCCACGGCCGCACGGGCCGTGCTGCCGGACGCCGGTCATGTGCCGCAACTTGAGCTTCCGGCGGAGACCGCGCGGATCATCACGACGTGGCTCGGGTCGGCGGGCAAGCCCGCCGCGGACGCGGCGCGGCGGCCCGGCGCGTAGTGCAGCAGGTAACCGGCTTGACGTAGCGTCATCAGTAGCTGCCAGGCGCCGCGGGGGTGGTGAGCCATGGAGTGGATGAGCACGCTTGACGCGGGCTTCTACTTCGTCGAGCACGAGAACGTCCCCATGCACATCGGCTCGCTCGTGGTGCTCGAGGGGCCGGCCCCCGCCTACGAGGAACTGATCGACCTCTACGCCGCCAAGCTGCCCATGGTCCCGCGCTACCGGCAGGTGGTGCGGACGGTGCCGATGCAGGTGTTCCGGCCCTTCTGGGCCGACGATGAGCACTTCGAGATCCGCTACCACGTCCGGTACGCCAGTGTGCCGGCGCCCGGTGGCCAGGCGGAAGTACGCGCGCTGGCTGCCCGTCTGCTGGCCCAGCGCCTGAACCGTGCCAGGCCGCTGTGGGAGGCGTGGCTGCTTGACGGGATCGCGGGGGACCGCTGGGGGTTGCTGTCGAAGGTGCACCACTGTGTGGTGGATGGGATCGCAGGGACGGACCTGCTGACCAAGGTATGCGACCTCAGCCCGGAGTTCGAGCGGCCAGTTCCGCAACCGTGGACTGCGAGGCCGGCGCCGTCGGCCGCCAGCCTCGTCTCCAGCGGCATCCTCGACACCGCCACGTGGCGTTGGCGGCAGCTTGCCGGGGTCCCCGGCTTCGTGCGGCACCGCCTGGCCAGTCCGGCCGAGGCGTTGCGGTTCGGCTGGGGCCTGACGGCTGGCGCCCGCCGCCTGGCATCCCGTGCTCCCTGGTCCCTGAACGGGCCGATTGGCCCGGATCGCAACTGGGCCTGGACGACCGTGGACTTCGGCGATGTGAAGCGCATCCGCCGCGAGCACGGGGGCACCGTGAACGACGTGCTTCTCGCGGCGATCACCCGGGGCTTCCGGGATCTGCTCGCCGAGCGTGGGGAACTCACCCGCGGACTGGTGGTGCGTTCGCTCGTACCAGTCTCCGTCCGGGGGCAGGACGAGCATGCGGAGTTCACCAACCGGGTCTCGGCGGTGCTGGCTAACCTGCCGGTCGGGGAGCCGGGGCCAATGCGGCGGCTAACGCTGCTCCGCGAGCAGATGAGCGACATCAAACGCACCCATCAGGCGGTGGGCCCGGAGTTCCTGACGGAGATGCTCGGGTTCGTCGCGCCGACGGTGCTCGCCCTCGGCAGCCGTGCGGCGTTCGGCATGGGGCAACCACTGGTGCAGACGGTGACCACCAATGTCCCCGGCCCGTCTTTCCCGCTTTACATCCTCGGCCACAAGATGGTCGAGTCCTACCCATATGTGCCGATCGGCGACAACGTCCACATCTCGATCGCGATCTTTTCCTACCTTGGCTGCTTCTATTTCGGGATAACTTCGCAAAAGGGGGAAGCATCCGACGTAGAGGCACTGACCAGGGGGATCACCACCGGCGTCGCGGAACTCATCGACCTCGGCCCAGGAGCCGCGTTAGCGGTTGTTCGCTTTCAGCGATCTTCCGATTCGATGGCGAACGGGATAAATCAGTCATAAGATCCCGTGAACAGCGATCTGCCGGGACCTCGGGGGCGGTGCCGGACGCCGGACCCTGGGAGGTGGACGTTGGATCAGGACAAGATGTCCGCCGGCCCGTTTCCGCGCACCGGGCTCGTCCTGGGTGCGGGGGGCGTGCTGGGTGCCGCGTGGATGACCGGTGCCCTGCCCGCCGTGCAGGAGCGGCTTCAGCGCACGCTCAACGACGTCGAGGTGATCGTCGGCACGAGCGCCGGGAGCGTGGTCGGCGCCGCGCTGCGCTGTGGGATCAGCGTGGCGGAGATGGTCGCGCACCAGCGTGGCACCGCCGGCGGGGCCATCGGGCAGATCAGCCTGGACGATGTCGCGGACGGCCCATGGCCGCCCGTCCCGCGGCCGTACCCGGGATCTCCCCGGCTGGCGCTCACCTCGTTCCTGTCCCCGCTGAGTATGCATCCGTGGGTGACTGCGAGCGCCTGGTTGCCGCGCGGGCGCGGCAACCACCGGGCACTTCACCAGCTGGTGGATGCGCTGCACGGGCAGGCACACGCACATCCGTCAGCACCCCACTGGGTGAGCCGGGGCGACACCTGGATCGTGGCGGTCGACTATGACTCGGGCCGCCGGGTGATCTTTGGCCAGGACGGGTCACCCCCGGCCACCCTGGCCGACGCGGTGGTCGCCTCGTGCTCGATCCCGGGGTGGTACGCGCCGGCCTTGATCCACGGCCGGCGCTACGTCGACGGCGGAGTCCGCTCTCCCCACTCGCTCGCCATCCTCGCCGATGCCGGCCTCGAGGAGGTATGGGTCCTCGCCCCGATGGCGAGCCTGGAGATTGGCTGGACATTCAGGCCGCAGGAACGGCTGGAGCGCCGCGTCCGTGGCCTGATCACCGCAGCGCTGCTGCGCGAGGTCCGGGCGCTGCGGGCACGCGGAGTCCGGGTGAACGTCCTCACACCGGGGCCGGAAGATCTGGCGGTCATGGGTGCGAATCTGATGGACCCGCGCCGGCGCCTCACGGTGTTTGAAACGTCGCTGCTCACCTCGGCCGCTGCGCTCGCCCGCGCTGATTCAGCCCTGTCGGCCGCCGCCTGAACGCGCCGGGCGGCGGCCCTGCGAGCGCGGTCGCGACTGGAAGGCCCAGCGCGTGGCTCCCCTTATCCTCACTGCGGTAGGTATGCCATTTTCCCGATTGGCGGGGGTTACCGTTGTCATGGGTGTCGTCGGGCGCTTCGTATAGTCAGGGTGCTGGGTAAGGTTCAATATGCCGCGGTATCGCTTTTCCTGGGATAACCTCCCGCCAGCTTTGCTTACCCGGCTGTGCCGGGATCTGGACCTCGATCCACCTCCCGCTCCCGCGCTGCTGGCCAGGTACGGTCCCAGGCCACGTTCCGAATTCGTCCATGACGCCTGGCGCACGCTGGTTGATACGTGGCTGGAAGCCGACGGGCGATCTCGCGAGCGGATCGTGGCGCAGTTCTGGAAGCACGGGCTCGGTAGTGGTGGCTCACCACCGCTGACCGTGGCAGAGCAGGTGGACTACCTCGACTCGTGCCGGGAGTCAGCGTCCGCCCGCGAGATCGTGGCAGCCGCGTTCCGGGCGCTCGGCGAGCCTTGGCTGGTCGGGACCCCCGCGGGGGAGGATGCTCCGGAATCGTCCGATCAGCCGCCGAGCCTCGACGAGTGGCTCGACGATGTGATGGGGGAGATCCTCGGCCCCGCCGAGGTCCGGCGCGACCGCGATGGGGACATCCCCGTCCGGGCGGGGAGCACCGTGTGCTACGTCCGCTGCGTCGACGATCCCCCATCCGTGCGGCTGTTCTGCCCCATGGTGGTCGGGATCCCGTCCTCAGCGGCGCTGCTGGAAGCAATCAATGAGATCAACATGAACATCACCGTCGGCCGTGTCTTCCATACCCCGGCCGATGAAGTGATCTTCGCCATCGAACTGTACGGGGAGCAACTGACCGCGGAGATCATCAGGGAGAGCCTCGCTGCCGCGACCACCGTCGCCGACCACTTCGACCACCAGCTTCAGTCCCGGTTCGGTGGCAAGACGATGTTCCCCGAGACCAGCGACGATTCGGTGATGCTGTGACAGGCCAGTACCTCACCGGCCTGCAGCAGTTCAGCCAGGACATGATCGAGGTCGTCGCACGGTGCCGTCCCGCGGTGGCGACCATCCATCATCACCCTGCCGAGGGGGAGTCCAGCGGGTCGGGATTCCTGCTCGACGGGGCTGGCCACGTGGTGACGAACTACCACGTGGTCGAGGAGAGCGGGCCTGACCTGCGACTCCAGTTCGCCACGGGTCTCGCCGCGCAGGCGGAGGTGGTCGGCGCGGACCCGCTGACCGACCTCGCCGTCGTCCAGGCGCACGGCCCGCTGCCCGAACCGCTGGGGGTGCGCGCCCAGCCGGCGGTGCTCGGAGAGATCTGCCTGGCCATGGGAAGCCCGTTCGGCGACTACACCGAATCGGTCAGCCTGGGCATCGTCTCCGGGCTGACGCGCACCATACCGACCTCCCGGGGCCGCCCGCTGGAGCGGGCCATCCAGACCGACGCCGCGATCAGCCCGGGCAACAGTGGCGGGCCCCTGGTGGACGTGGCCGGCCTGGTGCTGGGCGTGAGCACCTGCGTGGACGTCCGGGGGGTGGGCATCGGCTTCGCGGTGCCGGGGGAAACCATCGACTGGGTGGTCCGGCAGATCCTGCGCCACGGCGACGTGCAGCGGGGCGCGCTCGGGGTCGCTGTCGCCACCCGGGTCGAGAACGTGGAGGGCCAGTTCCGCCACGCTCCGGTGATCACCCGCGTCACCGCCGACCTCGCGTGCGACCTGCGGCCCGGTGATGTCATCCTGGCGGTGGCCGGCCGGCCGGTCACCGACCGTGCCGACATCTATTACCTGCTTACCAGGGACATCATCGGGACGCTGGTGGCGGTGGAGGTGCTGCGGGACGGTCAGCGGGTGATCCACGACGTGCCGGTCCGCAAGTATCTCCCGCCGGCGGCTGTCAATTCCCGCTGACGGTCGGCATCACGTCCGGGGTGACGCCGGTGGCCAGGCCCGCTCCCGCCGGTGGCCGTCAATTCCCGCTGACAGCCGACGTCAGGCGACCAGCCTGCGCAGCGCCGCCCTGGCCAGGCTCACCGCCGCCGGGCCCGGCGGGGCCGGCCGGCCTCCCTGCCGTTGTTCGGGAATCGCGCCCAGCCGACGCAGGCACGACCAGGTGTCGCGGGCGGCCTCCAGCGCCTGCCCGTCATCCAGCGGCTGGCCGGTCCGGGTGTCCTTCCAGCCCAGCGCCGCCATCCCCCGGCGCAGATGCTCGTGGGCGACCTGGGTGTCCAGCGGGGTGGCGCTGGCGACGGCGAGCAGCAGCAGCAGCCCGGCGTCCCGCTCGGCCTCCGCCCGCGCCTCCGGAAGGCGGCTGGCGATATGCCACCACAACCGGCCAGGATCGCGGCTCAGGCGGTCACCGAGGGCGGTCCGGAACAGCATCCCCCGGTGGGGGCGCACCAGAGCCATCCGGCGGGCCGATTGGCGAAGTTCCAGCACGGGGGGGGTCAGGTGTTCCTTCGCGCCCTCGCCCAACCAGCCCTGGTCCCAGTTCAGCGTCTCGAACGCGTCGCGCACGATGGCGGGCGGCAGGTAGCCGGCGCGGGTGAGCCGGATGCCGGCGGGGCCGATCCTGTGCAGGAGCCAGGTGTAGGGGCTGATCGCCGCCACGGCGGCCGCGGCGTCCACCATCACCGGCCGGTGCAGTGAGGCTCGGGCGAGCAGGTCCACGGCATACCGGGAGCCAGAACCCCACAGCCGTTCCTGCAACTCCTCCAAGTCGCCGGGCAGCACCTCAGTCGGCATGACCGGTCGCTTCCGGAAGTGGGTGTGGTGGGACGCCCGAGGAAAGCCGGTGCCAGCCGGAGGCGTCCGTGACCACCTCGGATCCGTCTCTGCGGGCCTGTGGTTGCATGAGCGTTAGAGATACTCCCTGGTCAGCCATGGTGTCAATGTGCAGGTTCGGCACCTTATCAACGTTTTGTCGTGGAATCCCTGCCGGAGGGGAGTTTTCCCTGCGCTGTCTCCTCGCCAGGCCCGGGCACCGGCGTGCTCCTGCTGAGCGAGTACCGCCAGAGCAGGTGGCGCCGGCAGCGCACCCCCGGGAAGTTCCCGGCCGGCCAACCGCTGGGACCTCGGCGTAGGTGCGGGCCGGCGGCCAGCGGGTGGGAGCGTTGACTCGGGCACACCCCCTTCGCGCCTTGAAAGCCAGCTGCTCGGGAACGGCTGCGAGGTCCGCGCTCCGGTCAGGTGGCCGCAGGCTGCGCGCCAGCCCAACTACGGCCAGCATGCCACCCGGGCGCAACAGGTCATTCATACGCCGCAATGCCGCCCGTTCCCCCATATGGTGCAAAGCGGCTACGGAGGCGATCAGGTCGAAGGACGCCGGTGGGAAGTCCTGGCTGCGGAAATCGCCGCGCACATACTCGACTCCGGCGCCATTGTCGCCGGCCCGGGCGGTCTCGACGGTGGGGCCGTCGGAGTCGATCGCGGTGACCTCACCGGCCACCTGCCGGAGCATTCGTGCCAGCATGCCGCCCCCGCGCCGACGTCGGGAGCACGCCGCGCCCCGGCTGGGACCGCGCCCAGGATGAGCCGGCAGTAGTGGATGCCGTGATTCCAGGGGGCTCGCCCACGGGTCATGCGGTGGCCGTTTCCCTTGGCTGGACCGGGTGCGCCCGGTATAGGCCGGGCTGGGGGATTGCGGCGGATCTGCCGTGAACATGCCGGCCAATCCCGCGTCACTGACCGCCGGGTTCGCCCGCGGTCCACGCGGCCAGGTCACCGCCCGTGCCGAGGTGGCGGAGTTTGTCCGGGTTGATCTGGTTGTAAAGGGTGACGATGCGGCCGTCACCGATTCCCAGCGACAGTACCCCGAGGATGCTGCCGTCAGGTGCGGAAAATTGGGCGCCGGGCTGGCCGTTCACGGACACGGGCGCCAGCGCGAAGTGCAGGCGGTCCGCCTGCCGGGCGAGCCCGCAGATGAACCGGAGGACCGCCACGCGCCCGGCCACGGGCTGACGGACGGCGGGAGCTTTGCCGCCACCATCGCCGTAGAAGGTCACATCGCGGGCGAGCAGTTCTTCGAGCGCCGCCACATCGCCGTCATGGACGGCGGCGAAGAACCGGCCCGCCAGCCGCTCCCGCTCGGCGGCGGATGCCGTGTAGCGGGGCCGGCTGTCCCGGATACGCAGGTGCGCCCGGTGCATCGCCTGCCGGCAGGCGCTCTCGCTCCTGCCGACCACGGTGGCGACCTCGGCGTAGGAGTAGCCGAGCACCTCGCGCAGCAGCAGGACCGCCCGCTCCACCGGCGACAGCGTCTCCAGCAGCACCAGGAAGGCGACCGAGACGGTTTCATCCATCTCCAGCCGGGACGCCGGGTCCTGCTGCGCAGACTCGACCCAGGGCTCGGGCAGCCATGGGCCGACGTACTGGTCGCGGCGGCGTCGGGCCGAGCGCAACGCATCGATCGCGAGGCGGGTGGTGACGGTGACCGCATACGCCTCCGCGGAGCGCACGTCGGCAGGTGCGCTGGTGTGCAGGCGCAGGAACGCCTCCTGCACGATGTCCTCGGCCTCCGTGACGCTGCCCAGCATCCGGTAGGCGATCGAGAACATCAACGGCCGCAGTTCCCGGGTTTCCGCCACGCGGTCAGCCATGTCGTGATGCAACCACGCCGTGATCTCTCAAGGAAGGCCCGCCGTGCTGTCACAGGGAATGCCGGTCTGTCGTCGAAGGGTGGAAGAACGGTCCAGCACGAGAAAGCGAGTGAGGGTGCCATGTCTCAGCCGCCCGTATCCGGCCAGCTACAGCCGTTCGTCACCCAGGCCACGATCATGCTGGAGACCAGGAAGCGTGACGGAACCTGGGTGGGGACGCCGGTCAGCATCGCCGTGCGGGGAGATAAGGCGTATGTCCGCACCTATGACAAGGCGTGGAAGAGCAAGCGGCTGCGGAACTTCCCCGAGGTGCGGTTCGCCCCCTCGACGATGCGGGGCAAGCCCACCGGGCCGGCGGTGCACGCGCAGGCGCACCTGTTGCACGGCGCGGAAGCCGGCGCCGCGTCGAAGCTGCTCGCCCGCAAGTATCCCGTCCTGCACGGCGTCCTGGTTCCGCTCTCGCACCTGCTCATGCGCACGCAGACGCTTCACTATGAACTGAGCGAGGTGCGGCCCGAGCCGCTGCGCTGACTTGCGCCGGAGCCTGCTCGGCTGCCCGGCGACCCGCTGACTCGGCTGGGGCCGCCGGATGCCGGAATTCTCACCGTCAAACGATGTAGAGCCCGGTTTCCGTGTCCGGAAACCGGGCTCTCACCTGGGAAAACTGGTGGGCGATACTGGGATTGAACCAGTGACCTCTACCGTGTCAAGGTAGCGCTCTCCCACTGAGCTAACCGCCCTCGAGGCGGAGGCGGGAATCGAACCCGCGTACAGGGCTTTGCAGGCCCTTGCCTAAGCCACTCGGCCACTCCGCCGCACCGGCCCCGGATCGGGACCGTTCGGGCTGCCCGGGAGCCGTGTGGACCTTCGGCCGCGCGAAACGGCGTCCGGCGCCTCCGAGCGGACGACGGGATTCGAACCCGCGACCCTCACCTTGGCAAGGTGATGCTCTACCAACTGAGCCACGTCCGCATGCGCGCCCGCCTGAGTGCGGGCAGCCCAGGCCGGACTGGGCCGACCTGACTGGACAGACTCTAGCCGATCCGCGCACGCGAGCAAACTCGCGCCGCCCGTAGCTACCTGGACCCGTGGTAGCCGCCGCGCGCCGTAACCCGGCCGGGGCATGGCAACCGCCCCGGTCACCCAGAGCCCCGGTCACCCAGAGCCCCGGTCACCCAGAGCGGAGCAATGCGTCCAGTTCGCCGTCGATGTCGACGAAAGCGTCCTCCTGGCCCGCCGGGACTATCTCGAACGTGCGCACCAGGAACGCGGACAGCGCCGTGAGCGGCGCTTCGAATTCCGCCTGCCCGAATGGTGACGATAGGGAAATGTTGATCACATCGTCGGACGGTGCACCGGGCCAGACACGAACGTCACCGTCACCGGTGATGGAGTCCATGCCCTGGGCCAGCAGCTCCCGCGCGAAGATCCACTCGACTGGGTCGCCGGTGCCCACATGGAAGGCCATCCGGATCGCGTAAGGATCGTCACCTTGGTAGCAGAGACTGGCCGTCAGCGGAACTCGTCCGTGGTCGGGGACAACAAGGTTAAGACTGAGTTCGGCTGCGACGGTGGCACTAATGTTCATATCTCGTCAAACCTTTGCGTCGGTGTCCCGGAAACGTTGGGCCTGGTGGGTCCAGCAGTCTTGCGGGGGGGGCGGACAGACGAGGGTTGCAGTCTCATCAAGAAGAGGATTCCGCGATTGATCCTTGGCCTAACCTCTGTCACGGATTTGCAAAGCGTGATCCCCGCGGGCGGGTGTGATCTGCCCGGATCAACCGGCCCTGTCGTGGGCTCATGGCGATCATGGGCGCCATGTGACCTTGGTCTCATGCTGCCTCCCCGGGGGGACAAAGAGGCTGTCATGTTTCCCGTGATGACGGGGTATGTGGTTGTAGCGCAGCCTCATCCTATATCGCATTGCGCAAGAAGCATACGGGCCGGTGAGACTCAAAATTGACGCTTAGAATGTGAATTTGGAGTTATAAATCCGGATAAATCTGGACGGGAAACCTGCAACTTTTCGATGATTGCGCGCACTGACCGCCGGCTGGGGCGGGGCAGCGCGGCATGGCGGGCGAAGCGCACTCGGATGGCTCGGCTGAGCCCCCCGCGTGGTGCGCCGGCGAGCTAGCCTGAACCGGGTGAGGTAAGGGAACCGCGTCATCGGGCCCGGCTGCTCGATGACGGCCTCGAACACTCTCCGGCCCAGTGCCTGACCAGGTCTTCGAGGCGGTAGTGAGCGCGACGTCGGCTGCCAGTGCCAGACCGAAGCGTGGCGGATAAGTCGGCGTCGGCCGCTTGGGCCTCCTCAGCCCATCAGCCCGGCGGTAACGTCGCCGCGTGGCCGATCTCGCCGACTATCTGGACATTACGTCCGGGCAGGCGCGCGTGCAGTTTCGGTCCCTGCTGGGGCGCCGCCCGGTCTCCGCGGGACGGCAGGTGGCCTTTATGCCGGTGGAGACGTTGCTGTGTCTTGCGGCCTCCTTCGTGGTGAATCACCGCCATTTCGGCGGCAGCACCGCCCACCATGCCCCGGAGCCTGTCCCGTCTGTGGCCCGGCTGTTCTCCCGGCCCCCGTCAAGCGTGCTGGCGAAAATGGCCAACCTCGATGGGTCCCGCTCCCACGGTGGGAAATGGGATGTCCTGGCGGGGGCGATGCTGCGGGAAAGCCCCGCGCGCTTCACCCGCACGTACCGGTTGCTGTTGCATGCCGCCAGGGCCGAAGGTATCGGCCCAGGCCGGCTTCCCGACTTCCTCTACCTGGAGGACGGCGGGGAACTGGCCCTGCTCGGCCAGGACGAACTCGACGTCTCAGTGCTGGAAGCCGAGTTGCGGGAACGGGCCGCCCGTACCCTGGCCGGTGACGGTGACCCCGGCGACCGGGAGACCGAACGGATCCTGCTGGCAGCCGCCCGAGTTGGCCAGCACCTCTTCGCCCAGCAGGTCATGGCCAACTGCGGCGGCCGGTGCGTGTTCTGCGGCCTGTCACCCGCTTCATTCGGCGGGAAACGGATGCTGCTGGCCGGGCACATCAAGCCCTGGCGAGACAGCACCCCCACCGAACGCCTCGACACCCGCAACGGACTTGCCGCCTGCCCCGCCCACGACGTCGCGTTCGACACCGGCCTGCTCAGCGTCAACGGCGGGCTGCGCATCCACCTGGCCCCGCCCCTCGCGGACGCAGTCGAAGCCGACCCCCTCACCCGCCAGTACTACGGGCGACCGCCGCTGCGTGAAACGCTCCTCTTGCCACCCGGAGCACAACCGCCCGCCCGCAAGTACCTCGACTGGCACCGCGCCCACATCTTCGGAAGCGAGGGCCGGGAGGGCCGTCCTTGACGCGGTGACCGCGAGGCAGCGCTCAGTGGGTCAGCCCGGAAGGTGCGCAAACAACCTGCGGGCTCGCCTGCTCTGGTTTGGTGGGCCGTGCTGGGTTCGAACCAGCGACCTCTGCCGTGTGAAGGCAGCGCTCTACCGCTGAGCCAACGGCCCCTGACCGCTTCGTTCCACTGGCCCAGGCCCATCCCTGCGACCTCAACCAGTGTCCCGCTATGAAGTTTTTCGAGAATCGCCCACGAGGTGGTTCCAGCCGGTCAGTCGCCTTGGTAGGTGAACGAGGCGCTCTCCCGCAGAGCCAATCGCCAGGGTCGCTGGGACTGTGAGCCCATCAGCTTCCACAGGGTAGCGCATCCGGCGCTGCCTGCGTGACCAGCAGACGCCCGGTGCATGGGAGATGACGGCGCCGTGCCCCAGCGGCGAAGTGCGGGGATGAGCGGCGAAGTGCGGGGATGAGCGGCGACGGGCGGGGATGAGCGGCGACGGGCGCGTGACGCGGGGGAGGCCCGGCCCCCGATAGCATCGGGCTGTGGGGCCAGCAGGCCGCCTTTGATCACATCCCCAAGGAGCAACCGTGTCAGCCCAGCAGCTTCACGTTATCCTCGCCGGAAGCGAGCACGTGGTGGCTGCGGGCACGACCGCCGGCGCGGCGCTCGGCGTCCCCAGCGCGACGACCGGGCACGCCAAGGTCATCGCCGCACGGGTCAACGGGGAACTCCGCGACCTCGCCGTCCCCCTCGCGGACGGGGACAGGGTCGAACCGGTGGAGATCGGCAGCGAGGACGGCCGGGCGATCCTGCGCCATTCCACCGCCCACGTGATGGCCCAGGCGGTGCAGGAACTGTTCCCGCAGGCCAAACTCGGCATCGGCCCGCCGGTGCAGGATGGCTTTTACTACGACTTCGACGTGCCGCAGCCGTTCAGCCCGGACGATCTCAAGGCGATCGAGCAGCGGATGCGCGCGATCGTCAAGCAGGGCCAGCGGTTCGCGCGCCGGGTGGTGAGCGAGGAGGCGGCACGGGCGGAACTCACCGGTGAGCCCTACAAGCTGGAACTCGTCGGCCTTAAGGGCCGCGCCGCCGAGGAGGAATCGGTGGAGGTCGGCGGGGCCGACCTGACCATGTACGACAACCTTGACGCCCGGACCGGCGAACTGCGCTGGAAGGACCTGTGCCGTGGCCCGCACCTGCCTGGCACCGGGCACATCCCCGCGTTCAAGCTGATGCGCTCCGGCGGCGCCTACTGGCGCGGCAGCGAGAAGAACCCGCAGCTGCAGCGGATCTACGGCACCGCCTGGGAGAACCGGGACGAGCAGGACAAGTACCTGCACATGCTCGCCGAGGCGGAACGGCGCGACCATCGCAGGCTTGGCGCCGAACTCGACCTCTTCTCGTTCCCGGCCGAGATCGGCAGCGGGCTGCCGGTGTTCCACCCCAAGGGCGGCATCATCCGGCGGATCATGGAGGACTACTCGCGCCGCCGCCACGAAGAAGCCGGCTACGAGTTCGTCAACACCCCGCACGTGACCAAGGCGGAGCTGTTCGAGACCTCCGGGCACCTCGGCTTCTACAAGGACAGCATGTTCCCGCCGATGGAACTGGAGGGCGCGGAGTACTACGCCAAGCCGATGAACTGCCCCATGCACGTGCTGATCTACAAGTCGCGGGGCAGGTCCTACCGGGAGCTGCCGCTGCGGCTGTTCGAGTTCGGCACTGTGTACCGGTTCGAGAAGTCCGGGGTCGTGCACGGCCTGACCCGTGCCCGCGGCTTTACCCAGGACGACTCCCACATCTTCTGCACTCCCGGGCAGCTCGCCGGTGAGCTGGCGTCGCTGCTGGACTTCGTGGTAGGGCTGCTGCGCGACTTCGGGCTGACGGAGTTCACGGCGGAACTGTCCACCCGGCCCGAGAAGTACGTGGGAGACCTGGCTGAATGGGAAGCCGCCGAGGCAGCGCTCAAGCAAGCGCTGGACGCCTCCGGCCTGCCGTACGTGATCGCGGAGGGGGAGGGCGCGTTCTACGCACCCAAGATCGACGTGCACGTGCGGGACGCGATCGGGCGCCGCTGGCAACTGTCCACTTTGCAGGTTGACTTCCAGGAGCCCGGCCGGTTCGGGATCGAGTACCAGGCCGCCGACGGCAGCCGGCTGCGCCCGTACATGATCCACCGGGCGCTGTTCGGCTCGATCGAGCGGTTCTTCGGCATCCTGCTGGAGCACTACGCGGGCGCGTTCCCGCCCTGGCTGGCGCCGGTGCAGGTGGTGGGGATACCGATCGCCGACACCCACGTGCCCTACCTGGACAAGGTCGCCGCCAAGCTGCGCGAGCACGGCATCCGGGTGGAGGTCGACGACAGCGCCGACCGGATGCAGAAAAAGATCCGGAACGCCCAGCGCCAGAAGGTGCCGTACATGCTGCTCGCGGGCGAGGAAGATATCGCCGCCGGAGCGGTGTCGTTCCGTTACCGATCGGGAGAACAAAAGAACGGCGTGCCGGTGCAGGAGGCGGTCACCGAGATCGTGGCCGCGGTCGCGCAGCGGGTCCAGGTCTGACCGCCATGGCCCACCCCGCACCGGGAGAGGAATTCGCGCAGGACGGGGCCGGCATCCCCGACGGGTTCGCGCGCCTGTGGATGCCCCACCGGATGGCTTACATCAAAGGGGAGAACCGGGTCAGCGGGCCGGGCGAGGAGGAGTGCCCCTTCTGCCGGATCCCGTCGCTGGGCGACGGCGAGAGCCTGATCGTCGCCCGCGGCGACCTGGTGTACACGGTGCTCAACCTCTACCCCTACAACGCGGGGCACCTCATGGTCTGCCCGTACCGGCACGTCGCGGACTACACGGGCCTCCATCTGACCGAGACCGCGGAACTGGCCGAGCACACCAAGCTGGCCATGAGCGCGCTGCGTAAGGCGTCGGGTGCGCAGGGGTTCAACATCGGCATGAACATGGGACAGGTCTCCGGTGCCGGGATCGCCGCCCACCTGCACCAGCACGTGGTGCCACGCTGGGGCGGCGACACCAACTTCATGCCCGTCGTCGGCCAGACCCGGGTGCTGCCGCAACTGCTGCGCGACACCCGGGACCTGGTAGCCGCCGCCTGGCCGGCAGTGCGTCATTGAAGGAGGGCGTGGCAGACGAACGCGCCCGCTGCCCCTTCCCGGGGTGATTCAATCCGTGAGCCGCGGGGAATGTGTGAAGACCGTGAGCGATTGGTCCGCTGAGCTCGCGGCTGGGGTTGATGACCTTCGGACCAGTTCCACCTACCACTGGCCACGTACGGCATGGCCCTACACGCGGGTAGGCGCGGGAAGGTAGATGCCGTGGCGCTCGCCACGACGGGGGAGAGTAGGCGGGATGTCAGCTAAATGGATCGCGCGGCTTTTTACGCTTTTGGCTGCTATGGCCCTTGGGGTGACGTTCGGGTCCGTCGCTTCCGCGAAGGGCACGCCGGCCGGAGAGGCCGGCGGCGGCCAGTCGACTCCGGGTGTCATCGTGACGGCGCAGAATCCAGGCACCTCGCCTCAAGGCAGCGAGCTACGTCTCACGCTGACCGGGCACAGTGAGCCGAGTACGGTGGCGAACCCTGACTGCAGGCCTGCGACCGCGACCAGACCCCCGCCCACCCTTCGCTGCTGGGGGTCCCTGCTGCTGCGCGTGCCCGCGGATTCAGCTCAAGCCGCAGGCCTGGTGGTGACCGGGTTCCAGGAGGTGCACAAGGTCTCGGTCGGCGAGACCAGCTGCGGAGACGACCAGGGCGGAGACTGCGACGGCGACGAGGGTGCCGGCGGGGGCTGTGAGGGGGGTGGCGGTTGTGAGGAGGCGGCGAACGCGGTCAGCCCAGCCGGATCCGAGCCCGTCGTGGCCCACGTGAACGGCGTCGCCGAAGTCGCTGTCCCCGGCGACACAGGCTTGACGGCCGGGGAAGCGGTGCAGGTGCACATCACCCTGTACGACTTCGGCACAGCCCAGTATCAGGACCAAGTGCTGGTGCAGGTGCGTCCCAAGGTGGACAAGATGCAGAACTCCGTCCCATGGACCTATCAGTCGGGGGAGCAGACAATCCAGCAGGTGCAGGTCCACTACCTCGGCGCCGGTGCCTGACACGCGTGGTCGAGCCGGCGGGGTTTGGCTCATCACAGAGCCGTCACAGAAAAGACGAGCACGGGGGGGGAAATGAAGGCACTGAGCAGACGGCTGCTGGGCGGCGTAGCCGCGGTGGCGGGAGCTGTGGCGATCATGGTTCCCAGCGCAGCCTTCGCGCAGGGCGGGCCGCCGCCCGGGCGTGGCGGGGGCGGTGGAACGGAGACGGCCAACAACTTGTCGGTGCCGACGATCTTCGTCGGCACCGTCGGCTTCGGCCTGCCGGACGTGGCGTTGGACACGTGGACCGCCCTGGAGCCACCCACCGGCTCGCCGTCAACGGGCTGGCCGATCGACCCGGCCGCGTACTACTACGTCCAGGGCGTGAACATCTGGCGGGCGCAGTACGAGAAGACCACGGTTGCCACAGTCACGGGGAAGTGGGGCGACAACCTTACCGGCGAGGCTTCTCTGAAGGCCGGCCACCCGGTGCGCGTGGAGATGGCCCTGACCAGCACCGATGCCTCGCTGGTGAAGCAGGGGTACACAGTGGTCAAGCTGGAACCGGCAGTCGCTGACAGGAACTCCTCCTACGGGACCCTGGCCCAGAGTTCCACCGGCCCGGCCACTCCGGCGGATATGACCCCGATGGTGTGGACTACCGGTGCGTACCTGACCATCAGCGGCAGCACGACGCAGATCCCGATGCCCGGTGAGATCAACGCGACCGGCGCCCCGGTGTTCGGCTACAACTGGCGGCCAGCGGCGGCAGGCACCTACACGCTGACCTTCCATGTGCCAGACACATCCGGCGTCACGATCAGCAATTCCAACACTGGTGACCCGAACAGCATCAGTATCACCGTCCAGGTGACCGGTGGCGGCGGACGCGGCCACCACGGCGGACGGTAGCCCGCGGCGAACGCTGTGCGCAGGGTCGGCCCTCTAAGGGGCCGGCCCTGCGGCCTGTTTGGCCATCGCCTGCCATCGACTGATCGTGTCAGCCCGCGCGGGTCAGCGGATGGTGCGGCGACAACCCGCAGGCCATCATCGACACCTTGCTGGGGGTGCGCTGCCGCCGGGCAGTTGGCTGGCCATCGCCCATCCCGCCTCCGACATCCAGGCCGATCAGCTCGCCCAGGTGGCAGGCAGGCTCAACCAGATGATGAGCCAGAAGTCGTTCCTGCGGACGAAGGCGGAGGTTACCCGCTTCTTCGACGGGCTGGACCTGATCGATCCCGGCGTGGTGCCACTCAACCGCTGGCAGGTGGACCCGGCTGACCCCGGTCCCGATATCGCGGCCTACTGCGGGCTGGCGATCAAGGCCTGACCAGGGTCAGCCGGTCGCGTTCTCGGCGGCGAACTTGTCCGCCAGGTGCGAGGGCAGCGGCTCATACCGGAGGTAGGAGCGGCTGAACGACCCCGTCCCATGGGACAGCGACCGCAGGTCGATCGCATACCGGGTGAGTTCGAGTTCGGGGATTTCCGCCCGGACCAGTGTGCGGCCTCCCGCGACCGGTTCGGTGCCGATGACCCGGCCCCGGCGCGAGGAGAGGTCGGACATCACCGCACCCACGTAGTCGTCGTCGACCAGCACCGCCATTTCGTCCACCGGTTCCAGCAGGAGCACCTTCGCCTTGGTGCAGGCGTCCTTCAGCGCCAGCCGGCCCGCCTTCTGGAAGGCCATGTCGGAAGAGTCGACCGAGTGGGCCTTGCCGTCGAAGAGGGTCACCCTGACGTCGACCATCGGGTACCCGGCCATCACCCCCTGCTCGAGTTGCGCCCGCACGCCCTTTTCCACCGACGGGATGAACTGCCTGGGCACCACGCCGCCGACGATCTTGTCGACGAATTCGAATCCGGAGCCGGAAGGGAGGGGTTCCACCTCGATGTGGCAGATGCCGTACTCGCCGTGGCCACCGGTCTGCTTGACATTGCGGCCGAGGCCCTGGGCCTTGCCACCGACGGTCTCCCGCAGCGGAACCCGCAGCGGTGTGGTCTCCACCGCTACGCCGTAGCGTGACGAAAGCCGGTCCAGCAGGAGGTCGGCGTGCGCCTCGCCCATGCACCACAGCACAAGCTGTCGGGTTTCGGCGTTCATCTCCAGGCGCATGGTCGGATCCTCGGCGACCAGCCGGCTGAGCGCCTGGGACAGTTTGTCCTCATCTGCCTTCGACTTCGCCGTGATGGCGACCGGCAGCAGCGGATCCGGCATCTGCCAGGGCTCCATGAGGAGTGGGGACTCCTTGCTGGACAGCGTGTCCCCGGTCTCCGCCGTGGTCAACTTCGCGACCGCGCATATGTCACCGGCGGGGGACTGGGCGACGGGCCGGTGGGTCTTGCCGAGCGGAGAGGTGAGCGCGCCGATCCGCTCCTCGGTGTCGTGCTCCGCGTGGCCCCGGTCGGCCATCCCGTGCCCCGACACGTGCACAGCCAGATCCGGCCGCAGGGTCCCCGAGAACACCCTCACCAGGCTGACCCGGCCCACATACGGGTCGGAGGTTGTCTTGACAACCTCGGCGAGCAGAGCACCGTCGGGGTCGCAGGTCAGGCCGTTCGCTGCCTTGCCGTCCAGTGTGGTGACGGCCGGCATCGGGTGATCCTCGGGTGGCGGGAACGCCTGGGTCACCACCTCCAGCAGTTCCTCCAGGCCCACCCCGTGTGGTGCGGAGGTCGCGAGCACCGGGAAGAAGCTGCCACGGGCGACCGCCGTCTCAAGATCGTCTATGAGGGCCTTGGCGTCGATCTCCTCGCCGGACAGGTACCTGTCCATGAGGCTTTCGTCTTCGCTCTCCTGGATGATGCCCTCAATCAGGGTCCCCCGGAATTCCTCGGTCCGGTCGGCATGCGCCGGGTCGGGGTCACGTTCGGTCCGGCTGCCCCCCGAGTAGTCGAAAAGCCGCCCCGACAGCAGCCCGATCAGGCCGCTCACTTCGCCTTTAGCATTGGTGACGGGCAGATACAGCGGCGCGACTGACTCTCCGAAGGCATCCCGGCACGCTGCCAGGGCCTGGTCGAAATCCGCGCGCTGGTGGTCGATCTTGGTGATGACCACGGCGCGGGGCATTCCCACGGCGGCGCACTCCTCCCAGAGCATCCGGGTCAGCCCGTCCACCCCATCGGTTGCCGGGACGGCGAACAGCGCCGCGTCCGCCGCGCGCAACCCGGCACGCAAGTCCCCGGTGAAGTCCGCGTAGCCCGGCGTGTCGAGCAGATTGACCTTGACGCCGGTGTGCGTCAGCGGCGCCAGGGTCAGGTTCACCGAGCGCTGTTGCCGGATCTCCACCTCGTCGAAATCGCTGACCGTCGACCCGTCCTCGACCCGCCCGGTCCGGGGAATCGTGTGCGTGTAGCCCAGCAGTGCTTCCACCAGCGTGGTCTTGCCGGCCCCGGAGTGGCCAACCAGCACGACGTTGCGCACGCCGCCCGGATGGCCGGCCCCGGGGCCGCCGCTTGTGTCCGCCGATCCTCTCCGATCTGCCATCATCGCCTCCTGCCGGTCTGTTCGGCTGCCTCATGACCAGCCTTTACCTGCCGGCCACCAGACCACAAGACCCCGGCCCGAATCGGCCGTCCCGCACGGGATCGACCCACAGGATCACAAGTAGGATCGGACGGCCATGCTGAACGTTTTGCGGCCCGCGCTCACCCGGCTGCTGACCCCGGTCGGCTCCGCGCTCGCCCGCACGCCCATCACGCCCAACGCCATCACGATCCTCGGGACCACCGGGGTGGCGGCGGGCGCCCTCGCGCTGTTCCCGCTCGGGCACTTGTTCGTGGGCACCATGGTGTGCACCTTCTTCGTCTTCGCTGACATGCTGGACGGCGCACTGGCACGGGTGAAGGGTACGAGCGGCCCCTGGGGGGCCTTCGTCGATTCAACGTGCGACCGGATCGGTGACGCGGCGGTGTTCGTGGGCCTGGCGATCTGGCTGGCGCGCTCGCATCAGGCAGTGCTGGCCGTGGTGGCGCTGGTCTGCCTGGTCTCCGGAAGCCTGGTGTCCTACGCCAAGGCGCGCGCGGAAGGCCTGGGTGTGCGCTGCGATGTCGGGATCGCCGAGCGGTCCGAACGGCTGGTGATCGCGCTGGTCGCCGCCGGGCTGGCCGGGCTCGGGGTGCCGTACGTGCTGGCGGTGGGGTTGTGGGCGCTGGCCGTGCTGAGCGTGGTCACCTTCGGCCAGCGGGTGCTGGCCGTGCGGTCGGCGACCCGTCCGGGTGCGGATACGGGTGCGGATACGGGTGCGGGCACCGGGGCGGGCACCGGGGCGGGGCCGGGAATGCGTGCCGATCCCGGAGCCGGGGCGGGTGAGCGGGTGTGAACGCGTTCCCGGGCCGGGTCAAAGACCGGCTGGTGGCGGCCGCTTACGCGCTGGGCTGGGGACTGGTGTGCCGGATCCCGCAGTCGTGGGCGCGCGCTCTGTTCACGCTGGCAGCGGACATCGCGTGGAGCCGCCAGGGCCCCGGTGTGCAGCGACTGGAGGCGAACCTGCGCCGGGTCATCGGCCCCGAGGCCACCGGCAAGGAATTGCGCGCGCTGTCGCGGGCGGGGATGCGCTCGTACTGCCGGTACTGGATGGAGGTGTTCCGGCTGCCGGTCATCCCGAGGGCGCAGATCCTTGCGGACATGAACATCTCGGGCGAGGAGGAGACCGCGTTCGCACACCTGCGGGCCGGCCGCGGTGTGGTGTTCGCGCTGCCGCACATGGGGAACTGGGAGCAGGCGGGGGCCTGGATCATTCTGCGGGGAGCGGGCACGTTCACCACGGTGGCCGAGCGGCTCAAGCCCGAGTCCGTCTTCCTGCGGTTCCTCGCCTTCCGGGAGAGCCTGGGCATGGAGGTGCTGGCCTCCAGTGGCGGGCCGAGCCGGTTCGGCGTGCTCTCACAGCGGCTGCGTGCGGGCCGGTTGGTGTGCCTGCCGGCCGACCGGGACGTCACCGGCACCGGCATAGAGGTGGAGTTCTTCGGTGAGAAGGCGCGGATGATGGGCGGCCCGGCGGCGCTGGCAGTGCAAACCGGCGCGGCGCTGATGCCCGTGGGCCTGTGGTTCGAGGACGACGGCCGATGGGGTGCGCACATCTACCCGGAGATCCCCGTGCCGGCCGATGGGGTCAGGCGTGACAAGGTGGCCGCCATGACCCAGCAACTGGCTGCCGTCTTCGAGCAGGCGATCGCCGAGCACCCGCAGGACTGGCACATGCTCCAGCCCGTGTTCGTCGCTGACCTGGACCAGGAACGGCTGGCGCGGGCGCAGGCGGCGGGCACCTGGGGGCTGGGCGCTACTGCGAATGGGGCCGGCGGCTACGGCCTGAACGGGGGGGCGAGCCGGTGAGGGTGGGCTTGGTCTGCCCGTACACATGGAACGTGCCGGGCGGGGTGCAGGTCCATATCCGCGATCTGGCCGAGGCGCTGATAGGCCTCGGGCACGAGGTGTCGGTGATCTCGCCGGCCGACGACAACACGCCGCTGCCCGACTATGTCGTCCCGGGCGGGCGGGCGATCCCGGTGCCCTACAACGGCTCGGTCGCCCGGCTGTCGTTCGGCTTCGGCTCGGCTGCCCGGGTCCGCCGCTGGGTCAAGGAGGGTGGGTTCGATGTCCTGCACGTACACGAACCGGCCGCACCGAGCCTGTCGCTGCTGGCCTGCTGGGTCGCCGACGGCCCCATCGTCGCCACCGTCCACACCGCGATGCCTCGTTCGCGGCTGATCCATGCGGCGTATCCGGTGCTGCAGACGGCGCTGGAGAAGATCAACGGGCGCATCGCGGTCTCCGAGGCGGCCCGGACCACATTGGTCGAGCACATGGGCGGCGACGCGGTGCTGATCCCGAACGGGGTCGCGGTGCACCGCTACGAAAAGGCGGCCCCGCTGCCGGGATGGCCGGGGCAGGGCGGCGCGCTCGGGTTCCTGGGCCGGATCGACGAGCCCCGCAAGGGGCTGGACCTGCTGCTGCGCGCCTTCGCGCTGATGGCCGGGGAAAGGCCGGGGCTGCGCCTGCTGGTGGCTGGGCCGGGGGATGCCAGTGACCTGCTGGATCGCCTTCCCGCCGCTTACCGGGAACGGGTAGTCCTGCTGGGCCAGGTCAGCGAGGAGGACAAAGCCCGGGTGTACCACTCGGTCGATGTGTTCTGCGCGCCGAACACCGGCGGAGAGAGCTTCGGGATCGTCCTGGCCGAGGCGATGGCAGCCGGCGCCCCGATCGTCGCCAGCGACCTGCTGGCCTTCCGGCAGGTGCTGCGCGGGGGCCGGGCAGGGGAACTGTTCCCGACCGGTGACCCCGAGGCGCTGGCTGCGGCGGCAGGCCGCCTGCTGGACGACCCGCAACTGCGGGCCAGGCTTTCGGTGGCCGCCTCCGAGGCGGTCCGCGCCTACGACTGGCCGGTGGTCGCCCGTGACGTCGTGAAGGTCTACCAGGCCGTGGTGCCGGGGTTCGGCAGGGTGGCGGTAGTGCCGTGAGCGGGCGCGGCAGGGTGGCGGTGCCGTGACCACCAACGTCATCGTCATCGTCGCGGTGGCGATCCTGGTCGGGGTGTACGTGTCCTGGCGGGCGGGCCGGCTGGACAGGTTGCACGCCCGGGTGGACGGTGCCCGCGCCGCGCTCGACGCGGCGCTGCTGCGACGCAGTTCGGTCGCGCTCGAACTGGCCGCCTGCGGGCTGCTCGATCCGGCGACCAGCCTGCTGCTCGCCCAGGCCGCGCATGACGCCCGGGCCGCACATGACGGTCTCACCGGTCATGACGCCCGGACGGGCTGGGATTCCCGGATCGCCGGAGATGGCCGTGCGGGACTTCACGCGCGGGCTGCCGGGGCGCCCGCGGAACTCGCCGAAAGCGACCTGACCCGGGCGCTGCGGGCCGCGCTCGGCCAGTCCGGGTTCCGCGCGGCGCTGACAGCCCGCGGTCAGGGCGGTGAACTGGTCGCCGAGCTCGACGCGGCCGCACACCAGGTGTTCCTTGCCCGCAGGTTCTACAACGACGCGGTCGCCGTCACGCTGGCGGCGCGCCGGCGTCGGCTCGTGCGGGTGCTCCGCCTGGCCGGCCAGGCACCGCTGCCCGAGTTCTTCGAGATGGAGGATTTGCTGGTGGTGACGGGTGAGCCCGGCAGCGGCACGGACATGCCGCACCTGGCGGCCGGCTGAGGCGCAGGACCTACCATGAAGGGAGGGCTTTTCCTGCGATCAAGTGAGGTTCACCGTGTCAGTCGGCAGTGCGGCAGCCAGCAACGGTCACGCTCAGAACGACCCGTCGCCGGGTGATGTCCCGGCCACGGGCACCGCACGGGTCAAGCGGGGCATGGCGGACATGCTCAAGGGCGGCGTGATCATGGATGTGGTCACGCCGGAGCAGGCGAAGATCGCCGAGGACGCGGGAGCCGTGGCGGTGATGGCCCTGGAGCGGGTGCCCGCCGACATCCGCGCCCAGGGTGGAGTCGCCCGGATGAGCGACCCGGACATGATCGAGGGCATCATCAGCGCCGTCTCCATCCCGGTCATGGCCAAGTGCCGGATCGGCCACTTCGTGGAGGCCCAGGTCCTGGAGGCGCTCGGGGTCGACTACGTCGACGAGTCCGAGGTGCTCACCCCCGCGGATGAAGCCCATCACGTGGACAAGTGGGCGTTCACTGTGCCGTTCGTCTGTGGCGCAACCAGCCTGGGGGAGGCACTGCGCCGGATCTCCGAAGGCGCGGCGATGATCCGGTCCAAGGGCGAGGCGGGCACCGGCAACGTGGTCGAGGCGACCCGGCACATGCGCCAGATACTGACCGAGATCCGCGCGCTGGCCGGGCTGCGCGGCGACGAACTGTACTCCGCTGCCAAGGAACTGCGGGCACCTGCTGAGCTGGTCGCCGAGGTAGCGCGGGCCGGCAAGCTGCCGGTCGTGCTCTTCACGGCCGGCGGGATCGCCACCCCGGCGGACGCCGCGATGATGATGCAGCTAGGAGCCGAGGGCGTGTTCGTCGGCTCGGGCATCTTCAAGTCAGGCGACCCGGCGCGCCGGGCCGAGGCGATCGTGAAGGCAACGACGTTCCACGACGATCCCGATGTCCTGGCCAAGATCTCCCGCGGGCTCGGTGAGGCCATGGTCGGCATCAACCTCGACACGCTGGCCCCCGCCGACCGCTACGCCGGCCGGGGCTGGTAGCCCTCCTCAGGCGGGCAACGCGGGCCGGCGGCAACCCGCCGCGGTCGGTGACCGTCCCGGGCTGGTATCCCGGCGGTGCCTGGAACCTGCCGGCCGCCGGTCAGCGGTCGGTCCGCCGGTCATGCTGTGCTTTGCGGAGCTTCTGACGGGTCAGCCGCAGTTCGTCCTCCAGGTCCACGATGTAACCGGCGAGTGCGACGCTCGTGCCGCCCGTCACGTACACCTGGATCCGGGCAGCCCGCTCGATCTGATGCCTGCTGTAGCGGCGCTGGCCACCGCTGCTGCGCCCGGGGCTGACCACGCCGGCGGCGTCGAGGCGCCGCAGCGTGGCCGGGTGGGTGCCGAGTGCCTGCGCTGCCTGGCCCACCGAGTACAGCGGTGCGTCGGCGTCATCGAAGGCTGCGAGCCCGCCGGGTGGCTGCCGCGCGGGGGGTTGCTTCACCTGCCATCCCTCTCATGGCGTTGCGACAGGGAGTTATAGGCTCTCAATGCGAGAGGTATCTGTCTGTCCACAAAAGTGGAAACCTCTCGGAGTGAGGGCAGATTTCAGGGTATGTCCGTCCTGGTCAGGCTGCAACAGCGCACATCGGACGAAAGGACGCGCCTGGGTGGCCGGCGCCCGCGGGGGAGGACGCCGGATCGGTGCTGAGCGTCGGGGGCTGACCGGTCAAGGGCACCGCCCCTGGTGGGCGATGGCCCTGTCCCTGGGGGTGACGAGCCGGTCCGCCCTCTCATCGGGGGAGGCTGAAGTGATTTCAGGTAACGGGGGAAGTTCCGGGCTGCTCACACATCCGGCGCTGATGCAGCCGGACGCGCAGACGTCGGCTACCGCCAGTGAACTGGGCCGCCGTCGTCGGCTCCACATCGTGGAAGTGGTCCCTCCCTACTTCGACATCCCGCCGGCGGCGTACGGGGGAGTCGAATCGGTCGTGGCAGACCTGGCCGACGAGCTGGTGGCCCGGGGACACCAGGTCACGATCCTCGGCGCTGGGAAGCAGCGGACCAAGGCCCGCTACGTCCAGCTCTGGGATCGGACCCTGCCCGAACGGCTGGGCGAGGCCTACCCGGAGATCATGAACATCCTGCTCACCAGGCGCGCGATTCAGCGCCTGGCCCGCTGGGACGGCATCGACGTGATCCACGAGCACACCGTGGGCGGCCCCGTGAATGCCACCATCTACGCGGGGCTGGGCCTGCCCACGGTGGTGACCGCGCACGGACCGGTCGACCGCGAGTTCGGGGTGCTCTACCGGGAACTCGGCCAGGACATAGACCTGGTGGCGATCAGCGACCGGCAGCGCACCCTCGCTCCCGACCTGAACTGGGTGGGGAGGGTCCACAACGCGGTCCGGGTCGAGAGCTTCCCGTTCCGCCGCCAGAAACAGGCGTATGCGCTCTTCCTGGGCCGGTTCAGCCCGGACAAGGGCGCCCACCTGGCATTGGAAGCCGCCCATGAGGCCGGCCTGCCGCTGGTCCTGGCAGGCAAGTGCGAAGAGGCTGTCGAGAAGAAATATCTCGACGGAGAGGTGATGCCACGGCTGCGGCCGGAGGATACGTTTTTGGGTGTGGCCGACGCACACGCCAAGCGCAAGCTGCTGGCCAACGCGGCGTGCCTGCTGTTCCCGGTCCAGTGGGAGGAGCCGTTCGGGATGGTCATGATCGAGGCGATGGCCTGTGGCACGCCGGTGGTGGCGATGCGCGCGGGAGCGGTCCCGGAGGTGGTGCGGCATGAGGTGACCGGGATCATCTGTGACGAAGCCGGCCAGCTATCGGGGGCGATCCGTGACAGCGGCGACATCGATCCGTACGCCTGCCGCGCTCACGTGGCCCAGTCTTTCAGCGCCCAGATGCTCGCCGCCGGCTACGAAGGCGTGTTCCGGTCGCTGCTCACAGCCCGCCAGCATGACCTGGTGAGCCACACCATGACGGTGGCCGGTGTGACCCGCCGTCGCAGCCACCAGCGCCCCCTGGTCAAGGACCGGCCGTGGAAGCCAGGGATGCGCGCTGGGGGCCGAATGTGACACCAGCCTTGCCCGGCCCCCCGCCGCCCCAACGTGGCCCGGCTCCCCCCCAGGCCAGGCCGGCCGCCAGGAACGTCTCCGCCTCCCCGCCGCCAGTCGGCTTCGGCGCCGTGCCCGGCGCCGAAGCCCCCATCGCGACCGAATCCGACGAGATCACGCTGGTGGAGGGCACCACCTTCTGCATGTCCGCCGGCAACGGGGATATCCAGCCCGACAAGCCACATGGCCTGTTCCACCGCGACGCCCGGGTGATCTCGCGCTGGCAGTTGCGGCTGGACGGCGACAGCCCACTGCTGCTGTCGGTAGCGGCCGGGCGGGAGGCGTTCACGGGCCGATTCATCTCCCGCCGGGCACCGATGCCCCCAGTGCCGGACAGCACCCTGCTGGTGGTCCGGGACCGGCTGGTCTCCGGCGCGCTCTGGGAGACGATCACACTGGAGAACCTGAGCGGCGAGGCCACCTCGGTCATCGTGTCGCTGCACGTGGGAGCGGATTTCGCCGACCTGTTCTCGGTCAAGGAGGGGCGGGCGCTGGGTGCGGCATCGCGGGCGGTCCCCGTCGTCACCCCGGCGGACCTGGTGCTGCGCCACCAGGGTGACGGCAACCGGATGGTCCGGGTGAGCGCCACCGCCGAGCCGCTGATCACCGCGGAGGCGCTGCTGTGGCGCATCGTGATCCCGGCGCGGGGGCGATGGGCCACCGAGGTGACGGCCGAACCGTCGGCCGGGCCGCCCACCGGGCGGCCCGGCCACCGGGCCCGCGGCGAGCTTGCCCCGGGTGATCAGCGCCGCGCGGAGGAAGCCGCCCGCAAGGTGCACCCGGACCTGACGGTCATCCGCAGCGAACATCCGCTGCTCGACCGGGTGCTCTCCTACGTCGGCCGTGATCTGGGCGCGCTGCGGATCCGGGGGACCGGCCACGGCAAAGGCCCGTTCTATGCCGCCGGCGCCCCCTGGTTCATGACCCTGTTCGGCCGGGACAGCCTGATCAGCGCCTCGATGGCGCTGCCGCTGGACCCGAGCGTCGCGCTCGGCACCCTACAGGCGCTGGCTGTCTGCCAGGGGCGCGAATCCGATCCCGTGACCGAGGAGCAGCCCGGCCGCATCCTGCACGAACTGCGGCGCGGGCCGGACCGTCCCGGCGTCGGCGGGGGCCACTACTACGGGACCGTCGACGCCTCGCCGCTGTTCGTCATGACCCTCGCCCAGACCTGGCGCTGGGGTGCCAGCCCGGATGCGATCGCCGACCTGCTCCCGGCCGCCGACCGGGCACTGGAATGGATCGAGCAATACGGCGACCGGGACGGGGACGGCTTCGTGGAGTACCAGCGCGCAACCGACCGGGGCCTGGTCAACCAGGGCTGGAAGGACAGCGACGACGGCATCAACTACGCCGACGGCCGGATCGCCCATCCGCCGCTGGCGCTGTGCGAGGTCCAGGCGTATGTGTACGCCGCCTGGCTGGCCAGGGCAGAACTCGCGGAGGGCTTCGGCGACCCGGAGCGGGCCGCTACCTGCCGCGACCGGGCGGCGCGGTTGCGGGAGTGCTTCCTGGAGCGGTTCTGGCTCGGCGATCGTGGCTGGTACGCGGTCGCACTCGATGGCGACAAGCGGCCGGTGGATGCGCTGGCCAGCAACTGCGGGCACTGCCTGTGGACCGGGATCGCGACCGATGAGCACGCGGCGGTGCTGATCGAGAAGTTCCGGGGCGAGGAGATGGACAGCGGCTACGGCCTGCGGACACTGGGCGTGAGCATGGGCGCATACAACCCGATGAGCTACCACAACGGCTCGGTATGGCCCCACGACACGGCGATATGTGTGGCCGGCCTGCTCCGGTACGGTCACCTGCCCGGTGCCCGGGACCTGGCGGAGCGCCTCGCGGGCGGCCTGCTCGATGGTGCTGCCGCGCTGGGATTCCGCCCGCCGGAACTGTACTGCGGCTTCCCGCGGTCCCGGTTCAGCCCCCCGGTGCCCTATCCGACCGCGTGCTCGCCGCAGGCGTGGGCCAGCGCGGCGCCACTGCTGCTGATCACCTCGTTCCTGGGACTGCGGCCGGACGTGCCGGCCCGCACGCTGCGGCTGACTCCCCGGCTCCCGCGGCGGTGGGGCAGCGTCACTGTGGCGGGCCTGCAACTCGGCCCCGCCTGGATCACGCTGACCGCCAGCGGGGAGCACGCAGAGGTCGCCGGCCTGCCGGAGGGCTGGGTCTGCGAGCTCTGATTCGTGACCGCCGCGCCCGCCCGCCGCCGGGCGGGCGGCTGCAACCAGCGAGTGGCTTCAGCCGCTTCATTTCACCGGTTTCGACCATCGAATCGGGACAAGATTCCGGCGATCATGGCCGAACGACGTGATAGGAGGGGCTGGGCGATCGGGGTTGCTGCCCCGGGGCCAGCCGGCGCACCATGGCGGGCTCGCTACGCTCAGAGAGCAGACGGTGGGGATGGAGGTGTTCGGGTGGGCCCGGTGCCGGTGATCGGCGTGCTCGCGATCCAGGGCGATGTGGTGGAGCACGTCCGGGCACTGGGTGAGGCAGGCGCCCGCGCGGTGCGGGTACGCCGCCCGGACGAACTGGACGCCATCGACGGACTGGTCATCCCGGGCGGGGAGTCGACCACGATCTGGAAGCTGGCCCGTGCCTTCGATCTCTCCGAACCGCTGCGCAAACGGCTGGCCGGCGGGCTCCCCGCGTTCGGCTCATGCGCTGGGATGATCATGCTCGCGGACCGGCTCCGGGATGGCATCGGCGGCCAGGAAACATTCGGCGGCATCGACATGACGGTCCGGCGGAACGCGTTCGGCAGGCAGGTCGATTCGTTCGAAAGTGACATCGAGCTGACTGATGTCGCCGGCCCGCCCGGGCAGCCGTTCCGTGCCATATTCATCCGCGCGCCGTGGGTGGAGGAGGCCGGGCCGGCGGTGGAGATCCTGGGCACCGAGTCCGCCACCGGTAGGATCGTCGCGGTCCGGCAAGGGCCATTGCTCGCCACCGCCTTCCATCCTGAGCTGACGGGCGATGCGCGCGTCCACCGGCACTTCGTTGACATCGTGAGGGAACGGACATGAGTGGCCATTCCAAGTGGGCGACGACCAAGCACAAGAAGGCGGTGGTCGACGCCAAGCGGGGCAAGCTCTTCGCGAAGCTGATCAAGAACGTCGAGGTGGCGGCGCGCAGCGGCGGCTCCGATCCGGCCGGCAACCCCACCCTGTACGACGCGGTCCAGAAGGCGAAAAAGAACTCGGTCCCCAATGACAACATCGACCGGGCGATCCGGCGCGGGGCCGGCCTCGAGGCGGGCGGCGCCACCTACGAGAGCATCACCTACGAGGGGTATGCGCCCGGCGGCGTGGCGGTCCTGGTCGAGTGCCTGACCGACAACCGCAACCGGGCCGCCGCCGACGTGCGCGCCGCGTTCACCCGCAACGGCGGTTCGATGGCGGACCCCGGGTCGGTGTCGTACCTGTTCCACCGCAAGGGTGTCGTGCTGGTCACCAAGGCCGACAGCGTCAGCGAGGACGACGTGCTCGCCGCGGTGCTCGACGCCGGCGCGGAGGAAGTGAACGACCTCGGGGAGACGTTCGAGGTGATCAGTGAGGCGCACGACCTGTCCGGCGTGCGGGCCGCTATTGAACGGGCCGGGCTGGAGTATGAGTCCGCCGAGGCGGCGTTCCTGCCCGCGGTCGAGGTGGGACTGGAAGAGGATCAGGCCAGGCGGGTGTTCCGGCTGATCGAGGCGCTTGAGGACTCCGACGACGTGCAGGACGTGTACGCCAATTACTCGGTCCCCGACGAGGTGATGGAGAACCTCGCCGGCTGAGGCGGGACGGGCACTGCCCGACGGCGTCCGGCGCCGGCCCGCGGTTGCATGATCATGAAGGATTCTCGGCATGTGCGACTGAAAGTCCTACAGGATCATGGGGAACACGCCCCAGCTTGACCCGCGACGGGCGGGCCGGGCCGGTACAGTCGCTGCCGAACAGGTGTTCGTGCAGGCGTTGCCGGGACGGTGAGGACATGCGGGTGCTCGGCGTCGACCCGGGGCTGACCAGATGCGGAATCGGGGTCGTCGAAGGCGTGCCGGGCCGGGCCCCGGCCCTGGTGGCCGCCGATGTGATCCGCACATCACCGCAGGCCGACATCGCCGACCGGTTGCTGGCCCTGGACGCCGCCGTGGATGAGTGGCTGAGCGCCCACCACCCGGACGCGGTGGCGGTGGAGCGCGTCTTCAGCCAGCACAACGTGCGGACGGTGATGGGGACGGCCCAGGCGGGGGCGGTGGCGATCATCTGCGCGGCGCGGCGCGGCCTGCCCGTCGCCCTGCACACGCCGAGCGAGGTGAAGGCCGCGGTCACCGGCAACGGCCGGGCCGACAAGGCACAGGTGGCCACCATGGTGATGCGCCTGCTGCGGCTGGACACCCCGCCCCGGCCCGCCGACACCGCGGACGCACTCGGGCTGGCCATCTGTCACCTCTGGCGCGGTGGGGCACGGCGATGATTTCTCATGTGAACGGCGTGGTGGCACAGGTCGGCGCCGACTGCGCGGTGATCGAGGTCGGTGGGGTCGGCCTGCGGGTGCTCTGCACGCCCGCGACGCTGGCCTCGCTGCGGCCCGAACAGCCGGCCAGGGTGGCCACCTCGCTGGTCGTCCGGGAGGATTCGCTGACCCTGTACGGTTTCGCCACCAGCGGCGAGCGCGACGTCTTCGAGATCCTGCAGACCGCCGCCGGAGTGGGCCCCAAGCTGGCCCAGGCGATGCTGGCAGTGCTCTCACCCGAGGCGCTGCGGCGGGCCGTGGCCACCGAAGACGTCGGGGCACTGGTCGCGGTGCCCGGTATCGGCCGCAAGGGAGCACAGCGGATCATCCTCGAACTTGCCGGGCGGCTGGGCGCGGTGGCTGACGGGGCGGTGCAAGCACCCGCCGGCCGGCCTGCCGGGGCGGCCGCCTGGCGCGATCAGGTCCGCGCGGGGCTGATGAACCTGGGCTGGCAGGCCCGCGAGGCGGATCTGGCGATCAGTGCCGTCGAAGCGGACATGGCCGCCGAAGCGGCCCTGCGTCAGCAGGTGGATGCGGTCGGCGGATCGGGCCTGAACGGATCGGGAAGCGTGGGCCGGCCGGAGAGAGCGGACGGGCCGGGTGCGGGCGGATCGGGGGGCGCCGGCGGATCGGGCGCTGATCCGGACGGGCCGGGTGCGGGCGGATCGGGGGGCGCGTCCGGATCAGGCGCTGATCCGGACGGGCAGGACGAGGCCGTCGACGTGGCCACGGTGCTGCGGGCGGCGCTGCGCAAGCTGAGCCGCGCATGACCGGTGCGGCTGACAGTGAGGGCCTGGTCTCCCCGTTCGCGGAGGCCGACGAACGGCTCATCGAGAGCACCCTGCGCCCCAAGCGCCTGGCTGACCTGATCGGGCAGACCCGTGTCCGGGAACAGCTCGCGCTGGTGCTGGAAGGTGCCCGCCGGCGGGGCCGCACGCCGGACCATGTCCTGCTCTCCGGCCCACCCGGGCTCGGCAAGACGACCATCGCCATGATCATCGCGGCGGAGCTTGCCGCACCGATGCGGATCACCAGCGGTCCGGCTATCGAGCGCGCCGGCGACCTGGCGGCGGTGCTGTCGACCCTTACCGAGGGCGAGGTCATCTTCATCGACGAGATTCACCGGCTGGCCCGCCCGGCTGAGGAGATGCTCTACCTGGCCATGGAGGACTTCCGGGTGGACGTGGTGGTCGGCAAGGGGCCGGGCGCCACCACCATCCCGCTGGAGATCGCGCCGTTCACGCTGGTGGGCGCGACGACCCGGGCCGGACTGCTGCCCGCTCCGCTGCGTGACAGGTTCGGGTTCACCGCCCACCTGGACTTCTACGAGCCCGACGAACTCGAGGTCATCATCGCCCGGTCGGCCGGCTTGCTTGGCGTGCGGATCGCCGACGACGGCGGGCGGGAGATCGCCGCCCGCTCCCGGGGGACGCCCCGGATCGCCAACCGGTTGCTGCGGCGGGTGCGTGACTTCGCCGAAGTCCGTGCGGACGGGTTCGTGACACTCGGCCTCGCCCGGTCCGCGCTGGAGTTGTACGAGGTGGATGAGCAGGGACTGGACCGCCTGGACCGGGCCGTGCTCGGCGCCCTGATCGGCCGGTTCGGCGGCGGGCCGGTCGGGCTCTCCACGCTCGCCGTCGCGGTGGGCGAGGAGGCGGAAACGGTCGAGGTGGTGGCCGAGCCGTTCCTGGTCCGGGCAGGGCTGATCGCGCGGACCCCGCGTGGCCGGGTGGCGACGGCCGCGGCGTGGGAGCATCTCGGCCTGGAGCCGCCGGCACAGCCCGGGCTCGCCATGCCGGGGACGCTCTTCGGCTGAGCTGAGCGGAGTGGACGGACCCCAGCGAGGGCGGCGGCGCCCTTCCCCCCGGAGGGGTCAGCCGTCGAGGTCGCGGGAATGTCACGATCAGTCGCAGAACGCCGTAGCCTGTTGGTGCGTCGTGTGCGCGCCGCTACACTTCGGCAGTTGGCTGCGACCGCCGCTTGACTGTGACATCCGGTCACATGGCTGGATAAGCCCGGTCGCGTAGCGAAGGCGCGCACCCTAACTGGAAGGAACCCCTGGCATGGGGCACATGATCCTCGCGGCTGCTTCTCCATCGCCGTCCTCGACGGCCGCCTCGACAAGCGGCGCAGGGAACTACACATTCCTGATCATCATCGTGGCGCTGTTCGCGCTGATGTACTTCGTCATGATCCGGCCACAGCGCAACCGGCAGCGCCAGATGGTGCAGATGCAGCGTGGGGTCGAACCCGGCGCGCGGGTCCGCACGACCGCGGGCATGTACGCGACCGTGGTCGCGGTCGAGGATAACGATGTGGTGCTGGAGGTGGCTCCTGGCGTCAAGGTCAGGATGCTGAAGCGGGCGATCATGGAAGTTGTCCCTGACGTATCGGACGAGCCGGCCGCCTCAGCCGCCGATATGGATGAGGACGCCCCCCCCGCCAGCGGGATGAACGGGGCGAGCGCCTCCGCCAACGGCATGGCTGGCGGGCAGGTGAGCGAGGACGGAGCCGCGGCGACGACCGGCGCGGACAGCGAGGACAGCGGGCGCTCCGGGAACTGATCCGGGCCTCGCGCCGTCGGCGGATCGTAGGCGCGGACATCTAAGGATGGCAAGAAGTGGCTCCCCCAAGCGGTAACGCCTCCCGGCCGGCCCGGGCGCTGATCGCACTGGCAGCGCTCATCGTGGTGCTGCTCTTTGCGGTCGTCGGGGCTGATATCACAAACCCCGGCGCCTGGCACAAGCACTTCGCTGTGCCACTCGGCCTCGACCTGACCAGCGGCACGATCGTGGCGCTGAAGGCGGAGCGGCCGGGTGGGGGAACGCCGAGCAGCGCCGAGATGAGCCAGGCGCTGGCGATCATGAGCAACCGCGTCAATGGAGCGGGGTTCACCGGCGCCAGCGTGGTCCCGCAGGGCAACAATGTGATCACGGTCTCGGTCCCCGGCGGGAGCGCACAGGCCGTGGTCAACCTGGTGAAGCGGACCGCTCAGCTGCAGTTGCGGCAGGTGCTGCTCGAAGCGCCGAATACCTCGACCGCGCTGCCCACGCCGACCCCGAGTGCGTCCGCCGCGCCGGTTTCCAGCGCGACGCCGTCGCCGAGCGGCAAAGCCAGCCCGTCCGCCTCGGGGAAGCCCACGGCGTCCACGAGCGCGTCGCCGAGCGGCAAGGCCAGCCCGAAGCCCACGGCGTCCGGCGGCGCTACGCCCTCGCCCAGCGCCTCACCGGCCGCCACCTCCGGGGTGTCCACCTGGCAGCAGGCGCAGGGTGACGCCGCCTTGGTGAGTCCCCACGTCAAGGCACTGTTCAACGAGCTGAACTGCACCAACAAGAACTGGCAGAAGCAGGTCGGCTACACCGCGCAGCAGTACAACACTCAGGACATCCAGACCGTCTCGTGCGGTCAGATCAACGGTGTCTGGTACAAGTACGCGCTCGACAAGGCTCACGTCATCGGCACGATGATCTCCTCCGCCAGTGCCCAGCCGGACACCACCAGCACGGGCTGGCTGGTCACCATCAACTTCAAGAGCAATGGCACCAGCGCGTTCGCCTCACTGACCTCGCAGATGTTCGCCAAGTACCAGGGCAGCCCGTCGACCCCGGAGAACTACATCGCCATGGTGCTGGATGGCTCGGTGGCCTCCACCGCGTACATCGCGGCCTCGATCCTGAATGGGCAGGCGCAGATCAGCGGGAGCTTCAGCCAGTCGCAGGCGACCACCCTGGCCAATCAGCTCTCCTACGGTGCGCTGCCACTGTCCTTCACACCGGAGCAGGCGCAGTCGATCTCGCCCACCCTTGGCCACGACCAGTTGGACGCCGGCCTCATCGCCGCCGGCATCGGGCTGATTCTCGTGCTCATCTACCTGATCGTCTATTACCGGGCGCTGGCGCTGGTGTCCGCGCTGAGCCTGATCATCGCGGGATGGCTGGCCTACCTGTCGGTGCTGCTGCTCGGCGAGTACGCGCGCTTCACCATGACGCTGGCCGGGATCGCGGGCCTCATCGTCGCGATCGGCATCACCGCCGACTCGTTCGTCGTGTTCTTCGAACGATTGCGTGACGAAGTGCGGGACGGCAGATCGCTGCGGGCAGCGGTGGAACGCGGCTGGGTCAGGGCGCGGCGGACCATTCTGGTGTCCGACACCGTGTCGTTCCTCGCGGCCGCGCTGCTGTACATCTTCGCGATCGGCGAGGTCCGGGGCTTCGCGTTCACGCTCGGCCTGACCACCATCATCGACGTGGTGGTGGTCTTCACCTTCACCAAACCGATGGTGACACTGCTGGCCAGGACCAAGTTCTACGGCGGCGGCCACCCGATGTCCGGCCTGGATCCGGCGCGGCTGGGTGCCCGCGCCCCCTGGCGTGGAACGGCCCGCCCCGCGACGGCACGGGTCCGGACGAGCACCGCGAAGGAGTCATGATGTCGGCGCTGGAAACCGGTGGTCCTGGCCGGCGCGGCGGCATCGGTGGCCGGCTCTACCGAGGCGACGTCTCGGTCAACTTCGTCGGCCGCCAGAAGCTCTGGTACATGATCTCCGGGGCGATCCTGCTCGTCAGCGTCGTCGCGGTGATCGTCTTCGGGCTCAACTTCAGTGTGGACTTCAAGGGCGGCTCGGAATTCGAGTTCCCGGCGGGCCCAGCAAGCCAGATCACGCTCGTCCGCTCCACGATCGCGGGCACCGGAGCCGGGCAGGGCGCTATCGTGCAGCGTCTCCAGCCGGTGACCGGCGGGCCCGCCAAATGGCTGGTGCAGACGCGCCTGCTCAGCACGTCTCAGCTCAACACTGTCGAGACCGTGATCGGGCACACGTTCCACCTGTCCCAGCGGGCGATCAGCACCACCTTCGTCGGCGCGTCCTGGGGCCAGCAGATCTCCCAGCAGGCCGGGCTGGCGCTGGTGGCCTTCCTGATCGTGATCGTCATCTACCTCTCGATCGCGTTCGAGTGGAAGATGGCCGCCTCCGCGCTCATCGCCCTGGCCCACGACATCGTCATCACCATTGGCGTCTACGCGCTGTTCCGGTTCACGGTGAGCCCCGCGACCGTGATCGGGTTGCTGACCATCCTGGGGTATTCGCTCTACGACACTGTGGTGGTCTTCGACAAAGTCCGGGAGAATACCGCCGGCCTGCTGAGTTCCGGGCGATCGACCTACAGCCAGGCGGCTAACCAGGCGCTCAACCAGACCCTGGTGCGATCCATCAACACCTCGCTCATCGCGTTGCTGCCGGTCGCCGGGATCCTGTTCATCGGTGCCGGGCTGCTCGGTGCCGGTGAGCTGAAAGATCTGGCGCTGGTGCTGTTCGTCGGCATGCTCTCGGGCACGTACTCCTCGATCTGCATCGCCACGCCGGTGCTCGCGGACCTGAAGGAACGCGAACCGCAGTACAAGGCGCTCGCCAAGCGGGTCGGGCTCAAGGCATCCGGCGGCCGGGCCGCGCGGCGTGCCGAATCCAGGGGCACCACCAGCCGGGACACCGAGCGGGAGGCTGCCGGCCCAGATGACCTCGCTGCCATGGCTGACGGCGAGGATCTGGCCGCGGACGAGCGGGACGGGCCCCCCGAGCCCGTGCCGGCCGGCCGGACCGCGGCCCGGGACACCCCGGCCCGGGACACCCCGGCCCAGCCGCGGCCCACGCCGCGGCCCCAGCAACGTCGGCCGAACACCGCCAAGCGCAGGCCCAGCAGCAAGAAGAAGCGGCGCTAGGACCAGATGACCGTGGGTGAGACCGCAGCCGCGAGCACCCTGGCGGACCTCATCAGGGCCAGGGTCCGTGACATCCCCGATTACCCGCAGCCCGGAGTGGTGTTCAAGGACATCACGCCGCTGCTCGCCGACGGGGCCGCTCTGACAGCCGTGGTGGACGCCCTGGCGGCGGACCATGGTGCGCTGGACAAGGTCGCCGGCATCGAAGCGCGCGGCTTCATCCTCGCCGCTTCGGTGGCCTGCCAGCTCGGCTCGGGCTTCGTGCCGGTCCGCAAACAGGGACGGCTACCGGGGCCCACCTTCTCGCAGAGCTACCAGCTTGAGTACGGCAGCGCCACGATCGAGGTGCATCAGGACGCCTTCTCACCGGGGGAGCGGGTGCTCATCGTGGATGACGTGCTGGCGACCGGGGGCACCGCTGAAGCAACGGCGGAACTGGTCCGCCGCGCGGGCGCGGAAGTCGCGGGCATCTGCGTGATCCTGGAACTGGAGTTCCTGGGCGGACGCGCCCGGCTTCCCGGCGGGAACGTTCGGTCGCTGCTTGTGGTTTAACGTCCTATCGGGGTATTCGCACAGCGGGTGGCGGTTGTGCCCGGGCCGGGTCGGCCGTGCTCGGTGGGCGTAGTGGCCCCTACACTGAGTTCTTTGGTGGACGACGGGAGCGCAGGTGGCCGGTGAGGTGGTAATCACCGGCATGGCCGCGACCGACGCCACCGCGTCCCCACCGGGACAGTCCGCGGTCCCAGTGACTCCCGGGGATGGCGGGGTGGCGCGCGAGGGCGACATGCCGGTAGTTGGCATGCCTGCGGGCGGCTCGCCGGGCGATACCCTCCCGCTCCCGGCCCAGCCCCCGGCGGACCGCTCCGCTGCGCCGTCGCCGGCGCCACCATCGCCGGGCGATACCGGACGTGCGTCCCGGAACGGGATGGCCGGGCAGGCCGCTGGCTCCAGCGGCGTGGCGGTCCGCCGTCGGCTCGCGCGGCTCGGCGCTCCCCGGGGAGGGGGTGCGAGCCCGGTACTTGAGCCCCTGATCAAGACGGTTCGCGCAACCCATCCAAAAGCGGATATCAAGCTGATCGAGCGCGCCTATGCCGCCGCCGCGCACTGGCACGCCGGTCAGCAGCGCAAGAGCGGCGACCCCTACATAACCCATCCGCTGGCCGTGGCCACCATCCTGGCCGAACTCGGCATGAACCACGAAACCATCTGCGCCGCGCTGCTGCACGACACCGTAGAGGACACCCCCTACTCACTTGAGCAGCTCAGGGCGGACTTCGGGGCGGATGTGGCGGCCCTGGTGGACGGGGTCACCAAGCTTGAGAAGGTCAAGTACGGCGACGCGGCCGAGTCGGAAACCGTCCGCAAGATGGTCGTGGCGATGTCCCGCGATATCCGGGTCCTGGTGATCAAGCTCGCGGACCGCTTGCACAACATGCGCACGCTTCGGTACCTGCCGCCGGAGAAGCAGGAACGCAAATCACGTGAGGTGCTGGAGATCTTCGCTCCGCTCGCGCACCGCCTGGGCATGAACACGATCAAGTGGGAACTCGAGGATCTGGCTTTCGCCACCCTCTACCCCAAGCGCTACGACGAGATCGCCCGGATGGTGTCCGAGCGTGCCCCGCGCCGTGACGTGTTCCTGCAGGAGGTCATCGAGGAAGTCTCCGCGGACCTGCGGGAAGCGAAGATCAAGGCCAGGGTCACCGGCCGCCCGAAGCATTACTACTCCGTCTACCAGAAGATGATCGCGCGGAACGTCAGCTTCGACGACATCTACGATCTCGTCGGCATCCGAGTGCTCGTCGATTCGGTCCGCGACTGCTATGCCGCGCTCGGCACGGTCCATGCCCGGTGGAACCCGATCCCAGGCCGGTTCAAGGACTACATCGCGATGCCGAAGTTCAACATGTACCAGTCCCTGCACACCACGGTGATCGGCCCGGAAGGCAAGCCGGTCGAACTGCAGATCCGGACCTGGGGGATGCACCGGCGCGCCGAGTACGGTGTGGCCGCGCACTGGAAGTACAAGGAGGAGAACCTTCCGGCTGGCCGCAACAAGACCCCGGCCACCGCGGACATGGCCTGGCTCCGGCAACTGGTGGACTGGCAGCGGGAGACCGCGGATCCGGCGGAGTTCCTCGAATCACTGCGGTTCGATCTCGGTGCCGCCGAGGTGTACGTATTCACCCCCAAGGGAGAGGTGATCGCTCTGCCGAGCGGGGCGACGCCGGTGGACTACGCCTATGCGATTCACACCGAGGTCGGCCACCGCACAATCGGCGCGCGGGTCAACGGCCGGCTCGTCCCGCTCGACTGCCAGCTGGAGAACGGCGACACGGTCGAGATCTTCACCTCCAAGGCTCACGACGCCGCGCCCAGCCGGGACTGGCTGAACTTTGTCAAGAGCCCCCGAGCCCGGAACAAGATCAAGCACTGGTTCTCCAGGGAACGCCGGGAGGCGGCCGCCGAGGCGGGCAAGACCGCCATCGCCAGGGCCATGCGCAAGCAGAATCTCCCCCTGCAACGGCTCACCTCCGGCGACGCACTGCTGGCGATCGCCACCGGCCTGCATTACCCGGACCTGTCCGCTCTCTACGCGGCGGTCGGGGAGGGCCACGTCAGCGCCCAGTCGGTGGTGAGCAAGCTGGTCGCCTCGCTGGGCGGTATGGCCGGCGCGCAGGAGGATCTGGCCGAGGTCACTCTGCCGACCCGGCTGCCGCAGCCCCGCGTGACTTCAGACTCCGGGGTGGTGGTGGAAGGAGCCGGCGACGTCTGGGTCCGGCTGTCCCGTTGCTGCACCCCGCTCCCGGGCGACCAGATCACCGGGTTCGTCACCCGTGGCCACGGAGTCTCGGTGCACCGGGCCGATTGCGCCAACCTGCGCCACCTGGTGGACGCCGAACCCGCCCGGCTCGTCCCGGTCCGCTGGGCGCCGACCGACGGCTCGCTGTTCCTGGTGGCGATCCAGGTGGAGGCACTCGACCGGACGGGCCTGCTATCAGATGTGACCAGGTCCATCTCGGATCAGCACGTGAACATCCTGTCCGCGTCGGTCGCCACAACCCGCGACCGCGTGGCCGTGAGCAAGTTCACCTTTGAGATGGCCGACCCCAAGCACCTGGGCCATGTGCTGCGGGCGGTCCGGGCAATCGACGGCGTCTACGACGTCTACCGCGTCACCAACTGACCTGATCAGCGACCCCGTGCTGCCCTGGCGGGTGACGTGCACCCTCCGCCAGGAGGCGCCGTCGTTGGTGGGTTCCGCTTGCTGACCTGATCAGCGACCCCGTGCTGCCGTGGCGGGTGACGTGCACCCTCCGCCAGGAGGCGCCGTCGTTGGTGGGTTCCGCTTGAGTACGGCCGGCCGTAGCGCAAAGTGACCAGCGCCTCGTAGCGGCACCGGCCGCCCCGGACACCGGATCCTCGACGTAGCCCCCCGGCGCTACCCCGACAGCTCGGCGAGGGTCCGTTCGGCTTCGGCGAGCCAGGAGCGGCGGGCGGAGATGGCTTCCTCCGCCGCGGTAATGGTCTTGTCGTCGCCCCGGTCACGCGCCTTTGCGAGGCGGTCCTCCAGGCCGGCGATCGTGGTCCGGATCTGCGCCACCGTGCCCTGCGCCCGGGCGAGCGCCTCGGGGTTGGACCGGCGCCACTGTGTGTCCTCCGCCTTGCGCACTGCGTCCTCGATCCGGCGCAGGCCCTGCTCAAGCCGGTCGTGTGCCTCCTTGGGCACCGGGCCCACCTGCTCCCAGCGTTCCTGGATGCCGCGCAGGGCCGCCCGTGCCGCCCGCGCGTCCGTCACCGGAACGAGTTTGCCCGCCTCCTCCAGCAACCGGGCCCTCGCTTCGGCGTGCTCGCGGAGCGCCACGTCCTTCGCCGAGTACACCTGTGACCGAGCGACGAAGAAGGTGTCCTGCGCGGCCTTGAACCGGCCCCACAGTTCGTCCTCCTCAGCCCGTCCGGCCCGTCCGGCGGTCTTCCACGTCTGCATCAGTTCGCGGAACGCGGCCGCGGTGACGGCCCAGTCCGTGGAGGACGCGAGCGATTCCGCGTCGGCGACAAGTTGCTCCTTGCGGGCACGGGCCGCCTCCCGCTCCCCGGAGACCTCGGCGAAGTAGGCCTTGCGGCGCTTGTTGAAGGCGTTCCGCGCCGCCGACAACCTCTTCCACAGCGCGGCTTCAGTGGCCCGGTCGGTGCGCGGGGCGTTCTTCCACTCATCCAGCAGGTGCTGCAACCGCTCACCGCTGGTCTTCCAGTGGGTGGCCTCGGTGGCGATCCGCTCGGCCTCGGCGACGATGCGCTCCTTGTGTTCCCGGGCATCCACGCGGGCCTGATCGCGGGCGGCCCTGGCCTCCTCCTGGAGGTGCTCCAGCTTGCCTGCAAGCGCGTCAAGACGCGCTTGCAGGCCCTCGAGGTCGCCGATCGCATGCGCGTCCGCCACCGCCGCCTGCAGCCGGGCTATGGCCTGCTGGGCCTGGCCTGGTGAGATGTCGGTGGTCTGCAGGCGCCGCTCGAGCAGGCTCACTTCGGTGTCGAGGGAGGAGAACTTGCGGCGGTAGAAGGCGAGCGCCTCCTCGGCGCTGCCTGCCTGCCACGAGCCGATGACCCGCTCGCCCGAGGAACTATGGACGTACACGGTGCCGTCGGCGTCTACCCGGCCCCACGGATCGTTTGCGGTGCTCACCGCAACCTCCTGCTCGGCCCTTGATCCCGCGATTGTGGGTCAGGCCTTGGTGATAGTGATGCTTGTGATGGTGACCTTCTCCTTCGGGTGGCCATCACCGGTGCCGTTGGATGTGCCCGCCTTGGCTACATTCTTGATGATTCCCAGACCCTTGACGATCCTGCCGAAAGGTGGGTAGTCGGGCGGCAGGGTCAGTGAATTCTTGTAGACCATGAAGAACTGGCTGCCGTTGGTGCTGGGCCCAGCGGCCGGTCCCTCGTTCGCCATCGCCACCGTGCCGGCGGTGTACCGGGCGCCCGCGAGGTTCTCGTTCGCGAACTCATACCCTGGGCCGCCCGTGCCGGTGCCGGTCGGGTCTCCGCACTGGAGCACGAAGATGCCGGAGGTGGTGAGGCGGTGGCAGGGAGTGTTGTTGAAGTAGCCCTTGCTTGCCAGATAGGCGAACGAGTTGACGGCGCAGGTGGCTTTGGCTCCGAACAGGTCGAGCACGATGGTGCCGCGGTTGGTGACGATGGTGGCCCGGTAGGTGGTCTTGGTCACCGGTTTGGCGGGCGGGAATCCCACTTTGCGCGCGGCTGGCGGCTTCGGTATGTAGACACAGTGGCTCGCCGGCTCGGACACGGTGGCCGCACTCGCGGTGGGTGAGGCCGTCGCAGTGGCAGTCGCGGTGGGTGAGGCCGTCGGAGTGGCACTCGCGGTCGGCGTATGCGAATGCCCGGCGGCGGATGCGGCCGGCTTGCCCGTGGCGAGCGCGAAGTAACCGCCGACCCCGAGCGCTACCACCAGCGCGCACGCCGACCCGATGATCCCCATCTGCCGCCTGCGCTGGGCGCGTTGCCTGCGCCGGGTCTGCTGCCGCTGGAAGTGCTCCCGGGCCAGCCTGCGCTGCCGCTCCTTCTTACCGGCCACGCCTGCGGTCCTCCCTCGTCTAATGCGGGCGGAACTGCTGATCAGCGAAACTTCGCGAATCGTACCCGCATAAAACGCCCTGCGGCGCGGCCGTTATCGGTTCGTCGCGAGGATGAGAGGGTCGGTAGCCTGTTATCCGCGGCATCGCCGCCCAGTCGCTCGCTCCCGGGGAGGTCTGCCCGTGCTCGTCGCCGGTTTTCCGGCCGGGGTGTTCGCCACCAACTGTTACCTGGTGGCGCCTGGCCCGGGCGAGGAGTGCGTCATCATCGACCCCGGCCAGGATGCCGAGCCCGGCATCACGGATCTGCTCGCCCAGCACCACCTCAAGCCGGTTGCCGTACTGCTCACCCACGGTCATCTGGACCACATCTGGTCGGTGGTCCCGGTCTGCCGCGGCGCGGGCGTGCCCGCCTACATCCATCCGGCTGACAGGGCGCTGCTGTCCGATCCCGCGCGCGGGCTCTCGGCGCAAGTGGGCCGGCAGATCCTGGGAGGGCTCACCTTCACCGAGCCCGACGACGTCGTGGAACTCGCTGACGGTGGGACGGTCGCCGCGGCGGGCCTGGAGTTCGCTGTGGACCACGCGCCCGGACACACGCCGGGATCGGTCACCTTCGGGGTCGGGGAGGGCGTGATCTTCTCCGGCGACCTGCTTTTCGCCGGCTCGATCGGGCGGACCGACCTGCCCGGCGGCGATTACCAGGCGATTTTGGACAGCTTGGCGCGGGTGTGCCTGCCCCTGCCGGATCAGACGACGGTGCTGCCCGGGCACGGGCCCCAGACGACCATTGGCGCCGAGCGCAGCGGCAACCCGTTCCTGGCGGGCCTGCGGCCCGCAGCGCGTCCCGCCGCCCAGCCGGGCCGCCCCGGGCTGTAGCCGGCGGCGGGGCACGTGGACGGCCCGGAGTGTGGAGTGT
>DAHUZQ010000143.1 GCA_027306495.1 Actinomycetota bacterium | reverse complement strand
TCTCGCCGGCCACGGGCCCCGCCAACGGCGGGACCACCGTCACGGTGCTGGGCAGCGGCTTCCAGCCACAGGAGGTCGCGGTCGCCTGCACGGCGGCGGGGTGCCCGCCTGGCGGCACCGCCACGCTGCTGCCGCCCCCCAGTGTCGAGTTCTGCGCCCCGGCCGGCGCGCCGTGCACCGCTGCGACGAACGTCGTCGCCACCAGCGAGTCCGCGCTTACTGCTCAGGTGCCCCCGGGCGTGGGACTCGTGGACGTTCGCGTCGGCACCACCGCCGGCTTCAGCGCCGTCAGCGCCACCGACCAGTACAACTACATCGAGCCGGTGCCTTGCTTCAGCGACTGCCTGGGTCCGGGCATCCTGGCTTTGGGCGCGACGCCGCCCGACGCGGTCGCCCTTCTTGAGCCCGCAACCCTGACGGCGGAGGTCCTAAACGGGGTGGGGCAGCCCCTCGCCGGAGCCGCGGTACAGATCCAGACCGACTTCGGCCAACTGTCCGTCACCCAGTCGGTGTACGGGACCGTCTACACCAACACCCAAGGCATCGCCACCGTGATCCTCGCCTCGCCGGCCCCTGGGGTGGCGACGGTCAGCGCCACCGTGTACGGGACGCCCACCGTTACCAATCACACACAGGTCACCTTCGACCCCGTGCCCATCGTCACCGGGCTCGGCGCTCATCACGGGTCCCCGGCCGGGGGCGAGCCTGTCACCATCACGGGCACCGGCTTCGTCGGCGCCACCGCCGTCTATTTCGGCTACGTCGCCGTGTCGAGCCAGGACTTCGTGACGGCCACGCCGACGTCGATCACCCTCCGCGTGCCGCCAGAGGCCGGCGCGTCGACGGTGGACGTCGTGGTTGCGAACCCGGCAGCCGAGAGCGGACTCTCGCCTGCCGACCGCTTCACGTACGGATCGGTGGCCTCGATCGGGTCCGGCGGCGGGTCGGGCAGCGCGCCGGGCGTACCCGCAGTGACCGGCCTCGGTCCCGCCTTCGGCCCGGCCACGGGCGGCACGTCGGTGGCGATCTCCGGGAGTAACCTCAGCGGCGCCACCGCCGTTTACTTCGGCGGTTCGCCTGCGCAGAGCTTCACGATACAGGCGGAGGGGACGATCGAGGCCAGCGCCCCGGCGGGCGCCGGCCTCGTCTACGTCACCGTGGCCGGTCCGGGCGGCACGAGTCCCGCGGTGGCTGCCGGTGGGTTCTCGTACCTGCCACTCCCGAGGGTCACAGATGTCACACCGGGCAACGGGCCCCTGACGACGTTCACCCCCGTCACCATTGGCGGTACCGGCTTCACAACCGTCGCGGCGGTCTACTTTGGTCGCGTCGCAGCGGCCAGTTTTACGGTGGTCTCCGACTTCAAGATCGACGCCACCGCCCCGCCCGCGGCCCTGTCCGGTCCTGTCGACGTGACGGTCGCAGCAGCCTGCGAGGCAGCGGCCACAGCCTGTGGCATGAGCCTGCCCGACGTGGCCGACACGTTCACCTACCTGCCCCCGCCCGTGGTGACCGGCCTCAACCCCGCCAACGGTAGCACGGAAGGCGGCGAGCCCGTCACCATCAGCGGCACCGGCTTCGCCACGGCCACGGAGGTCCTGTTCGGCGCGACGCCGGCCCAGAGCTACCAGGTCAGTTCGGACAGCGAAATCCTCGCCCTGGCCCCGCAGGACACAACGGGCGGCCCTGTGCCCATTTCGGTCGTCACCAGCTGCGACACGGCGAATACCGCCGATGCCACCTCGTGCGGCCAAAGCGCTGTCACGCCCGCAGGCACCTTCACCTTCGGCGGCGTGCCGGTCGTCGCCGCCCTGAGTCCGAGCAGCGGCCCGCTGGCCGGGGACGTCACCGTGACCATCAGTGGCAGCGGGTTCGGTTCCCTGAGCGGGGTTGCGTTCGGCACGGTGCCGGCGACGGTCCTGAGCCACACCGCCACATCGATCACGGTCACCTCGCCCATGGAGATCGCGGCCGGTCCCCTCGCCGTGACGGTAACGGCAGCCTGCGGCGTAGCCGGCGCCAGCAGCTGCGGCACGAGCACCGCGTCGGCCGGGTCGACCTTCGATATCCTGCCGCTGCCCGTGATCACCAGCATCAGCCCGCCTGACGGCACGACGGCGGCGGGTGGGCAGGTGACCCTCGCCGGGACCGGCCTGCAGTCGGCCACGGCGGTCGAATTCGGCGACACCGCGGGCACGATCATCTCGGCGACGGACACCGCCGTCGTGGTGAGCATCCCCACCGCGGCGCAGCCCGGTGCGGTGGACGTCACCGTGACGACGAGCTGCGTGTCGCCGGGCGCCACCTCCTGCGGCAGCAGCGCCCCCGCCACCTTCACCTACTACCCGACGACAGCGGGTTCCGTGATCCGGACGCTGCAGCCCGGCTGGAACACGCTCTCGATTCCGTTCCCGCTGGCCGCCACCGCCGCGGGCGCACCGGCCTCGCTCTGCACCATCCTCTCGGACGGCGGCGCATCGTTGCAGGCCGCCTACGCGTTCGCCGACGGTCACTGGCGGGAGGTGCGGCCGTGCGACCCCGGCGCCGTGGGCGAGCCGCTGGCAGGCCTCTACCTGTACATCGGCGGCACAAGCGACGTGACGGCGACCCTGACGCCGGGCCCAGCCCCGGCGGGCGCCGCCAGCCTGCCCACCGCACCGGACCTGCCGCCCAGTGTGGACCTGAACCGTGGTTGGAATCTGGTCGGCCCGTCCGCCCCGCTCGGCTCCGAATCGTACGGTGCGTTCCTGACCGGGCCCGCGGCCCAGGCGATCGCGCTCCTGATCGACCCGAACGGTGGGGACGTCGCCGTCCCGAACCCGCAGGGCGATAGCTCGGGCCAGGTGAGCAACGGCTTCGGGTACTGGCTCTACGCGTCGCAGGACGGCCAGAGCCTGGTGGGCCAGATCCTGACGGGGCCGGCCGCCGGCGGATCCGCGGGGCGCGGCCGCGGGCACTGAGCGCACGGCGGGACGGCCGCAGGGGCGGCCCTCCCGCTCCCAACTTCCGGTGCGCGAGAGGAGACGTGGTGGAGTGGGTCCTTGGGCTATCGGTAAGGGCTGGGTCCGGCTCGGGACGGGCGTGCTGATCGGGGTGCTCCTGGCGGGGACGGCGGTCGTCGCCAGCGCCAGCGGCACCACCTCCGGCCAGATCCTGGCCTGCGTCCAGGGTGCGAAGACCGCCGGCCCGCGCGGCCAGGGCGCCGGCGCGCTGCTGCGCGTGGTGACCTCCGCGGCGCAGTGCAGCAAGCCCGGCGAGGCGCTGCTCGCCTTCCCGACGGAGGCCGCCTTCGTCGCGGCGCTGCAGCAGCAGGCGGCGGATGTGTCGAGCATCGCTGCGCTGCAGCAGGCCCAGAAGTCCGATGTCACGGCGGTCACGGCAGGCACCGGCCTCAGCGGCGGTGGAACGGCCACGGCGCCGGCCCTGAGCCTTGCCCCCGCCTATCAACTGCCCCAGGGCTGCACCACGGGCCAGGTGGCCACCTACGACGCGACGAACCGGGCCTGGGTGTGCGCGAGTCTGCCGGGCGGGGCGGGCCAGGCACAGACCTTCACCGCCGGCGGTAGATATACGTTCCCCGCCGGAGTCAGCGCAGTTAACGTGGAGGTGGTGGGCGCTGGCGGTGGTGGCGGCGGCCAGATGAAGCTGGCCTCCCGCGCGTTGGTGGGCGCTGGCGGCGGCGGCGGCGGGGCGGTCGTCGTGGGCACTTTCGCGGCAGCCGACTGTCCGGGCGGCATCACCGTCACCGTCGGCCAAGGCGGACAGGGATCACCAACCGGCCAGTTCTCGGGAACAGCGTCGTCGGCCGTCTGCGGCACATCCACCGGGATCACCGCCGGCGGCGGCGGTGGGGCTGACATCACCGGTCCCAGCGCCGGCGGTGCCGGTGGCACGTGGTCGTATCAGGGGTCGGTGACCAACGTCGTCTCTCACGCCGGCTTCGCGGGAGGTGCCGGCTCCGGCACCACAGCCGGCAGCGGCGGCAACAACGGCCTCGGCGTGGGCGGCGGGGGCGCCGGCGCCACTGGCGGCATCGGCGGTGGCGGGGGCGGCGGAGACCCGTCCGCGGGGCTCTCAGCCAGCAGCGGCGGTAACGGCGTGGTGATCGTCACGCCGATCGGGTAGCCGGGACCGGTCGGCCGGTGGCGCGGCTTTGATCCGCGCCGCCGGCCCTCCGCAGGCGCATCAGCGCCGCGCCGGCCAGGAGCCCTGTTCCTTGCGGACCTGGACGATCTGGCCCGTGTGGTAGGCGGCGTGGAGGATCTGTGCGGCGAGCTCGCCCGCCTTGGCCTCGGGCAGGGAGGCGATCGCTGCGGCAAGGCCCTCCCCGATCCGTCTGCGCCGCTCCACAGCCACCTGCCAGCCCGACTCGTCCGCGGGGTCGCCAGGAGCGCCGAAGGTCACGTCGTTGTCGGCGGCCCGCGGGGGCGGCGTGCCGCCCGTCAGCTCGGCCAGCGTCCGCTCATCGTAGTGGTTCATGTGGTTCAGCGTCTGCCAGATCGTGTTGCCGGCCCCGGCCGGACGCCAGGCCGCCTCCCTGGCCGTCAGGCCCTTCAGCGCGTCGGCCAGGGGCGCCTCCCAGCCCTCCCGGTCCCACGTCAAGTCATAGAGGGTCTTCATCAGCTCCGCCATCCCGCTTCCCCCTTCGCGGTACGATGAGTGGGACACTGGGACCGTAACGTGCGATCATTATGTTAGTCGTTACACGGGTGGGGCGCAACGGTGGATTTGGCCTGGACGGACTTCCTCAATAGCCTGGTGCGGGACTGGCGCGGCCGCGGGCAGGCCGAGGACCAGCTCGGGCGCGTGGACTGGCAGGCGGCCTTTCTCGCGAAGTGGGGCTTCGCGGCGCCGGTACCGGCCGCCGCCGAGGACCTGGCGGCCGGCCGGCGGCTCCGGGGGGTGCTGCTGGACCTTGCGGAGCGCGTGGCGGCCGGGCGAGGCGTCGACGGCGACGGGCTGGCCTCACTGAATGCGTTCATGGCCGCGGCGCCGGTGCAGCGCCGCCTCGTCCCGCAGGAGGACGGCGGCTACCGGCTGGATGTCGGAGCGGCCAGCGGCGGCTGGACGGCCGTCCTCGGCGAGGTGGCCGCCGCCTGCGCGCAGACGCTGGCCGAGATGGACCCCAGCCGCATCCGCCTCTGCGCCAACCCCGACTGCCGCTGGGCGTTCTACGACGATACGCGCAACGGCGGCAAGCGCTTCTGCGAGCCGGCGACCTGCGGCAACCTCATGCGGGTGCGGCGGTTCCGGCGGCGGCGCGCCTAGCCGGCGGCCCTCACTCCCAACGCCAGGTGCGGGCGCCGAGCGCGCCACAGACCACCAGCCACGCCAGCAGCCCGAGAATGTCGCCGGTGACCGCCGGCGTGAAGCCGGCCGCCTGGCCGGACATCAGGCCGCGCACGGCGTTGGCGAGGTAGGTGAGCGGCAGAAAGCCGACGATCCGGGCGAGGCTGGCGGGCAGGGTCGTGACGGGGAAGAAGATGCCGCAGAGAAACATCATCGGGAACGTCACGAAGTTGATGATGGGGATGGTCGCCTCCTGGCTGTGGGACAGCCCGGCGATCATGAAGGCGATGGCGAGAAAGACGGCGATCCCCAGGACGGCGACGGCCAGCAGCGGCCCCGCGGGGACGACGACGTGGGCGTGGAGCACATCCACCGCCATCCAGATGACGATCGCCAGCGTGGCGAGGCTGATGATGAGGTTGTTCAGCACCACCGCGCCGAGAAACTGGACCGGCCGCAGGGGCGTGGCCAGGAAGCGCCGCAGGATCCCCTGCTCCTTCCAGCGGGTCAGGCCGGCGCCGACGCTGAAGAGGGCGTTCTGCATGATCATCAGCGCCACAATCCCCGGCACCAGGAAGTCGAGCAGGGTCGCCTGCACGCTGTGGCTCACGGGACTGGCCGCGATGGTCAGCGTGGGGGGCCGCCCGCTGAGGCGGAGGTCGAGGGCCGACACGGAGGCCTGCACGGCGGCCACCGCCTCCTGCGCGGCGATGTAGTTGGCGTCGTTGTAATAGAGGTGCATCGCCAGCGGGGCCGGCCCGGCCGGCACGACCAGCAGGGCGTCCTCCTTGCCCGCGCGCACGGCCTGCAGCGCCGCGGCCCGATCCATGCGGGTGACCTTGAAGATGGGGATCTCGGTGAACGCGGCGGCCACCTGTCCGGCCGTGCCGCCGGCCGGGCCCGCGACCGCGAGGTTGACCTGGAGGCCGCCGCCGTTGCCGATCAGCCCGAACACCAGCATGATCACGACGGGGAAGAACAGGGTCCAGAAGAACCCCTGACGATTGCGCACGGTCGTCCGGATCAGGGCCCGCGTGAGCGTCAGCACGGCACGCATCAGTCCCGCAGGCTCCTTCCGGTCAGCTTCAGGAACACGTCCTCCAGGGTGGCGCCGCGGGTGGAAAGCCCCGTGAGGTGCTGCCCCGCCTCGCGCGCCCAGGTCACCAGCCCGACCAGGGTCTCCTCCAGGCTGCCGGTCTCCAGGGCGATCCGCTCCTCACTTCGGTCGATGCGGTTCAGGCCGGGCAGCGGCAGCCCATCCGGCAGGGCCACATCCGGCGCGAGCTCGATCACAGCCCCAGGCAGGTGGCGGCGGATGAGGTCCTGGGGACTGCCGACATCCAGCACCCGGCCGTGGTCGACGACGGCCACCGTGTCGCACAGGTACTCCGCCTCGTCCATGTAGTGCGTGGTGAGGATGACCGTGCGGCCCTCGCGCCGGAAGTCGGACACGAGGTCCCAGAGGTTGCGGCGGGCCTGCGGGTCGAGCCCGGCGGTGGGCTCATCGAGAAAGACCACCTCCGGATCGTGCACCAGCGCCGACGCCACGGCGAGCCGCTGGCGCTGGCCGCCCGAGAGACCCTGGACCCGGGCGGCGCGTTTGTCGCCGAGACCGAAGCGGTCGATCAGGTCGGGCACCGGCAGGCTGCGTGGATAGAGATCGGCGAAGAGCTGGATTGTCTCCTCGACCGTGAGCAGGGGGAAGAAGCTGCTGCTCTGCAGCTGGATCCCGAAGCGGTGGCGCGCCACCTCGGGCCGGCGCACGAGGTCGACGTCGCCGTAGAGGATGGAACCGGCGTCCGGCCGCCGCAGGCCCTCCACCATCTCCAGTGTGGTCGTCTTGCCGGCGCCGTTCGGGCCCAGCAAGCCGAAGATCGCGGAGGGCGCGATGTCGAGGTCCAGGCCGTCGACGGCTGTGAGCGACCCGTAGCGCTTGGTCAGACCCCGGACCCGGAGGGCCGATCCGGCCAGGTTCTCCCGCCTCCCGGGGGAGCCATTCGGCCCCCCGCGCAAAGCACCCTCTTCGTCACGGCGTCACGGCGTCACGGCGTCACGGTCACCGTGCCGACCATCCCGGCCGCCGCGTGGCCCGGAACCGTGCACAGGATCGGGAAGGTTCCCACCAGGCTGAAGGTGTGGGCCCAGCTTCCGCCCGGCGGGATCAGGGGCGACGCGAAAGCCGGCGTCCCGGTCGTCTGTCCGAGCGTGGCGTTGACCACGTTGTGCGGCACGGTGTCGGCGTTGACGAACGCCACGGTCGTGCCGACCTTGACCGTGATCTGCGCCGGGTCGTACCGGAGGTTGTCCATGGTCACGGTCACCGACGCCGTGGGGGTCTTTGCGCCGCTGCCCGTGGTGCCGCCGCCGGACGCTCCGCCGCGCCCCCAGTACCCCCAGTACCCCCGCATCATGCCTGGCCTGTAGCCGGGACCGAAGCCTGAGCCGGGTCCGTAGCCGCCGCAGCCGGATCCGTTGCCTGAGCCGTACCCCGCCATCATGCCGGGGCCGTACCCGCAGGCGGCCGGGCTCCCTGGCCCGTACGCCCCGCCATACGCCCTCGGGGCGCCGCCCCACCAGGGTGACGCCATGACGCCGACACCCGCCAGCCCGACGAGAGCGGCCACCAGGCCGGCGATCAGCCACCGCCTGCCCGTCATGTGGATCCCCTCCTCTGCGCCCTGAGCGTCCACCCGCGGCCCGCCACCGCGCATCGGCCATGAAGCCCGTCCGCGGCCGGCCCACCCGGCCCCCGTGCTGGCCTCCCGAAGTGGCCGCCCGGAGCAACGCCACCACACACCGGCCCCGGAGCCCGTCCGCGGCCGGCCCACCCACCCCGTTGCGGGGAACCCTGCTCTCCGCGCCGAGCGTCCACCCGCGGCGCGCCACCGCGCATGGGGCGTGGAGCCCGTGTGCGGCCAGCCCATCCGCTCCGGCCCGCGGAACCCCAGTGGCCCGCCCAGGTGCCGCCCCCGCACCGGCCCCGCGGCGCCATGGCCGCGGACCCGGCCACTCCAGCCGCTTCTCCGCATCGGGCATGCGCCACGATGGCCGCGGCCGCGGTCGGCCCCGGTAGGACCCCCGCCCCGTTGTGCGGAACCCTGCCACGAGGGGG
>DAHUZQ010000124.1 GCA_027306495.1 Actinomycetota bacterium | reverse complement strand
TCACACCAGCAGCCTGAACCGACACCACCAGAACCCGGCTCCGCTGCCACTCCGCCGGGTGCTGCCGCGCCCTCAGTTGGGGCAGTCTCGTATTAGTACGGCAGCCGCCAATGGGCCTGTGACCTGTGATGATCGGCGCGTGTCGTGACGCGGCGTAGCGCAGCCGCCCCAACGCGCACCTTAGCCGCCTTACTGGCCTGCCCGGGTGGCCGGTGGTCGATCAGGTCCCGCTGACCGCCGCACAGCCGCCGGCACCTTCGCAGCCCGGCATACAGGTCGTCGAGGATCTCCACGTGCCGCTCCAGGTGCCGCAGCTTCATTTCGCCCAGCACCGGCCGGATCACGCGCTCGATGTAGCCCTCGTAAGTCGCCCGGGTCGTCAGCTCGATCTCAGCCAGCTCCAGCCACCGGTCCAGCAACTCCCCCACCGTCGCCCGTGTCGCCGGGTCGCGGCCGTCCTCGATCCGCTCGAGCATCTCCGCCCGGAGCTTCTCCGCGGCATGCAAAGTCGGGGCCTTGTCGTAGGCATAGCGGTAACGACCAGTAACCGGATCCCGGCCGACCGGCACCGCGATCTGATAGCTGGAACCGCGCTTGCGGATGTGTCCCTGAGGCGTTGGCATGCCAAAGATGCTCGCCCCATTGCCAAAGTTATTGTCAGAGGTGACTTCTACGGCCCGGCGGCCGACCACCCGGCCACCGGCCACGCTACACAGAACCGCAGGTCAGAGCACCTAAGGCCACGCACAAACGAGACATTTCACCAGTGGGGCGGCTGGGACTCGAACCCAGGACCGGCGGATTATGAGTCCGCTGCTCTAACCGGCTGAGCTACCGCCCCTGCGCGGCGCATGCACCGCCGCCCGGTGCACACTACCCACTCGAAGACGCCCGGGCCACTGGCAGTGCCCGCGGGCCGCCTGCGAAACTAACGGACGCTCAGCTGCATCGCCATGGCGTGCTCGACCAGGGAAATCAGCGCGGCCTTGGTCGAAGCCCGCCCCCGCGCATCGCACTCCACGATCGGCACGTTCGGGCTCACCGACAGGGCATCCTTCACGTCGTTCATGCCGTGCGGGAACTCGCCGTGGAACCCGTTGATCGCCACGATGAACGGCAGCCCGGCGGCCTCGAAATAGTCCACCGCCGGGAACGAGTCCGCCAGTCGCCGTGTGTCGACCAGCACGACGGCCCCGATGGCGCCCTGGATGAGGTCGTCCCACATGAACCAGAAGCGGTGCTGGCCGGGCGTGCCGAACAGGTAGAGGATCAGGCCGGCGTCCAGGGTGACCCGGCCGAAGTCCATCGCGACCGTCGTGGTGGTCTTGTCGGGAACGTGCGAGAGGTCGTCAACGCCCGCACTGGCGGATGTCATGACCGCCTCGGTGGTCAGCGGGGTGATCTCCGAGACCGATCCGACGAAAGTGGTCTTGCCAACGCCAAAGCCACCAGCGACGACGATTTTCACCGACGTCATCGCCGTGTCTCCCGAGTTGCCCCGGGCGGCTGGTCTAGAGCTTGCGAAGTCCACTGAGCACCCTTTCGAGCAGGTTGAGATCTGGGCGGCCCGAGGCATGGTCTAGCTGGTGCACCCTGACCAGGCCCTCCACCGCCATATCGGCGATGAGCACGCGGGCTACACCCAACGGGATCCTGAGCACTGCCGATATTTCGGCCACCGATCGCCAGTCCCGGCAGAAGTCGAGGATCGCCTGGCACTCCGGGCTGAGCACCGAGAGGTCACGTGCCTCATAGTGGGACGAGGCCACCATCGCCTCGATCTGCAGTTGGTACCTCGGCCTTGTACGGCCGCCCGTCACCGCATATGGCCGGACGAGGGAACTTCCCATGGACTCCGCGCTGGGCGTACGACTCCCGTTTGGCCCCAATTGACCGCCGCCCGGCGTCCAGTCATCCCGGACGGGGCCAGACACGACGTCCTCCTGTCACTGTCTGCCATCCTCCGTCCGGAATGCCCGCATGTCCGGGGTAAGAGCCCGCCCCACTCTCTCCACCAACAGCGCCATCTCGTACGCCACCAAACCCATGTCACAGTCGGCGGAGGCGAGCACGGCCAGGCTCGAACCGTCGCTGATCGCCATGACTAGAAGCAGGCCGCGCTCCATCTCGACGACAGTCTGGGTGACCGCCCCGCCCTCGAAGACCCGGGAGGCGCCCTGCGTCAGGCTCGTCAAGCCCGATGTCACCGCGGCCAATTGGTCAACCCGGTCAGTCGGGAATCCGTTCGAGAACGCCAGCGGAAGACCGTCCGATGACACCACGATCGCATGCGCGACGGATGGGACCCGCTCGACGAAATTCGTAATCAGCCAGTTCAGATCCTGAACGGGCCGGGCTAGCGGGCTCACGCATCCTCCCTTCGCAGTGGCCTCATACAGGCCACTTTTACGACGTACCCGGCTAGAAGTCCAGCGGGCCTAGGTTGCGTTAGCATCGCCGTCTCCCTCGCTGCCGACGTCCCGGGCGGCGGCCCGTCCGTCGCGCGTGCCTCGCTGGAAGCTCGCCAGGCGTTCCCGGGCCTGCGACGGGGAACGCGCCGGTGGCACAACCGCGGCAGCGCCACCCACCGTGCCGGGGATGAGATTGGCCTTGGGAACGCGCTTGGGAAGCCCGGATCCGGTTACTCCGGCGGAGGCCGGCGCATAAGCCGCCTCGGCAGCCCGCCATCCTTCGTCAGCCGCGGAGGCGGACCAGCCTCCGCTCACCCCGACGCTCTGACTGGTCCGGTCCGCGCCGTGGCGGCCACGACGGAACCAGTCCGATTCGACGGACTCGAAGATCGGCAGCCGCTGCTCCTCGCCACTGCCGGCCGCAGGCGGGACGACGATGCCACGCCTGCCGTCCCGCCGAAGCGGCAGCGCAGAGTCGGAGTCTGCTCCGTGGGAAGCCAGCCCGGCTCCGTCACCGGTCTCCGCGCCGTAACCGGTGGCCGGCATCCTCGAGCCCCCGCTCAATGGCGCGGGGCCCGCACCCGGCGGTGGAGTCGCCGCGGGGTCGCTGGCAGCGGGGCGCGCGCCGAACAGCGCCGAACCTGAGTCCTGCGACGCTCCCGGGCCCCCGCCGTAGCCGAGGCCGGCGCCGTGCCCGGCACCCGTTTCCAAGCCCTGCCCGGCACTGTCGAACGGCGATCCCGCCCCGGTGTCGTAACCGGACGTGCCGCTGCCAGCTGCGAAGCCCAGATCGGACGTGAGCGGAGAGAAGGCTGCCGTATCGCCGAGGTCGGGCCGCAGCGGAGTGAACCGCGGGGTTCTGGCGGCCGACACAGCGTGCTCCGCCGCGGACCGGTCGTCGCCGGCGCCGTCCGGCCAGACGGACCCGAACCCGCCCGGGAAGGATGCGCTGCCAAACCCGGTCCCGAGGCCAGCACCCGCAGGCCCCGCAGTCGCGGCGGTCTGGTGGGAAATGACCTCGTCGGGCAGCCACACGAGCGCGGTGAGGCCACCGTGCGCGGCGGGGCGCAGCCGCACCCGGATGCCGTGACGGGCCGCGAGGCGGGCGACCACGAACAGGCCCATGCGGCGGGAGACAGCGACATCGACCACCGGCGGGTTGTCCAGCCGCCAGTTGGCGTGCGCCATCTCCTCCGTGCCCATGCCCACACCCTGGTCGGTGATGTCGAGCAGGACTCCCCCGCTGCTGAGCAGATGCCCGGACACGTGGACCGGCGTTTCAGCCGCCGAGAACGAGGTGGCGTTCTCCACCAACTCGGCGATCAGGTGGACCACGTCATTGACGGCCTGTCCCCGGACGGAGATGCCGGGCTGCACGTTCAGCGTGACCCGTTCATACTGCTCGATCTCGGACACGGCCGCGCGGAGCACGTCCACCAGGGAGACGGCCTGGGTCCACCGCCGGGTGACCTCGTGGCCGGCGAGAACCAGCAGGTTCTCAGAGTTCCGCCGCATACGGGTGGCCAGGTGGTCGAGCTGGAACATGTTCCCGAGACGCTCGGGGTCCTGCTCCCCTTGCTCCAGATCATCGATCAGCCGGATCTGCCGTTCCACCAGCGACTGGCTGCGTCTGGAGAGGTTGACGAACATGGCGTTGACGTTGCCCCGCAACACGGCCTCGTTCGAGGCCAGCCGCAGTGCCTCGCGGTGGACCTGGTCGAAGGCCCGCGCGACCTCACCGATCTCGTCGGCGGAGTCCACATCGATGGGCTCGATCTCCAGCGGCTGATCCGTTCCGTCAGTCTCGCTCATACGCCGGACCGTCTCCGGCAGCCGCACACCCGCGACCTCCAGTGCGCCGGTCCGCAGCCGCCGCAGCGGGCCGACCATGGAGCGCGCCACCACGATCGTGAACAGCACGGCGATAGCCAGCAGCAGCAGAACCGCCAAGCCAACGAGGACCGCCGACGTCTCGGCCGAGTTGCGCAGCGCCGCGGCCCGGGCGGTGACCTGGCCTACCAGCACATTCTGAACACCGCCGAGCTGGTTGTTGATCTCGTTCGTCATCGAGCCGTACCAGTCGTCCGCGGTGGTCGGGTCGCCCGTCAGCGACCCGGTCGTGGACTGCACGGACAAAGCCTGCTGATACTGCTGGTTCGCCTGGTACACGAACGACCCGGCCAGGCTGTCGTTCCAGAGTTGGCGCTGTGGCCCGGTGGCGGACAGGTTGAACGAGGTGAAGTCGGCCTGCTGGTTGGAGTAGGCGGTGGTGAGCGCCGACTCGTCGTTCGGGGTCAGTTGGCCCTGGAGCAGCGCCGCGGCGAGGATCGCCCGCTGCTGGGACGCCTCTTCCTTCATGCGCGAAACCAGGCCGAGTTCGCTCACCGTCTGGGACAGGGTGGCGTCACTGGCGCCCTGGGCGGTCTGGTCCTCCAGGACCAGCAGGCTGGTGATGATGTTCGAGTAGTGCCGCACGACCGCCTCGGCCGGTATAGCCGTGGTGGTGGCTACCTGGCGGACGTATTGCAGCGTCCGCAGTTCGGCGGCGGCGCTCTGGGCCTCCTGCTGCGTGAGCGACGGGAACGAGTTCCCGATCTGCGCCAGTTCCCGTTGCACCTGGTTGGCAGCCACCTGGGTCTGCCTCTGCAGTCCGGTCACGACCGCCAGTTGAGCCAGGCCGTCCGCATGCTGGGCGGGCGGCGTGGCCGACAGCGCCGCAGCCCGGCCCCCCGCTTTGCCGAGCGCGATGAAGTAGACGGTCTGGTCCCTCTCGTCCTGCAAGCGCTGCGTCAGGACCGTGAGGTCGGAGCTCAGGTTCGCAAGTTGCAGAACTCGGTCGTACTCCAAGGCGTTGGAGACCGATGAGGCGATGCGCACCGCACCCAGGACCACGGCGGCCAGCGTGGGGATGACGATGAGCAACAGCAACCGGGAACGCACGCGCCAGTTCTTGAGCTGGCGCCGGCTTGGGCGGCGAGCCTCGGCGCCCTCTGAGACAGCCACCTGCTCGACGCCGTCATCGCCATGGCCATTCAGCCTGGCGGCGGGCAGCCCGTCATCACCCGAGGGGGCGGCGGGACTCGACATCCTGCTGCGGGACCGCACTGCCTCCGCACCTCTCACCTGGGTACCCATGCCAGCCCGCAGGCCAGCGGGACTAGCGGCGAACCCGACATGGCGCAACCCCTTCCCCGGCCGATGACGGTGGGAGCCCAGCCGACTCGCCTAGTAGGGGCTAACCCTAACCCTTCGCCGGCCGGCCAGCAGCAATTCTCATCATCGACGGCAAAAGTCAAGGAAGGGACGTATACCTGTAGGCCGCCACAAGTAGGGTACTCTCTGGCGCTGCACCTGTTTCCCAGGTTTGCTATCAACCCCGGATGCACCCAAGGAGACGCCATGAGGCTTGCCATGGGCCGCAGCATGGCCCCCGGTCGCGGCAGGTTCGGCCGAGCACGCTGGCGGCTGAGCGTGGCTGCGGCAATGGCGTGCGGAACGCTGGTCGCCGGGTGCCACGTGCCCTTCACCGGTGCGTCCGGCGCACCCACGGTCCACGCCTCCCTCACGGTCGTCGCGAGCCCGGGCGTGGCGGACGCGCCGCTGTACATCGCGATGCACGCTGGGATGTTCCGGGACGCCGGCCTGAAGGTGAACGTCATAAACGCGCCGAGTTTCCGCGCGGAAGTCAAGGCACTCCAAGACCACACCGCGCAGGTCGCCTTTGGGGACTACGCGGACATCTTCTACACCCAGCAGCAATTGCTGGGACAAGCACATGGCCACAAGCCGCAGGGGCTGACGATCGTGGCTGACGGCTATGACGCATCCACCAGCGTCATGGAAGTCCTGACCCTGCCGAACTCCGGCATCACCACTCCCGCAAGCCTGACGAACAAGACCATCGGGACACCGGTGCCCCAGGTCATGCCGTCCACCAGCGGCGGTGGCCAGCCGGTGCCCTACAGCCTCGAGACGGTCGCGGCCGACTCCGTTCTCTACACCGACCAGGTGGATCTGTCGAAAATCACCTGGAAGCCGATGCCAACCCCGAACCTGATCCCCGCGCTGAAGACGGGCCAGGTTTCGGCCATCCTGGCAACAGAGCCGACAATCTTCCAGGCGGAGACCCAGCTTGGCGCCGTTCCGGTGGTGGACGCCGCTACCGGCCAGACCGCCAACCTCCCGCTCGACGGCTACTTCTCGGCGAGTTCGTATTCCAGCGCCCACGCCGCCGTGCTCCGGGAATTCGCCTCCGCGATCTACCGGGCACAGGCGTCCGCCGGCCAGGCGCAGCCCGTGCAGGTGGCCCTGGAAAAGTTCGCCAAGCTCCCGCCGGCCACCGCGTCGCTGATCAACGTCGGGGTGTACCCCACCTCGCTGAAGGCAGTCAGCCTGCAGCGGATCGTCTCCCTGATGCTCTTCTTCGGGGCACTGCAGACGCCTGTCAACCCGGCCAACATGGTCCTGCACTGAGACAGGGATTGACGCCGTAGCGCAGACCGCGGCTGTCCCCGCCCGCCCCGCCCCGTGCCGAGGGGCCAGGGCGGGCCAGCCAGAGCCAGCGAGTGACGGCTGAGGAGCTAGTCCCGGTCCGTCACACCGAGTTCGCGGGCGATGATCATCCGCTGAACTTCCGAGGTGCCCTCGCCGATCTCGAGCACCTTCGCGTCCCGGTAGAACCGGGCAACCGGGTACTCGTTCATGTACCCGTACCCGCCGAAGATCTGGGTGGCGTCCCGCGCGTTGTCCATCGCCGCGTTCGAGGCGACCAGCTTGGCGATGGCCGCCTGCCGCTTCACCGGCTCGCCTGCGCTCGCCCGGGCCGCGGCGTCGTACCAGGCCAGCCGCGCGGTGTGCGCCCGGGCCTCCATGTCCGCCAGCTTGAACCGCAGGCCCTGGTAATGACCCAGGCGATGGCCGAAGGCGACGCGCTCGTCGGTGTAGCGCAGGCACTCCGTGACGCAGCCGGCCGCGAGCCCGGTCGCGAGCGCGGCGATGGCGATCCTGCCCTCGTCCAGGATCTGCAGAAACTGCGCGTAGCCCCGTCCGCGCTCCCCGAGCAGATTGCCTGCCGGGACCCGGCATCCGCTGAAGGCCAGTTCCCGGGTGTCCGAGGCACACCAGCCGACCTTGGAGTACTTCCCGCCGACGGACAGGCCCGGCGTGCCCGCAGGCACCAGCACCGACGAGATCTCCGGCCGCCTGCCGGGCGCCGGCTGACCACCGGTGATCGCCAGCACCGTTACCACCGATGTGATGTCGGTGCCGGAATTGGTGATGAACGACTTCGATCCGTCGATCACCCACTCCTGCCCCTCCAGCCGCGCGGTGGTCCTCATCCCGCCTGGGATGTCCGACCCACCACCGGGCTCGGTCAGGCCGAATGCCGCGAGCCGTTCGCCGGAGCAGAGTTCGGGGAGCCAGCACTCGCGCTGCTCGGCCGTGCCGAACCGGTAGATCGGCATGGCGCCCAGCGCGACCCCGGCCTCCAGGGTGATCGCGACCGAGGAATCCACCCGCGCCAGTTCCTCCAGCGCCAGGCACAGGGCGAACAGGTCGCCACCCATCCCCCCGTATTCTTCTGGGAACGGGAGCCCGAACAGGCCCAGCTTCCCCATCCGCCCGATGATCTCGTAGGGGAACTCACCACGCTCGTAGTAACCGCCGATGACCGGTGCGACGATCTGCCTGGCAAAATCGGCGACGCTGTCGCGCAGCGCCTCGTGCTCCTCATCCAGCCGGTAGCTGATCATCTTCGGTCGCCTCTTCGCGGGATCGCTGCGAGCGGACAGTGCTGGGCGCCTCGGCACCCGGTCGGCGGCGCGCGCACCCGATGCTGCGATGTTACTCACCGGTCTGCCTATGCCAGACCCTCAAGCCAACCGCCCCGACCAACTCCGAATCGCCTCCGGCCGGGCTAGGCTCAGATCTATCTCCGCGTTCGCGTCCGTGCCTTCCGGGAAGGATGACCATGACGACCTTGGCTTGTCCTGCTTGCGCTGGCGCGGTCCAGCAGGACGATCTGATCTGTTTCTCGTGTGGCGCGAACCTGCCCTGGCGCGGCCCGGACGACGAGACCACGCCCCCCACGATCCGCCAGGAATTCCTGCGGCGCGAGCACGGGACCTCGCCCGCACCGACGGCGCTGCGCTGCCCGCGATGCGGTTCCTCGATCCCCGACGCGGCACTGCTCGCCTGCCCACTGTGCCACGGGCCACTGCCCAGGGGGACCGGCCCGATCTCGGCGGTGGTGCTGCGGCTGACGTTCCCGACCGGCAACGTGGATGTGCCCGCGGGAACCAGCCTGGTGCTCGGGCGCGACCCCGCCGAGTCGCTGGTCGCTGCCGCCTTCGCAGATTATGAGAACGTCTCCCGGCGGCACGCGACGCTCTCGGTCAACGACACCGGCCAGGCCACCATCCGCGACGAGCACTCCACCAACGGCACGTTCGTCAACGGCGACCGGGTCCTGCCCGGCAACGACATACCTCTTTCCGACGGCGACGAGGTGCGACTGGCCGCCACGATCACCGGACGGGTCTCGCTGCCACCGCCGGAGACCGAACCCGCGCCCTTCAACTCGAACGGCTGGGCGGGTCCTCACTGAAGCCTCCGGCCCGGCCTGACGTGAACCAGGGCGCGTCCGCGTCGGCGAACCAGGGCCGGTGAAGTCCGCGCCCGCTGTGCGGGCGCGGACCCAGCAGGTGCCACCCAACGCCGTCCATGCGCGCGCCGCCCGGCCCGCCGGTCCTCCCGGAAGACGGGTCGCCACGCGGATGCCGGTCCAGTCGCGCTAGGCGTTCCAGCCGCTCCAGCCACGGGTCCCGGCCACCGTCCGCACCGCGCCGACCGCTGACCAGGGCCATGAGCGCGGTCAGGGCTGGCGCGCCGGCTGGGTCGGCATCGGACCCCTTGTCCGGCCTGCGCTCGCCCCGGCTGGGACCAGCGGCCTGCCCGCCAGCGCCGGGCCCAGGCTCGGCCGGGTCGGTCCCGGCCGCCCTATTGACTCACGTCAAATTGCCCGGGAACGGCGATTCGTTGACTCATCTGGAAATGCCCGGGAGCGGGGGGCCTGCTGCTCGCCGCGGACCTCGGGTCGATCCGAGGCG
>DAHUZQ010000109.1 GCA_027306495.1 Actinomycetota bacterium | reverse complement strand
ATGGGGAGAACAAGCGCCGGGGCATCTGGTCAAGGCCCGCTACACCCCGCTCCAGGTGGCCGTCGGGGGCGCCGACGAGCAGGGCTCGCCGCATTACGAGGTGCTCCGGGACGCTGACGACCTCGGCGGGATGCCGGTCATCGTGGCGGACCTGCACTCGGCGCTCCCGGCGGTGCTGGCGGGCCTGCGCGCCGGCCGGGCGGACGCCGCCGGGCCCGGACCGGTGCGGGCCGCGTATGTGATGCTCGACGGTGGGGCACTGCCCGCCTGGTTCTCCCGGACGTGCGCGGGCCTGCGCGAGGCAGGCTGGCTCGCCGGGACGGTGACCACCGGCCAGGCGTTCGGCGGGGACCTGGAATCGGTGACCGTCCACAACGGCCTGCTGGCGGCCCGGTATGTGCTCGGCGCCGACGCGGTGGTGGTCGCGCAGGGCCCGGGCAATCTCGGGACCGGTACCCGCTGGGGCTTCTCGGGTGTGGCGTGCGGGGATGCTGTGAACGCCGCCGCGGTCCTGAACGGCCGGCCCGTTGCCAGCCTGCGCATCAGCGACGCCGACCCGCGGGAGCGCCACCGAGGTGTCTCCCACCACAGCCTCACCGCTTACGGGCGAGTGGCGCTGGCCCGGGCCGACGTGGTCGTTCCCATCCTGCCGGGCGAATTCGGCGCGCGGGTGGCCGCTCAGGCGGCGCCACTGGCCGCCCGGCACTCGCTCGTCGAGGTGAGCGTGGACGGCCTGCTGGCCGCACTGCGCGAGTGCCCGGTCCCGCTCGCCACCATGGGGCGCGGCCTGGACCAGGACCGCCCGTACTTTCTCGCCGCCGCCGCCGCCGGCCGCCACGCTGCCGCCTTGCTCGGCGACTGATCAGGTGACGGCTGGCGGGCTAGGCTTGCCCGCATGCGCACCGGCGGCGATCAGCGCCCAGCAGACCTTCGTATCGATTTCGAACGGCGGGCGGTCCGCGTGGTCTTGACCGATACCGGTGGGCGAGTGCTCCTGTTCCACGCCATCACCCCCGAAGTGGGCCCGGCCGGCTGGTGGGAGCTGCCGGGGGGCGGGGTGGACGGCGACGAAACGTACCTGCAGGCCGCGATCCGCGAGATGCGGGAAGAAACCGGCCTGGCGCTCGGGCCGGAGGCGTTCGGGCCGCCGAACTGGCGCCGGGACAGCACCTGGCACAGCCGGGGATTGCGGCGCCTCCAGCATGAGGTCGTCGTCCACGCCACGGTAGCCGGGCACAGCCCGGCAATTTCGGCCGCGGGCCGGACCGAGAACGAGCACGAGGTGTACGTCGCGGAGCGATGGTGGCCGGTGACCGATATTGTCCGCAGCACACAGCGGTTCTATCCCGGGCGCCTGCCCGAACTTCTGCCAGCCTTCCTGGCTGGCGAGGTGATCGACGAACCCTTCGAATTCTGGAACTGAGCTGGAGGTCTCATGCGCATCGCGGCGTTCGCCCGCCGTCAGCCGGGCCGGATCGCCACCGGCGCCTTCATCCTCAACTCGGGCGTTGGCAAGTGGTCGGCCGACGAGCAGACAGCCGTCCGCCTGCACACGATGGCCAGCGGGACGTATCCGGCGCTGGCGCGGATGCCCCCCCAGCAGTTCGTGAAGGTGCTGGCGGCCGGCGAGATCGTGCTGGGCACGGCACTGCTGGCGCCCGTGGTGCCGGACGCACTGGCAGGTGCGGCACTGACGGTTTTCTCAGCGAGCCTGCTGCGAATGTACCTGCGCACACCGGGCCTGCGCCGCGAGGGCAGCCTGCGGCCCAGTCCACAGGGCACGGCGCTGGCGAAGGACGTCTGGATGCTCGCTATCGGCGTGGGCCTGACCATCGACGCTCTCACCGGCGAATAAGACCGGCGAGACGGCTCGGCCGACGGGAACGATGTCCCCGCCGGCCGATGTCAGTGCTGCCCGGGCCGGTCAGCCGCCGTAGGCGCCGAGGATGTCCACGACGAAGACGAGGTTGTCCGTGCCGGTGATACCCGCCTGCGAATTGCCGGTCTTGCCGTAGCCGTCGGCCGGGGGGACGACGAGCAGCAGCCTGCTCCCGACCTTCTGGCCCAGCAGGCCCTGGTCCCAGCCCGGGATCACCTGGCTCGGTGTCGCCCCGATCGTGAAGCCGAAGGGCTGATGGCGGGTCCAGGAGGCGTCAAAGACCTTCCCGGTCTGCCAGATCGCGCCGACATACTGGACGACGACCGTCTGGCCCTTGGCCACCGTGGGGCCGGTGCCCTGGATCAGCGGCTTGACCACCAGCGTGGACGGTGGCTTGCCGGAGGGCATCTTGATGGTGGGCTGCTGGCCCGAGGCGGCGGTCACGGTGGGGAGGCTGCCGCCGCCGCTGGAGATGGTCTTGCCGGACACCGACGCGTTCCCCGGGAAGGCCGTGACCATATCCACCACGAAGACCAGCGTGTCAGTGCCCTTGATCCCGGCACTCGGGTTACCGCTGGCACCGAATCCCTGCGAGGGCGGGATGACCGCCAGCACGCGGCTGCCCATCTTCTTCCCGATCAGCGCCTTCTCCAGGCCCGGCAGAAGCGTGCCCGCGATGAGGGCCGGGGTCTTGGTCTTGAAGCTGCTCTGGGCAAGCCGGTGGGTGGTCCCACTCCAGACGTACAGCGCGTAGTTCCCGACGAACGCGTCCGTCGTCGTGAAGGTCGGCCCGTTCCCCTGGATCACCGTCTTGACGACCAGGTTGCTGCCCGCCTTGGCGGCCGGGATGGAGACCACCGGGGCCTGCCCGAAGGTCCCGGACACCTTCACCGTCGGGGTGGCGGAGGACCCCGCCGTGGTGCCACAGCCCGCGAGCACGCCAACGGCGAGCAGGGGAGTGGCCAAGATGAGAGCGATGCGTCGCATAAAGCTGCCTTGTCGTCGTCTGATTGTGACCGGGTCGCACGGATGCGACCGGGTCATCTGGGAATTACGGACAGGTCATCACAGGCCGCAGACAGCCTACCGTCGGCGACGGCTGCCCAGGCCTGCCGGGCGTGGTTCACATCCCGGCGATCAGCTTTTCGACCCGTTCATCCACGGACCGGAACGGGTCCTTGCACAGGACAGTGCGCTGAGCCTGGTCGTTCAGCTTGAGGTGGACCCAGTCGACGGTGAAATCGCGGCGGCGCTCCTGCGCCCGCCGGATGAACTCGCCCCGCAGCCGGGCACGGGTGGTCTGCGGCGGCACCGACTTGGCCTCGAAAATGTCGATGTCGCGGGCCGTGCGCTCCACCGCGCCGCGCCGCTGGAGCAGGTAGTACAAGCCCCGGCCGCGGTGCACGTCATGGTAGGCAAGGTCGAGCTGGGCGATCCGCGGCGACGACAGCGGCAGGTCATGCTTGGCCTGGTACCGCGTGATGAGCTGGAACTTGGTGATCCAGTCGATCTCCCGCCCGACCGCCTCCAGGCGCTGGGTCTCCACCGCCGTGAGCGTCCGCTCCCACAGGTCGAGCACCCACTTGGCGGTGGCGTCGGCGCCCCGCCGGTCGGTGAAATCGCGGGCCTTGGTCAGGTACTCGCGCTGGATGTCCAGCGCGCTGACTTCCCGGCCGTTGGCGAGCCGCACCTTGCGCTGGCCGGTCATATCGTGGCTGACGTCGCGGATCGCCCGGATCGGGTTCTCCAGGGTCAGGTCGCGCATGACCGTGCCGGCCTCGATCATCCGCAGCACCAGGTCGGTCGCGCCCACCTTCAGCAAGGTGGTGGTCTCGCTCATGTTCGAGTCGCCGACGATCACGTGCAGGCGGCGGAACCGCTCGGCGTCGGCGTGGGGCTCGTCCCGGGTGTTGATGATCGGGCGGGACCGCGTGGTGGCCGAGGAGACCCCTTCCCAGATGTGCTCCGCCCGCTGGCTCACGCAGTACACCGCCCCGCGCGGGGTCTGCAGGACCTTTCCGGCCCCGCAGATGACCTGCCGGGTGACCAGGAACGGGATGAGGATGTCGGCCAGGCGCCCGAACTCACCGTGGCGGCCGACCAGGTAGTTCTCATGGCACCCGTAGGAGTTGCCGGCCGAGTCGGTGTTGTTCTTGAACAGGTAGATGTCGCCGGCGATGCCCTCCTCGCGCAACCGCCGGTCGGCGTCAACCAGCAGGCCCTCCAGGATGCGCTCGCCGGCCTTGTCGTGCACGACCAGGTCCGTGACGCTGTCGCACTCGGGGGTGGCGTACTCGGGGTGGCTGCCGACGTCGAGGTAAAGGCGCGCGCCGTTCTTCAGGAAGACGTTGCTGCTGCGGCCCCAGGACACCACCCGGCGGAACAGGTAACGGGCCACCTCGTCCGGGGAAAGCCGTCGGCTTCCCCGGAATGTGCAGGTGACCCCGTACTCGTTCTCCAGGCCGAAGATGCGTCTGTCCATGTGCGCTCTTCCCCGACCCTACGTCACCACGGCGTCGCGTACGAGAGGGCGGCAGTTACCAGTCGACCGCGATGTACTTGCTCTCGGTGAACTCCAGCAGGCCGTCGTGGCCGCCCTCGCGTCCGAGCCCGGACTGCTTCACCCCACCGAACGGGGCTGCCGGGTCGGACACCAGGCCACGGTTGATCCCGACCATCCCGGTCTCCAGCGCCTCGCTGACCCGCAGTGCCCGCCGCAGGTCGGCCGTGTAGAGGTAGGACACCAGGCCGTACTCGGTGTCGTTGGCCCAGTGGATGGCGTCGGCCTCGCCGGAGAAGCGCACCACCGGGGCGACCGGGCCGAAGATCTCTGTGGCAAGGATCGCCGCGTCCGCCGGCACATCTGTGAGCACTGTCGGCAGGTAGAAATACCCGCGCCGGTCGGGAGCCTGGCCACCGGTTACGACCCGGCCGCCGGCCCCGGCTGCTTCCGACACCAGGCTGGCGACCTTGGAGCGGGTGTCCTCGTTCACAAGCGGGCCGAGATCGGTGCCGTCCGCCAGGCCGGGGCCGACCGACAGCTTGGCCAGCCTGGCCGCGAACGCGCTGGTGAACTCGTCGGCCACCCGCTCGTGCACGTAGAACCGGTTGGCCGCGGTGCACGCTTCGCCGCCGTTGCGCATCTTGGCCACGAGCGCGCCCTCGACAGCCGCGTCGATGTCGGCGTCTTCGAAGACAAGGAACGGGGCGTTGCCGCCGAGTTCCATCGAGCAGTTGGTCACCGTGTCCGCGGCCGTGCGCAGCAGCACCCGGCCGACCTCCGTGGAGCCGGTGAACGACAGCTTGCGCACCCGCGGGTCAGCCAGCATCGCCGAGACCACCGGGCCCGCGGTGGCGGTGCAGACAACGTTGACCACCCCGGCGGGCAGGCCGGCCTCGCGCATCAGATCCGCGATGGCGAACGCCGTCAGCGGCGTCTCCTTGGCGGGCTTGAGCACGACCGTGCATCCGGCCGCCAGTGCGGGCCCGATCTTGCGGGTGGCCATCGCCGCGGGGAAGTTCCAGGGGGTGACCAGCACGCTGACCCCGACCGGCTGACGCAGCACCATGATCCGGTTGGTGCCCGCCGGCGCGGTGGTCAGTGCGCCCTCCATCCGGACGGCCTCTTCGGCATACCAGCGGAAGAACTCGGCCGCGTAGAGGACCTCACCGCGGGCGTCGCGCAGCGCTTTGCCGTTCTCGAGCACCATCAGCCGCGCGATCGCCTCCGACCGCTCCACCATCAGGGCGTAGGTGCGCCGCAGGATCTCGGCCCGTTGCCGTGGTGGCGTGGCCGCCCAGGCCGGCAGGGCCTGGTGAGCTGCGGCTACCGCCGCTATCGCGTCGTCCGGGGTGCCGTTGGCGATCCAGGCGATGGCTTCCTCGGTCGCCGGGTCGATCACCGGGATGGTCGAGTCGCTGCCGGCCCACTCCCCGTTGATGAGCATTCCGGTCGGCACATCGATGCCGACGCTGGCAGCAAGACCAGTCGTGCTCTGGCTCACGCGTCCTCCAAGCTCGTGCGCACCGTCTCCGCGATCCGCGCCACGGAGGGCAGCATGTGATCTTCGAGGGCGTCCGCCGCCGGCAGCGGCACATGTGGGGTGGTGATGCGGACGATCGGCCCTCGCAGCGATCCGTACGCCTCCTCGGCCACGATCGAGGCGATCTCCGCTCCCCAGCCGCACAGCCGCGGGTTCTCCTCGACCGTGAACAGCCGTCCGGTCCGCGCGACCTCCGACAGGATGGTGGCCGTATCAAGGGGGACCAGGCTGCGCACGTCCACGACACTACAGCGGATGCCGTGCTCCGCCTCCAGGCGGTTCGCGGCCGCCACCGCCCGGGGAACCATGGCGGCAAGTGCCACGATCGTCGCGTCATCCCCGCCGGAGACGATCTTCGCTACGCCCAGCGGCTCGACGATCTCCCCGTCCTCGATCTCCCCCTTGGTCGCATACAGCGACTTCTGCTCGAAGAACAGGACCGGATCGGGGTCGCGGATGGCCGCGGCGAGCAGGCCGACGACATCGCGCGGCGTGGACGGGGCCACGACTTTCAGGCCCGGCACGGCCATGGCCCAGTTCTCCACCGACTGGGAATGCTGCGCGCCGAACCGGACACCGGCCCCGTTGGCGCTGCGGATGACCAGCGGGAACGACACCTGGCCGTCGGACATGTAACGGCTCTTGGCGATCTCGTTGGCGACCAGGTCCCAGCAGACGGCGAAGAAATCGCTGAACATGATCTCGGCGATCGGCCGCAGGCCGGTCATGGCCGCGCCCATGGCCGCGCCGAGGATGGCCTGCTCGCTGATCGGGGTGTCGCGGACGCGGGCTGGGCCGAACTCCTCCAGCAGCCCCACCGTGGCCTTGAACACCCCGCCGGCGGCGGCGACGTCCTCACCGAGGAAGACCACCCGGTCATCGCGGCGCATCTCCTGGGCCATGCCGCGGGCGACCGCCTCGCGGTAGGTGAGGGTGCTCATTGGATGACCGCCAGCACCGTGCCCACCGGCACGGTCTCGTCGGCACTCACCCTGATCTCCACCAGGGTGCCGCTGACCGGCGCCGGGATGTCAGTGTCCACCTTGTCGGTGCCGATCTCCAGCAACGGCTCACCTTCGCTGACCTGGTCACCCACCGCCTTGTGCCAGGTGTTGACGGTCCCTTCGTCCACCGTCTCGCCCATCCTCGGCATTACTACCTCGGTGCTCATCAGTTCCTCCAGGTCCAGCCGCCGTCGCTCCACACGTCCGCGAAGGCGAGTTCGAGGTCGGGCTCGGGCCCGTCCTTGGCGGCCTGCGTCGCCTCGTCAACCGCCGCTTTGGCCTGCGCCTCGATCTCGTCCAGCACCGCTTCGGCCACGCCCCGCGAGACGAGCACCCGCCGGTAGGCGGGGATCGGATCACGCCGCAGCCACTCGGCCACCTCATCGTCGGGCCGGTACTTGCCGGGGTCGGCGCGCGAGTGGCCGCCGTGACGGTAGGTGAGATACTCCAGCACCGAGGGGCCGCCACCGGCCCGGGCCCGCTCGACCGCCTCGGTTGCCGAGGCCAGCACCGCCTCCACGTCGTTGCCGTCCACCAGTGAGGCGGGCAGCCCGTAGGCCGGTGCCCGGTCGACCGCCGGATTCTTGACCGCGGTGACGCTCTCGATCGCGGTGTATTCCATGTACCGGTTGTTTTCGCAGACGAACACGACCGGCAGCGACCAGACCGCGGCCAGGTTGAGCGCCTCGTGGAACGCCCCGATATTGGTCGCACCGTCACCGAAGAAGCAGACCGTCACCTGCCCGCTGCCGCGGTACTGAGACGACCAGGCGGTTCCGTTGGCGATCACGAGCTGTGCCCCGATGATCGCGTATGAGCCGAGCACGCCCTTGGAGACGTCCAGCAGGTGCATCGACCCGCCCTTGCCGCGCATCAGGCCGTTCTCCCGGCCGAGCAGTTCGGCCATCATCGCGGTCAGTGACGTCCCCCGGGCGATCAGGTGGTTGTGACCGCGGTAGGTGACGAACGTGTAGTCGTCTTCGCGCATGGCCGCCGCCACACCCGCCGCAATCGCCTCCTGACCTGCGCCCAGGTGGGTGGTCCCCTTGACCAGGTTCTGCAGGAACAGGTCATAGGCGCGCTGCTCGAACTTCCGGATCCGGGTCATGGTCCGGTAGAGCCCGAGCGCGGTTGCCTCATCCATGGCGCCCTCGCAGGTCGACTTAGTACGGATTGGTGACGAACAGTTCCCGCGAGGGGAACCGGGTGATGATCTCGGCCCCATCGTCGGTGACGACCAGTTCCTCCTCCAGCCGGGCGGCGGAGATCCCGTCACTGGCGGGGCAGTAGGTCTCCAGGGCGAACACCATGCCGGAGCGGATCTCCAGCGGGGCGTCGAAGGAGGACAGGCGGCTGATCAGCGGCCGTTCGTGCAGCGC
>DAHUZQ010000108.1 GCA_027306495.1 Actinomycetota bacterium | reverse complement strand
GACCGACGCCAGCCCGTCGAAGATCTGTGCGTCCAGGCTGTCGGCCTCATCGGGCCCGGCCTCATCGTGCCCGGCCTCCGCCGCGGCCGCCGTGGGGGGGTGAGCATCCAGCAAGTTGATCCTTGAGTAGCACAAAGGTTGAGTTGCTAAACCATATCAGGCCGTCCGGCGGCGCTCTCACCGGCCCCCCGGTTACCGTCCGCCGGGCTCGGAACCTCGGCAGCCACCCCTGGCTGATCGGCCGCTGACGGCAGGCTAGCGACCGCACCGAGGGGCACTCGGGCGCCGCGTCACCGAGGGGCGCCGGGCGCCGCGTCACCGAGGGCTCCGCCAGGGCCTGTCGCCAGCAGGGTGGTCTTCCCGGCGATCTGGGTCGGTCCGCCGCGTCACCGAGGGGCACCGGGTGCCGCGTCACCGAGGGCTCCCGCGAGGGCCTGTCGCCGCTGTGACCGCGTCCTGTCCGATATCCCCCCGGCACCGTCTTTAAAGGATGACCGGAAATCGTGGAGCCGGAACAGGCAAAGGCGGGCAGCCGTGAAACCTGACAATTCCTCACCGGAGACGGGCCGGCTCCGGCCGGGCAGGCGGGCTTTCCTGGCGATGGCCGGTGGCCTGGCCGGCGCGGGCCTGTTGGCGGGCAGTGGCCGCATCGTGCTGGATGCGGCCCAGGTACGCACAGCCCCGGGCGCTGGCTATCCCGCCCCGGCTGCCCGCCTGCCGGCAAGTGCTCCCACGCTGGCGGACTGGAACGCGCTGGGCCGCACACTGTCGGCTCACCGGCTGATCCGGCCCGGCCAGCCCGGATACGGGCATGCGCGACTGCTGTTCGATCCCCGGTTCGACAATGTGCGGCCCACGGCCGTCGCCTATTGCGGCATTCCCGCCGATGTGATTGCCTGCCTGGATTTCGCCCAGCGTTTCGCGCTGCCGTTCGCCATCCGTTCGGGTGGGCACAGCTATGCCGGCTGGTCCGGGACGGCCGGCTTGCTCATCGACGTGAGCGACATGAATGCGTTCACGCTCGACCGGGCCGCCGGCACCGTGACCGTCGGGGCCGGGCTCCACCTGATCGACTTCTACCACCGACTGGCCGCCCATGGCCTGGCCGTGCCTGCCGGGTCCTGTCCGACGGTCGGCCTCGCCGGCCTGACGCTGGGCGGGGGAGTGGGCGTGGTGGGCCGCGCCTACGGCCTGACCTGTGACAACCTCGAAGCACTGGAGATCGTCACCGCTGACGGGAGTGTGCTGACCGCCGACGCGACCGGGCACAGCGACCTGTACTGGGCATCGCGCGGCGGTGGGGGTGGCAATTTCGGTGTGGCGACCACCTTCACATTCCGCACTCACGAGTTGTCCCAGCTGGTGCTGTTCTTCCTGTCCTGGCCCTGGTCGCAGGCGCGTCGGGTGATCGCGGCCTGGCAGCACTGGGCACCCGCCGCCCCCGACGCCCTCTGGTCCAACATGCACCTGGCGGCAGCGCCCGGCGGCCCGCCGCCGTCGCTGCAGGTCGGCGGCACCTATCTGGGGAGCATCGCCGAAGCCACCCATCACCTGGACGCCCTGTATGCGGCGGTGGGCTCGGGTCCCGCCAGCACGTACCTGGCGGAGTCTTCCTACCGGGAGGCGATGCTGCTGGAAGCCGGATGCTCCGGCATGACGGTGGACCAGTGCCAGCTCCCCTGGCAGGCGCCGGGAGGCCGGCTCAGCAGGGAGCCCGCTTTCGCCAAGTCCGATTTCTTCACCGCGCCGCTGTCGTCGGCGGCCATCACCACCCTGCTGCGGGGAGTCGAAGCGCTCCGCGGCGTCGGCGGTGCGTCCGGCGGGTCCGGGGGTGTTGCGTTCGATTCGTTTGGGGGCGCGCTCAACCGGGTGCCCGCTTCGGCGACCGCTTTCGTGCACCGGGACGCGCTCTTCCTCGCCCAGTACTCCACGCAGTGGTCACCTGGCGCAGCGGGCCCCGGGGTTGCCAGACAGCATGCCTGGCTGCGCGAGTTCTACGCGTCCATGCGGCCCTACGCCAGCGGGCAGTGCTACCAGAACTACATCGATCCCGACCTGCGAGACTGGCGCACGGCCTACTACGGCGCGAACTACGCCCGGCTCGCAGAGGTCAAGGCGGTCTACGATCCGCGCCAGGTCTTCAGCTTCCCGCAGGCGATCACGCCGGGTCCACACCCGGGAGGCCAGGTCGCACTGCTCAGTGGATCAGGTCGTGCAAGGCCAGCACGATCAGCGTGAACAACACCACGGCCGCCACGCTGCTGCGCAACCGGATCTTGCGGAACCCCGGCAGCCTGCCCTTGTACAGCTTCACGTCGCCGTGCGCGGCCTGGGCGCGGCGGAAGTTCCACCCCGCCGCCACCCCGAGCACCGTGAACAGGACGGCGGCGGCCGCCGTGCTCGATCGCATCGCAAAGGTCCCCTCGTCGCGATAGCCCCCAGGAGAGCATCCCAAATGCTCAGGGCTCTGTCCGGCACCGGGCGGGGGGGCGGGGCAGCCCGCCGGCGCGGGATGGACCTCCACCTCCCGCCACCGCTGACGAAAGTGCCGTCGCGATAAGGGATCGCGCACCGGGAGCAGGCCGGCGGGCTGTGGCCGGCCAATCCGGGGCGGTTACCAATTCCTCACCTTCGGGCTGGCACTATGAGCACGTTGACCACACCCAGGCACCCAGAAGGGCTCAGGCATGTATGACGCGATGATGGCCGAGACCATCAGCATCACCGGCCATGGCGGCGACCGGATCGAGGCCTATCTCGCCCGGCCGCTGGGGCCGGGACCGCATGGCGGTGTCGTGGTGATCCACCACATGCCCGGCTATGACGCGCCCACCAAGGAGATCGTCCGCCGGTTCGCCGCCCACGGGTACGCGGCGCTGTGCCCCAACCTGTACTCCCGGGAAGCACCCGGCGCCAGCCCTGATGACGCGGCCGCCACCGCGCGCGCCCGGGGCGGCGTCCCCGACGAAAGGCTGGTCGGCGACGTCGGGGGAGCGGTGGAGTACCTGCGGGCCATGCCGGCATCCAACGGCAAAGCCGCCACCATCGGGTACTGCTCCGGAGGGAGGCAGTCGTTCCTGGCGGCGTGCAGCCTGCGCCTCGACGCAGCGGTCGACTGCTACGGCGCGTTCGTGGTGGGGACACCGCCCGACGGCTACCCCCTGCAGGTGCGCCCGCTGGCTCACCTGATCCCAGAACTGTCCTGCCCGCTGCTCGGGCTCTTCGGGAACGAGGACAAGTACCCCTCGCCCGAGCAGGTGGACGAACTCGACAAGGGCCTGACGGCCGCCGGCAAGCCGCACGAGTTCCACCGGTACGACGGGGCGGGCCACGCGTTCTTCGCCGTGGACAGGCCCAGTTACCGGCCTGAGTCCGCCAACGACGGCTGGGCCAGGATCTGGGACTTCTTCGGCGCTCACCTCGCGGGCTGAGCCGGGGCCATCATGTGCACATACCTGACCGAAAAGATCACCGTCTCCGGCAGCGGCAAGGGGGCTGACGGCTGGTTCACCCTCAGCGATGCCACCGTCTACCTCGATCACCCGCAGCACGCGCCGGCTGAGCACACGCTCAACATCGACTTCCTGAACCCGGCGAGGGGGCCGTCGGCGCGGGTGGCGGTCGAACTGACGGCGGAGTCGGCACGCGCACTGGTGCTGGCCATCGAATCCGCACTGGCCTCGGCGCCGCCCGGGCTGGTCTGAGGCCCGTCGCCGGGCACTGCCCGGCCTGCGGCTCCCGCCCGGCCAGCTCGCCTGGGTCCGCCCCGGCCAGATTGGCGTGGGTCCGGCGCCGGGCACTGGCCTGCCTGCGGCTCCGGCCCGGCCAGCTTGGCCTCAGCAGCGGCGGCTGGACCAGCCTGTCCGCCGAACCCTGACGGCCAGCGCCATGCGTTAACCCTGTCCGGAATGTCGGCAGGGCATGCCAGGATCGGTTCGCCGGCCTGGTCAGCCGGGAGGGTCTGGAGGCGGTGGCATGAAATTCCGGGTGGAGCGCGACACTTTCGCGGACGCGGTGGCCTGGGTGGCGCGGGCGTTGCCGTCACGGCCGGTCGTGCCCGTACTCACCGGGCTGCGGATCGAGGCCGGCGAGCACCTGCTGCTGTCCTGTTTCGATTACGAGATGGCGGCAAGCACCAGCGTCAGCGCCGACATCGCCGAGCCGGGGAGCGTGCTCGTCCCGGGCAGGCTGCTGGCGGACATCATCCGCAGCCTGCCCAGCCAGCCGGTCGATTTCAGCTCAGATGCGGGCGGGATCACGCTGACCTGTGGCAGCGCGGAGTTCTCACTGGTGACCCTGGATCTCGCGGACTATCCGGACCTGCCGGAGCCGCCGCCTGCCACGGGAAGCGTCGACGGTGGTGAACTCGCCGCAGCGGCGGCGCAAGTGCTGCCGGCGGCCAGCCGGGACGACACCCTGCCCATGCTGACAGCCGTCTGCCTGGACATCGACGGTGCCACGATGACGCTCGCCACGACCGACCGCTACCGGCTCGCTGTCCGTGAGCTCGGCTGGTCACCGGCCGGGCCGGACACGCGGGCGCTCGCACTGGTGCCCGCGCGAACGCTCAGCGACGCGGCCCGCGCCATGGCTCCCGGTGTCCCGGTCACGGTCAGCCTGGCGGTCAGCCCGCAGCGGGACCGGGCGGGGGAGCCGCGGCCGTCGGACGGCCTGATCTCGTTCGCCTCGGGTGGGCGCCGGCTCACCGGCCGGCTGATGGGCGGGGAATTCATCCGCTACCGGTCGCGCTTCCCCTCGGGCTTCGATTGCCGGGCCGAGATCGCAGCCGCGTCCTTCACCGAGGCGATCCGCCGGGTTTCACTGGTCGCCGACCGGGCCAGCCCGGTCCGCCTCACCTTCGGCCAGGGCAGGGTCGTCATCGAGGCACAGACCGAAGGCCGCGCCCGCGCGGTGGAGACGGTGACGGCGAGCTTCCACGGGCCAGAGCCGGCGATCGCGTTCAATCCGCAGTACCTGCTCGACGGCGTGGTCGCCGCCATGCGTCACGGTCAGGGCCACGACATCACAGGAAACGCCGCGGCGGGCGGCGCGACCGGTGAAGACCTGGCCGGTGCCGTGGATCCCGGTGCTGCGGATGCCGGCGGTACGGATGCGGCCGTGGCCCCGCCGACTGTCCTGCTGGAGTTCACGAGCCCGGCGAAACCGGCACTGATCACTTCCGCAGGCGGCGCGGCCGTGGAACAGGAGGATGGGGCCGTGAGCAAGCAGGAAAAGATCCCGGCTTTCCGCTACCTGGTCGTGCCCCTGAGGTCCCCGACCCGGGCCTGACGCCAGTCGCCGCCGGGCTCGGTCTGGTACCACACGCCACCCGCCGGTGGCTGGTCCTTCACCGGGCCCAACCGGCGGTGACGCATCGGCCGTCCGAGCCTGTTCAGAATCCGCCACGCCACCTTCCCGGCGAGCAGCAGCCGCGTCAGCCGCATCGCACCGCCCAGCCAGGGCGCTCCAGCCGTGAACGGGATCACCTCGAGCCAGGCAGCACGCCGCCACGCCCGCCGGCTGGCCCAGGCCACCCCTCCGGCCAGCGCACCGACGATCACGACCGGTGCCGCGAGCAGGATCAGCGATGGCAGGAGCAGTCCGGCGTTCCCAGCCAGCGCGCCGATCAGCAGGATGGCGCCGACGACTCCCATCACGATCAGTCCGAGCGCGGCGGCGAGCACCCGGCGCAGCACCCGCTGCAGCCCCGGCCCGTCCAAGCCCGGCCCGTTGAAGCCATCAGTGCCCGCCGTCCCCGCTGATCCCCACCCGGCGGACGGAGCGGCTGCCGGCAGATCAGCGGTGACTCGCGCCAGGTCGGAAGCGGTGACAGCGGCGTAGATCTGCTCCAGCCGGGCTTGGAACTCCGCCGTCGTCAGCCGGCCTGCCGCAAGGTGCATGCCGAGAGCCGTCGCGGCAGCTTCCCGTTCGGCGTCGCTAACCCGCCAGTCTCCAGCCATTCCGGCCTCCTGAGCGTTCACTATGCACCTTAAGTCAACGCCGGCGGTCGCACGGATACTCCGGCCCGGACGGTGTGGCTGTTACTGTCACGTTCATGGCAAACCGGATTACCTGCCTGACGGTCGACTGCGCTGATCCCGCCGTGCTCGCCAGATTCTGGACCGAGGCGCTGCACTGGGAGGTCACCGAGTCAGACGATGAATCGGTGGAGATCGCCGGGCCCGGCTACCCGCTGGCCATCCTGTTCCTGGCGGTCCCCGGCCACAAGCAGCAGAAGAACCGGCTGCACCTGGACCTGAATGCGACCGACCGCGACCAGGCCGCCGAACTGGCCCGGTTGCTCGCCCTTGGTGCGACCCCGGTGGACATCGGTCAGGGGGAGGTCACCTGGCATGTGCTCGCCGATCCCGAGGGCAATGAGTTCTGCCTGCTGTCGCGACGGGTGGATCCGCTGCCACCGGGCGCGGCCAGCCCATGACGGGGCAGCAGCAGGCGGGCCTTCCCCCGCGCTGGCGGCGCGAGACCGCCGAAGCCATGGCGGCGGTGGAGCAGGCGATAGCCGTGGCGCGAGGGGGCGTGAGCGCCGAAGGTGTCGCGCGCAAGAGCGGCCGCGAGATCGTGACCGCGGCTGACATCGCGATCGAGGACGGCCTGCGGGAGCGTCTGGCCGGCAGGCTGGGCATAGCCGTCATCGGCGAGGAACGGGGCGGCGAACCTCCGGCGGATGGTGCCCCCTACTGGCTGGCGGACCCGATCTGTGGGACCCGAAACTATGCCAGCGGGATCCCGCTCTCGTGCGTCAACCTGGCATTGATCGAGCAGGGCCAGGTGAGCGCGGCGGTCGTCGGCGAGGTGCCCACCGGCCAGATCTGGGCTGCCGAGCGTGGCAGCGGAGCCTGGGCGCGCACTGGTGAGGGCTGGCGCCAATTGGCCGCTGGGCGTGCCAGCGGGACTGTCGTCATCGAGGAGGGCCGCTGCAGCGGCGCCCGCCGGGAGCGTGCGGCGGGCGGGTACGCGGCGGCGGTGCTCGCCGACCGGTGGGAACTGCGTTCGTTCGGGACGACCCTTGCGCTCGCATACGTCGCAGCCGCCCAGGTCGCCGGATACGTGCTGTTCTGGTGCACGGCTGTCCACATGGCCGCTGGCGTCCTGCTGGCGCGTGAGGCGGGGGCGACGGTGACGGACCTGGACGGTCAGCCCTGGACCATCCGTTCGGATTCGATAGTCGCAGGCGCCGACCCGGATCTGCACCGGGAACTGCTGATCATCGCCGGCTGACGGGAGAGCACGCACCCCGCCACTCAGCCAAGTGTCACCCGGCCTACCCATCAGGCCTGTGACACGCGGGTCGCCGGCAATCCGCCGAGGCGCGGCGGCCCGGCCTGCTCAGCCTTCCAGGTGGGCCGATGCCAGCCTGGTCCCACCGGCTGCGCCGTCCAGGCCATCGACGAGCCAGGCGTCCAGCCGCCCGGGGGAGCGGGCGGTCATCAGCACCGGCTCGCTTCCCGGCAGGATCGCCGCCTGATATTCGATCCGCGCCTTGGTGGGGAGCCAGTCTTCGCTGGCGACGGCGTCTTCCACCGCGGCCCAGTGCACGGCGTTGTTGACGTGCCCGGCGATATCGAAGTCGGATGCGCGCAGCGGCCATGGCCGGGCGGGTGCACCCGGTGGCGGCCCGGGCTGGGACAACCGGGCCGAGACCGAGCGCCCGCCCGTGGATACCGCGTAGACCTCGTGGAAGCCGGGGCCCAGCGCGGTCGGCGCCCCCGTGTGCCTGTCCAGTGCGACCCAGATCGCGCGGGCCTGGATCAGGTCGCCGTCGGCACCCGTCAGGGTGGTGGTCCGTTCCGCCCAGCGCAGGCCGAGCCCGGAGCAGAACGTCCGGATGTGGACCCGGTCGCCATGGCCGGGGTAACCGGCCAGGCTGACCTCGCACCGGCGCATCAGCCAGTCCACCGGCTCGTCCCAGCCCGCATCGGTCACATCGTCCTCGGCGGCGTCCTGGAGATAGCGGGCGAGCGCGTCCAGCCTCAGCCGGCCGGCCGCAGTGACGTCGGTGATGCGGACGACGCGGGTGCTGGAATAGACGCGGCCCGCGACGGGGTCGGGCAGGAAGCCGGGCAGGGCCGCGTCCGGCGAGGGTGCCATCCCCAGCGAATCCATCCCGATATCCTCCACGATCGCCGTACGCACCGGCGGTCAGGCCGCCACGCCCGATGTGTCGGCGAGCGCGCCGCAGAGCGCGGTCACGAACACCGGGACCAGATCGGCGGTGAACGCCAGCGGTGGGCGCACCTTGAGCACGTTACCGAAGGGGCCGGTGGTGCCGGTCAGCACACCGCGCTGGCGCAGGGCCCCCGTCAGCGCCCGGGCCGTCGCGGCATCCGGTTCGCGGGAGGCGCGATCGGTCACCAGCTCGACCGCGCAGGCCAGCCCGACCCCCCGCACGTCGCCCACCCGCCCGTCCGCGGCCGTGGCCTCACCGACCGCCTGCCGCAGTGCCATCCCGGCCTCGCTCACACGGGCCAGCACCCGTTCATCGGCCAGCACGTCCAGCACCGCGTGCCCGGCCGCAACCGACACCTGGTTGCCGCCGAAGGTGGAGAAGAACACGGTGTCCTGAGCGAAGCGCGCTACCAGGTCGCGGCGGGTGATCACGGCCCCGACCGGCTGGCCGTTCCCCATGGGTTTCCCGAGGGTCACGAAGTCGGGCGCGATGCCGAAACGCTGGAACGACCACATCGCCTCGCCCGTGCGGCCATGGCCACCCTGCACCTCGTCGGCAATCCACAGCCCGCCCGCCTCGTGGGTCAACCGCACGAGTTCGCGGACGTAGCCGGGGGCGGGATGGTGGACGCCGTCGCTCATCAGCACGCCGTCCATGATCGCGGCCGCCGGTGCGATACCGCGCGCGGCGAGCCTGCCGATCGCGGCCGCGAAGCCTTCGGTACCCGTCCGCAGGCCGCGGTAGGTGTCAGGGGGAGCCCAGGTCTCCACATGAACGGGTGGAACCATGCCGGGCAGGATCTCGGGGGAGAGGCCTGCGACGGCGGCGGTGATGCCGTGATAGGCGCACTCGGTGGCCAGGCCGCCGGTGCTGCCGGTATGGGAACGGGCCAGGCGCCAGGCCAGATCGTTCGCCTCGGACCCGGAATTCACGAACAGCACGGTGTCCAGGCCGGGCGGGCACGTGGCGATCAGCCGCTCGGCCAGTTCGACGGGGCCCGCGTGCAGGTAGCGCAGGTTGGTGTTCAGGACCCGCCATTGCCGCGCCACGGCCGAAGTCACCCGGGGGTGGGCGTGCCCGACGCAAGGCACGTTGTTGTACATGTCCAGGTAGCGGCGGCCCGACGTGTCGGTCATCCACACCCCGGACGCGCTGGCCATCTCGATCGGCTCGTCGTAGCTGAGCGGTTCCATGGCCGGGCCGAAGGCCGAGTCCCGCCGGGCCGCCAGCGCGCTGATCGCGGCCGCCGCCGGGCACGGCGTGGCCCTGGCAGGATGCGGCGCCGTGACAGCCGGGCCGGGCAGTGCGCCCAGCAACCGGGAGGCGCGAGCCCAGCCCGTCGTGAGCAGGACATCGATCATGGCAAGCGTGACGGGGTGGAACCGGACGGCGAAATCCGGCTCCTCCAGGCCGTGTTCCACCCGCCAGCAGCCGATCGCGATACCGGCCGCCGCCCGGGCGGCCCACAGTTCGGCCATCAGTTCGAGCTCGGCTGGCTCCAGCGGCAGGACCCGCTCATACCCGTCCAAGACCAACCGCGCCACCCGGAACATGTCGTCGGCTGCCCGCCCGGCCGCGAGCGAGTCAAGGACCGAGGCGAGATCTGCCGCCAGCGCGGTGTGCGTCATGTCGCCGAAGTCCACGATGCCGGTGATCAGCCCGTCCCCGTCGGCGAGCACATTGTCGGCGGTCAGGTCGCCATGGATGATCTGTGCCCGAAGCAGGCCCCAGCGCGGGGCGACCGCTTCGTCGTAGCGGTCGAGCACGGCCGTGACAGCGGCCCGCGCTTCCCGGTCCGCGATCGCGGCCGTCATCGGCCGGACACTAGCCGCGTGCTGGACATCCCAGGGGAGCCGGCGGATGGCACGCGGGTGGATGAAGGAGCGCAGCGCCCGGCCCAGCCGCGCGGTGGTCTGGCCCCAGGCGATCACAGCGGGATCAGCCAGGGTGAGCGGGTCCAGGCGGGCCCGGCCGGGTAGCACGTCGTAGGCGCGGACCCAGTGCCGCTCGCTTCCGTGCCGCCACAGCGCCCGGACCGGCCTGACCGGCCCGGCCTGGCCATCTGCGGCCGGCGTGCCTGCCGGGAACCGGGCAGAACCCCCGTCCGCCGGCCCTCCCGTCCCGCTGGCCACCTCGCGCGAACCGGCCGCCGCGCCGATCCCCCCGGGCCGCTCAGCCCGCGCCGCCGGCCTGGGCACGGCGACGGTAAGGCCCGGATCCCATCGCATGACGTGATGGGCCACGAGTGCCTCCATGTCCAGCATGTCCGGGTCCTCGGCCGGATTGGAGATCTTCAGAACGGCGATGCCAGCCCCGGCCGCACCGGTGAGCAGGAACGCCTGATCGCGCTCACTGCCCAGGTTCCGCGCCGCATCAGCGGCGATGCCGAAGGTCTCCAGCGCGATCTCGCACGCCTGCGCCGGTGTGAACGCCGGTGGTGGGTGGCGCAGCACAGCGTCGATGGCAGAGGGTTCGGCGTGCATGAGGCCTCCAGCCACGGCGATCCGCCCGCCGCCGGTCAAGGGCGGGCGCAAGCGCCGGATGCTGGACACAGTAACCACTGCTGGTCCCCGGCCGGGAGAGGGCCTACCGGCCGGGCGGCGGCCCTGCAAACACATCGGGTAGCGTAACCGTCACCGACCGCAGTTGCGTTCCGGTGCCCATGCGCTCGGGGCATACCCGGGGGAGTGGGTGCGGCGGTCCGCCGGCCTCGCCGCCGACAGCCCGTTCCGGCCAGGAACTCGGCCCGCAGCGGGCGCGTTGGGCACGGTAGGGCAGATTGCAGGGGGAAACCGCAGATCAGGGGGCACATGCGAGCGCCATACGGGGGACGGATGCGCGCAAGCCGGGCCGCGATGATCGCGGCCGGGGCCGCGCTGGTGGTCGTGACGGCGTGCAGCAGCACGCCAGGGACGGACAGCGGTGGCAGTGGCGGCGCGGACACCGCAAGCGTCGTGCCAGCTTCCGCCGTCGTTCCCGGCCACAAGTACGTGTCGTTCACCTCGTATCCGGGATGGATCCAGGCCAGCATCCCGCCCAGCCACTTCGACTTCACGCCGTGGACCGTGATCAACGACTTCGGGCTCTGGCCGGCCCCCGACGGCGGCATCGCCACGGGGGACATGCAGAATCTCGCCTACATCCCGCCGGCCGTCGCAGCCGCCCACCGGGCGCACAGGCTGATCATCATGGCGGTCGGCGAGCAGGGCCAGGGTGCGAACTTCGCGAGCGCGGCCAGTCCCGCCCACCGCGCAGGGCTGATCCGCGCCATCGTCTCCTACGTCGCGAAGTACCACTTCGACGGCGTGGACATCGACTGGGAGGAGGAGGTGCCGGCCAACCAGGCCGATTACATCGCCCTGGTCAGCGGGGTGCGCGGCGCCCTGGACCGGGCGTTCCCTGGACGCCACATGTACCTGTCGGCTGACGTCAACACCGGGCAGATCCCGCCACCCATCGCAGCCAGGATCGCCCCCTACGTGAACACGCTCAACGACGAGTCCTTCCAGGACAACGGCATCGCCAGCATCACCGCCTATGAGAGGGCGGGAATCCCGGCCAGCAAGCTGCTCATCGGCATCGGCGTCGCACCGGGCTATTACGACACCACAGTCGCCCGGGTCGCCGCCAAGGTGATGTATGCCGAACAGCACGGACTCGCCGGAACGTTGCTCTGGCAGCCCGGCAACCTGCACACCTACCGGACCGACCCGCGCCTGGCGCCATTGCGGCAGATGGTGGGCATCTCCGGCTGAGCAGCCCGCGCATTGCCCACTGAACGGTCTTCCCGCGAGGCTCCGCCACCGTCAGGAGCTGGCTTCAGGCTCCTTGCGCGCGCGGCTCACGAGCTCGTGAGGATGACGAGTTGCCGGGTAGCCCGGGTCATCGCGACATAGCGGTCGACCGCTCCTTGTGCGCCCGTGCCGAACGTCTGCGGGTCGATGAGGACGACCAGGTCGAACTCGAGCCCCTTCGTCAGTTCAGGGGTCAGCGACCGGACACGGGACGTTGCCGGGAAAGCGGGATCGCCGACGACGCAGGCGATCCCCTCGCCTTGCGTGGCGAGCCAGGTGTCCAGGACCACCCCCAGATCCGCGGCAGATCCGTGCTGAACGGGGAGACCGGTGCTGCGGATGGATGCCGGCACGTTGGCGTCCGGGAGCACGGCCCGGATAACAGGTTCGGCTTCCGCCATGACCTCCCGCGGCGTCCGGTAGTTGACGCTCAGGGTGGCCAGGCGGATGTGGCAGAGCCCGATCCGCGCAAGCCGTTCCTGCCACGACTCGGTGAATCCGTGCCTGGCCTGGGTCCGGTCCCCGACGATGGTGAAGCTCCGGGACGGGCAGCGCACCAGCAGCATCTGCCACTGCGCGTCGGTCAGTTCCTGGGCCTCGTCCACGACGATGTGTGCGAACGGGCCGGCGAGCAGGTCCCGGTCGGTGCCCGGCAGCGCGGCCTCGTCCACCAGTGCGTCGGTGAAGTCCTCGCCACGCAGCATCGTCACCAGGCCCGCGCCGTACTCGTCATCGGCCGCCTCAATGAGGTTGTCCAGGGCCCGGGCCATCTGGTCCCGTTCAGCGGCGACCGCCGCGTCATGGCGGCGCTTGCGCCGTGACGCTTCGGGGTCGCCGAGCCGCTGCCGGGCCGCGTCCAGCAGCGGCACGTCGGCCACCGTCCATGCCTGGGCGTCCGGGCGCTGCAGCCGCCGCACGTCGTCGGCGCTGAGCCAGGGCGCGCACAGGCGCAGGTAAGCGGGCACCGACCAGAGATCCCCCACGATGTCAGCCGCTTCGAGCAGCGGCCACGCCCGGCTGAAGGTCCTGCGCAGCTCCTGGCTCTGCACCAGCGACTTACGGAAGATGCCGGCCGGGACGTCCTTCGCGCGGGACCGCAACAAGATGTCGAGCAGTTCCTCCCAGACCTGAAGGCGCGCCTCGTTGTGCGGAGTGCCAGGTTCGGCCGCCGCGAACGCCTGTGCCCAGTCGCCGGCGCTCAGCTGGATGTCGGACCAGGGGGTCTCAACCGTCATCGGTTCGGTGGGCGGCCTTTCGTAGAACCTCGCGGCCGCGTCGATCGCCTTGACCAGGTCCGCGGACGACTTCAGGCGGGCCACATCGGGGTCGTTCTCGGGGGTTGCCTCGGCTCCTTCGGGGACCAGGTCCCGCAGGGTGCAGATCTGCACGCCCTCCTCGCCGAGGCTGGGGAGCACATCGGCGACGTAAGCCAGGTAGGGCTGGTGCGGGCCGACGAACAGCACGCCGCCCCGGCGGTGCCCGAGGCGAGGGTCGCGGTAGAGGAGATAGGCGGCGCGGTGCAGGGCGACGACGGTCTTGCCCGTGCCCGGGCCACCGTCGACGACCAGTGCGCCCGACGATCCCGCGCGGATGATGGCGTCCTGATCGGCCGCGATGGTGCCCAGGACGTCCAGCATCCGGTCCGACCGGCTGGCGCCCAGGCTGGCGATGAAGGCTGACTGGTCGTCGAGCGCGGCATGCCCGGCCAGGCCGTCCGGGGTGAACACCTCCTCCCAGTAGTCGCTGATCCGGCCGCGGGTCCAGCGGTACCGGCGGCGGCTTGCCAGGCCCATCGGGTTGGCGTGGGTCGCCCCGAAGAACGGCTCAGCCACCGGGGAGCGCCAATCGACCAGCAGCCGGCGGCCCGCGCTGTCTTTGAGCCCGAGCCGCCCGACGTACACGGGCTCGGGGCTGTCCGCGTGAACCATGCGCCCAAGGCACAGGTCCAGGCCGAAGCGGCGCAGCACGCGCAGCCGGGCCGTGAGCCGGTGGATCTCCAGGTCACGGTCGAGCGCGGCCTGGCCCATGCCGCCGGGCGCCCTGCGCTCGGTGTCGAGGCGATCCGCGAGGCCGGCGATCGACCGCTCCAGGCTCTCCGCGATGGCGGCGAAGTGCCGCTCGTCGCCGGCGATCAGCGCCGGGTCGGCTTTGGGGGAGAGGTGGCCGGGAAGGTCAAATGGGCTGACGGTCATCAGTTCCACGTCCTCGGCTCGCCGATGCACGGCGCACGCATGTCGCGCCCCCCCATGTCCGCAGGTTCCGGTCTCAGCCAGCGATTATGCGCCACGACCCGGGTCTTGCCGCAAGCCCCCGGTGCGCTATAGATTGAAAGGGCCGGGGGAGGGAAGCCTAGCCTTTTCTTTGGCCACCCGCCGTGTGCGAACCCGAGTCAGTTCATGTCCCCGGAACTCGCCTGGATCAGTGGACGTGTCAGCCGCTGAGCGGGCCGGCTGAGAACGCGCTGTCGCCGCCGCTGGTGTTGAGGTGAATTGTGGGGGCATCAGCCTGAGGCCATCTTCTGAAATTCCTGGTTCGCCCGCCTGTCGATCACTGCGCAATATTGGCGGTAGAAAGCGCCGTAGGCTGCTGGCTTGCTGAAGTCCACGTGGCCGGCGCAGTCCGCGCCGCCATCGTAAAGGCTTTGGGTGTACCTGGATCCTCGGTACAGGTATGTGATTCGCAGCCCTGCGGCCCAGTAGTCAGTGCGCGGGCGGGTTCCGGTGACGCCGTATTCGATCATGCCGGGCATCGGCCCCATGTGGCGGCGCTGCCGGGAAGCCCAGGGCTGGACGATGTACCCCCGCAGGGGGTGCACTGTCCAGGAGCCGCCAGACGGCGAGCTCCCCTTCCATGGCGGCCAGCCATAGTCTGAGGTGAGCAGGTCGAAGTGCTCGGCCAGGACGCCGAGATGGACGAGCCTCGGCGCCGGGAACCCTGGCACCGGGATCAAGGCCGCGCTCTCAAGGATGACGGGCGAGGAGCCAGAGTTCTCCACCGGGAGTGGAAAGTCCGCTACCGAACCAGGCGTCGCCCCTATCCCGCCATAGAAGAGCCCGCCGCCGTTGCTCAGCACGCCGCCGCCGTCCCGCAGGGCGAGGTACAGCGCCGCGCCCGCGGCCAGCAGGACGCACAGTGCACCCGCGATCAGCGGCCGGACCGGGCCCGGGCTCGTCAGCTGGCGCAGCATCGTCTCACTCCGAACGCTAGTCCGGCAGCCGCCAATGGGCCTGCGGACTGGGATGATCGGTGCGTGTCGTGACAGAGCGTAGCGCAGCCACCCCGAGATCATGTTCGCGTGACGAAACATCGGAATGGAGCGGCTGCCGCCGCTCTAGCCCGCGTCCGAAGCTTGATTTCCGGTGCCGGCGCCCTCGCACCCGTGGCCACTGGCGCAGGAGCGGCGGTGATCGTCTAACTTAACATAATGTACATTATCGGCGCTGCGCTGGCGCAGGCCCGGCGGATGCAAGGGCAGGCCGCGTCCAACGCGACGCTGGCGGATGCAAGGGCAGGCCGCGTCCGGCGCGACGCTGGCGGGCGCAGCTGCTGGACCCGCGTCCGGTCCGGCTCCGTCGAGGACTCTGCTCACCAGCCCAGCCACCGGCGAGATCGATCCGGCGCAAGGCAAGATGGCTCTCGCCCTGAAGAATATGAACCGGTCCAACGGTCACCGCGGGGTTATCGTTGATTACGGCTGAATTCGTGATGGCGCACATGGCCGCCGCGGCTGCCGGAAAGGATCAGGACAGTGAAGAAGTACGTACTCTTCGATCATGATGGCGTTCTGGTGGATACCGAATTCTGGTATTACAGAGCTGGGGTGCGCGCCCTGGCTGATATTGGTTTCACTTTGGACAGGGATCAGTACCTCCGGGACATGAACCAGGGATTGGGCACTTGGGCCCGGGCCAGGGCGGCAGGTATTGATGAACGTACCATCAGCAGGCAGCGTGAGGTTCGTGATGTTTATTATCAGGAATATCTCAGGACAGAAGCCATTGAGATCGAAGGTGTCGTTGAAACTCTTGCTGAACTGTCGAAATACGTCCGCATGGCCATCGTGACGACTGCAAAGCGTGCCGATTTTGAAATTATCCATGAAAAGCGCCAGGTCAGGCAATTCATGGATTTCGTCCTTGTCCGCGAAGACTACAAGCTCGCCAAGCCGCACCCGGAGCCATACCTGACCGGCCTAAAGCGCTTCGGAGCCAACAATGAAGAGGCGCTGGTTGTAGAGGATTCACCCAGAGGGCTGAACTCAGCCGTGGCGGCCGGTATTGACTGCGTCATTGTCCATAACGACTTCACAGGGGCGCATGACTTTTCACTGGCTAGTCATCGGATCGGGACTCTGATCGAATTGAAAGATATCATCCTTGCGGGTTATTAGTCCTCTCTCCAGAAGTGCGGGGCGATAACCGCTGAGATGGTCGTGGCGAATGTCGCGGGCGGCCGGCGGTAGCCGGTGTGCATGGTGGGCCAGGTTATGAAGTCCGCGATGACCCGCTCGGCCACGGCGCGGATCTTTCGCCCTGTATTCAGCGCGGACCGGGTCGCGCCCGGTGCAGTAGCCGCCGCCGGGGCCGGCGTATGCCGCGTGGCAGGTGAGCTCTCGGTCGTGGCGACCGGCCAGGCCGGCACCGGGCCTGTCGCACGACCGGCAGCCACCACCATGGACCTTGACTTCATCCCCGCAATGTGGGAAGAGTTTGACCTGATCCTCAGCGGCTCCGTGCTTCCTGCCGCGGAGCCGCTCATCGCCGCTCTCCGTGTCCCGGCAGTCGGGCGTCACCACGATCGTCATGGCGGGGATTGCGCTACTGGCCCCGCTTGAGCGGGAACGAACCACCCGGTGGCCCCGGAGGACCGGAGAGTCGCCGGGGACCAGCGCTGGCGAACGGAGGACAATGAACACACTGGAGGACTGGGTCGGCGCGGTGCGCGCGGAATTTGGCCTTGAACGGGACGATTCCGTGCAGAAAACTGTGCTCAACCTGACCCAAGTCGCTGCGCGCCAGGTGGATCGCCTGGCCGCACCGCTGACGGCGTACTACCTGGGCCAGGCCGTCGGCCGCGGGATGCCGCTCGCGGAAACAGCCGCGCGCATTGAGGAGCTCGCGCGCGCCTGGCAGCACGACTGATCGGCGATCTGGGCCGGCCTCTCCCCCGCGGCGGCAATTCGCTCCGCGCCCGGGCAGACGTTCATCGACGGGCCGCGCGGAAAGCCGGCGAGCGTGACTTCGGTTTCTCGGCTGCCGGCAATTCGGCTGGGGCAGGCT
>DAHUZQ010000106.1 GCA_027306495.1 Actinomycetota bacterium | reverse complement strand
CCCAGGTACATGACGGCGACGCGGTTGCTGACGTGCCGCACGACCGACAGGTCGTGGGCGATGAAGATGTAGGTCAGGCCCAGCTCGGCCTGCAGGTCCGCGAGCAGGTTGATGATCTGCGCCTGGATCGAGACGTCCAGCGCCGACACCGGCTCATCACAAATGATCAATTTCGGGCGGAACGCCAGCGCCCGCGCCACCCCGATCCGCTGCCGCTGGCCACCGGAGAACTCGGCCGGGAACCGGTTGAAATGCTCGGGGTTCAGCCCGACCAGCTCCATCAGCTCCTGCACCCGCCGCTTGCGGTCCGCGCCGCGGGCGGTGCGATGGATCGCGAACGGATCCCCGATGATCGACCCGACCCGCCGCCGCGGGTTCAGCGACCCATACGGATCCTGGAAGATCATCTGGATCTCCCGCCGGAACGGCCGCATCCGCCGCTGCGGCAGACGCGACAGATCATGCCCCTCGAACGTGATCGTCCCCGACGTCAGGTCGTAGAGCCGGGCGATGCACCGGGCCAGCGTGGACTTCCCGCACCCGGTCTCACCGACCAGCCCGAGCGTCTCACCCCGCCGCACCGACAGACTGACCCCGTCCACCGCGTGCACGAACTCCTTGTGCCGCTGGAACAACTGGCCCGACTGCACCGGGAAGTACTTGACGAGGTTGTCCACGACCAGCAGTGGCTCGAAGTCCGTGCCGGTGACAGGCGTGCTCATCGCGGCTCCCGGGCTGGCACGGGCAGCGACACCCCACCGACCGAGCGGCGCACCCTCTCGCGATCCTCCGCGTCGTGCGGAAGCCAGCACGCCGACAGGTGACCCGGTTGCCCTCCGGCCGGCGCCAGCGGCGGCACCTCCCGCCGGCACCGGTCCATGACATAAGGGCAGCGGGGATGGAACGGGCAGCCGGGCGGCAGCGTGATCAGGCTCGGCGGCGTGCCCTGGATGGGCTGCAGTCGCTCCCGTTCCCCGCCGTAGGCGGGCAGGGAGGCGAGCAGGCCCTCGGTGTAGGGGTGGTGATTGGCGAAGAACGTGGTGCGCCGGTCCGCCTGCTCCATCACCGCGCCCGCGTACATCACCACCACGTCATCGGCCGCCTCGGCGATAACCCCGAGATCGTGGGTGATGAGGATGACGGCCGTCCCGAACTCCTGCTGCAGTGTCTTGATCACCCGCAGCACCTGCGCCTGCACCGTGACGTCGAGCGCGGTGGTGGGCTCGTCGGCGATGAGCAGCGCCGGGTTCAGTGCCATCGCCATGGCGATCATGGCCCGCTGCCGCATCCCCCCGGAGAACTGGTGCGGGAAGTCGTCCACCCGGCGCTCGGCCTGCGGGATGCCGACCAGGCGCAGCAACTCCACCGCGCGTGCCCGGGCCCGCGCCTTGGTCACCGACCGGTCGTGCTGGCGGATCATCTCCACGATCTGCCAGCCCACCCGGTAGAACGGGTGCAGGCTGGAGAGCGGGTCCTGGAAGACCATGCCGATTCTGGCGCCGCGGACGCCCTGCAGGTCCTTCTGCTTCATCGTGAGCAGATCCCGGCCTTCGAACAGCGCCCGGCCGGAAATGCGCGCGCCACGGGTGAGGCCCATGATCGTCTGGGTCGACACGCTCTTGCCCGAGCCGGACTCACCGACGATCCCGAGCGTCTGACCGGCATCGATCTCGTAGGAAACCCCCCGCACGGCCTTCACGACGCCGTCCGGCGTCCGGAACGAGACGTGCAGGTCGTGTACCTCGAGCAGCGCCACCCAGATCCGCCCTTCACTGACCGCGGGCCCGGGCAGCTCACTTACCGAGGGCCCGCACATTACTACTGACCGTAATCACACCCACCGCCGGGCCCGGTTGCCCGGGCCCGGCCGGCGGGGTGAGCGCGCCCGCGGATCAGCCGGGCGAGCTGAGCCAGACGTTGGGCGGGTCGAAGTTCTGGATGGCCGGTATGTTGACGGCGTTGTGGACGTAGCTGGCGTGGTAGTTCGGCTGGTAGGGCTGCGTGATCGGGTAGATCGCCGCGTCCGACATGACCTTCATGTCAGCCTGGGCCCACAGCTTCGCCGCGTCCGCCGCGTTCCCGGTGGTCGCCGCCTGACCGATCAAAGTGGTGACCGATGGGTTGTTGTAGAACCCGAAGTTGCTGCCCGTCGGAGGGTAGGAGGGCGGGCCGGAGAACAGCGGGCCGAAGAAGGACAGCGCCGCGTCCCCGTACCAGTCCGGCCCCCAGCCGGCCAGCGTGATGTCCCAGACCCCGCGCTTGGCGACGCTGGGGACCTCCAGGTACTTGGTGTAGAAGTCCGCGTTCGGCACCCCGAGCAGCTTGACGTGCACCCCGACCTTGGCCAGGTCGGCCTGCAGTGTCTGCGCCATCTTGGTGGCGATCGTGCTGGCGGGCCGGTAGAGCAGGGTCAGGTTCAGCCCGTTCTTGTAGCCCGCGGCGGCCAGCATGGAATTGGCCTTTGCCTGGTCGTAGGGGTACGGGTTGTACCCCTTCGGCACGTCCTGCGCGCCGTTGATGCCGGCCGGCAGGATGTGGGTCAGCGGCGGGCTGATCTGCGGGCCGCTGGCGTCCTGGATCAGCGCCGACCGGTCGATCGCGTAACTGAGCGCCTGCCGCACCGCCACCTTCGACATCGCCTTGTTGTTGTTGGGCGAGACCTGGTTGAAGACGATGTACGGGTTCGTGGAGTAGGTCGGGCCCAGGTTGAAGTTGTGGGTGGTGCCCGAGTCCATCTGCGACACCAGCCCCGGCAGCGCCCCAACCGGCGGGAAGGCGTCGAACTCCATCGATGCCGCCGCGGTGTTGGTCTGGAGTTGCTGCTGGACCGTCGGTTCGTTGCCGGTCTCGGTGACGACGATCTTGTCCACGTAGGCCTTGCGGATCGGGTCGGTGCTGGCCTTCCACACCGGGTTGCGCACGTACACGATGGTCCGGGCGGGCGTGTAGGACTGCACCCTGTAAGGCCCGTCGGCTATGGTGTGCTGCGCCTCGGCGGCACTGCCCGGGACGTAATTCAGCGTCTCGGCGGGTGTCGGGTTGAACGCGTCCAGTGTCAGCATGCCCGGGAAGTAGGACGCCGCGTGGGTCAGCGTGTAGCTGATGGTCTGGCCGGAGACCTTCACCCCGGAGATCTGATGGCTGTCGATGTAGCTCTTCATCGCGGACACGGTCGGTGTGACCTTCGTGAAGCCGCCGCAGAACTGCGCGTACCCGACGATCAGCGATTCGAAGTCCGGCAGGCCGCCGAACGGCTGGGCGGGGTTGCACGCCCGCTTGAGGCCGAGCAGGGCGTCAGCCGCGGTCACCGCCCTGGGCGGGGTGGTGTCCCACATGACGCCGCTGCGGATGGTGATCGTGTAGGTCTTGCCGCCGTTGCTGACGGTCGGCGCCGCGGTGGCGAGGTCCGGGGCCGGGGTCGTCGTGTGTCCCGGGATGGCCGGGTAGGCGTACAGGCCCCGGATCCACGGCCGTTGCCCGAGGTAGCCGATGGTGTAGTAGCTGATATTGGGATCCATGAAGTCGACGTCGCCCTGGCCGAGCACGTTCAGCGTGCCGCCCGACTTGGGCGTCCCGCCCGGGTTGAGCCCCTGCAATCCGGACCGGGCTGAGCCGACGGACGATGTCGAACTGCTCCCAGATGAACCGCCGCCTCCGCACGCCGCGGCCAGCAGTGCCAGGACCGCCAAGCCGACGCCGGACGCATAGACGCGGGTGCGCTTGCGCATCGACGCTCTCCTCCCCCGCGGGCGGCCCACGAAATAAGCCGCGAGCCCCCAGCTAGAGCTTGTAGTGCCCCCTGTGCGGCAGGTGCCAGCCCCTCCTGGCCGCCAGCCGATATCCCCTCCGTGCCCAGCAACGAGCAGGTCATGGCGGTGAAAGTAAAAATTGTGACCTGAAAGTAACATCGGGGAATAACCCGTCGCTCCGCCGGCACAGGGTCCCAGCGGTGCGGACCTCAGCCCCCGGCCACCTGCTCCACCGCCGCCACACAGGCGGCACGCAGCCGTTCCCGCAATCGCGTGCCCGCGGTGCGGTCGGCCCGCACCTCGACCACGTGCAGACCGGGCCGGGCCAGCGCGCTGGGCAGGTCGGCGGTATCGCGCAGCACCACGGCGGGCAGACCCGCCGCGGCGGCGAGAGCGGGCAGGTCGGCGTGGGTCGGTGTGGCGAAGATCCGCTCGAAGGACTCCGGGAAGGCGGCCTGTTCCAGGGTCGCGAAGATGCCGCCCCCGTCATTGTTGATGACGACGATGGCCAGGTCGGGCCGGGGTTCGTCGGGACCGAGGAACAGCCCGCCCGCGTCATGCACGAACGCCAGGTCCCCCAGCAGGGCGGCAGCCCGGCCGCCCCCCGAGCGCTGGTGTGCCAGGGCCGCGCCGATCGCCGCTGACACCAGCCCGTCGATACCGCTGGCACCGCGGTTGGCGAGCACCCGCAGGCCCTCCCGGGGGCGCATGTGGCGGTCCAGGTCCCGGATTGGCAGGCTGGAAGCCGCCCACAGCAGGCCACCAGCCGGGAGGGTGGCCGCGACGTCGCGGGCGGCCCCGGGCTCCGTCGGCACCCGGCCCGCGCCCGCCAGTACCTCATCCGCGGCCCTGCGCGCCGCCGCGTCGGCCGTCAGCCAGGACCGCAGCCACGCCGAATCCACCGGCCGGGCGGGGCCGCCGGTCACCCGCACAGCGCCGGTCACATCGGTCGCGGTCCGGACGGGATCGGCCCACCGGCCCGGTCCCTGGGCGATCACGATGTGCCTGGGCGGGAGTCCGGACGGCGCGCTGCCCCGCAGGTAGCCGAGCTGGGCGCGCGACAAGCTCGGCCGCCCGGCGGAGATGATCACCTCCGGCCGGTGAGCGGCCGCGAACCTCGCGGAATCCAGCAGATAGGGGTAGGCGGCCAGCGCCTGCGCACCCCGGCGCGCCCCGGAGGACGGCTCGGCGAGCACCGGCCACCCCGCGTCCCGCGCGACTTCCAGGAGGGGAACGGGGTCATAACTCCCGACGCCGCACACCACCACGCCGCGTTCACGCCAGGGCACCTCAAGCACCCCGGCGCTGCCCCCGCCCACCGTGGTCGTGCCTTGCGCCGGGTGGGCCGCGCCGGTTGCGAAGCCCGTCCAGGGCGCCCCACCGGGCCGGCCCGCCAGCGGCTCCGGCCAGTCGCCCGCGACGGGCCCGGCTCCGCCGGGTGCAACCTTGTCTTCGCCAGGTCCGCTTCCCGCCCCGGCGGCGGGGGCCGTCTCGACAGCCGGGCCCGGCAGGCTGGGGACCAGCGGCTCGCGCAGCGCCACGTTGATGTGAACGGGGCCCGGCAACCCACCCGCAGCACCGGACGCGGCCGCCCACGCCCGGCAGGCGAGCGAGCGCCAGTAGCCATTCATCCCCGGCCGCTCCTGCGGCACACCGCTCTCGCAGAACCACCGGACCGCTCCGCCGTAGAGCTTGAGCTGGTCGATCGTCTGGCTGGCGCCAGTGGCCCGCAGTTCCGGTGGCCGGTCCGCGGTCAGCAGGATCAGCGGAACCGCCGACTCATCAGCCTCGATCACGGCGGCATGCAGATGTGCCGCGGCCGTTCCTGAGGTGCACACGATCGCCACGGGACGCCGGCTCACCTTGGCCAGGCCCAGGGCCAGGAACGACGCCGACCGCTCGTCAACCCGCACGTGCAGGTGCAGGGCAGCGGGACCCGGCCCGGCGATGGCCCGCCGCCAGATCTCCATCGCCAGCGGCGTGCTGCGGGAACCCGGGGCGATCACAGCGTCGGTGAGCCCGCATCTGATGAACTCATCCACCACCACGGTGGCGAACGCCGTGGCCGGATTCATCCCCCGGCCCCTGGCTCCAGGAACTCGGCGGCGGCCAGCAGCCGGGAGCGCCAGGGGGCGGCATCCACTTCGAAGGCCGCCAGGTGTGCGTGATCAACCACGGGCCGGCGGACCGGCACGCTGCCGGCCCGCTCCGCCAGCGGCGAGCCGGTGACATCGCCGGTGAGCAGGCTCATCGTGGCCAGCCCGCACGCGTACGGCAGGACGGGCAGCGCCGCCGCGAGGGCCACCCCCGCCGCGAGGCCGATCGAGCTCTCCACCGCGCTCGATACGACCACCGGCAGCCCGGCGGCCTCCGCGACGGCAAGGGCGGCGCGGACGCCGCCCAGCGGCGCCGCCTTCAGCACCACGATGTCCGCCGCCCCGGCCGCGGCGACGGCGAGCGGGTCCTCGGCCCGCCGGATCGACTCATCGGCGGCGATCGCCACCTCGACCCGGCGGCGCAGCAGCGCCAGGTCCGCCAGTGTGGGGCAGGGTTGCTCGGCGTACTCGAGCCCGAACCGGGCGAGTTCGCCCAGCGCGCTGGCCGCCTGGTCCACATCCCAGCCACCGTTGGCATCCACCCGGATCCGGCCGTCCGGCCCGAGCGCCTCGCGCACGGCCGCCACCCGCGCCAGATCGGCCCGCAAACTCTCCGCGAAGTCGCCGTCACCACGGTCGGCCACCTTGACCTTGGCGGTCGTGCAACCAGCGGAGGTGACGATGGCGCCTGCCTGCTCCGGGCCGACGGCGGGCACCGTGACGTTGACCGGGATCTGCTGGCGGACCGGTGCGGGCCAGCCAGTCGTGGCCGCCTCCAGCGCACACGCCAGCCAGCGGGCACATTCCCGGGGACCGTACTCGGCGAACGGGGAGAACTCACCCCACCCGGCGGGCCCCTCGATCAGGGCACCCTCCCGCACGGTGATGCCCCGGAACCGCGTGCGCATCGGGATGGCGAACGCTCGCAGGCTGGGCAGCAGGTCCATGACCGCCGCGTTCGCGCGGCGGCGCGGCGACCCGGTGGTCACGGCCGCCGCGGGAAACGGCCGAACTCCGGACTGCGCTTCTGCTTGAAGGCGTCCCGGCCTTCCTGTGCTTCTTCGCTCATGTAGTAGAGCAGCGTGGCGTCGCCCGCGAACTGCTGCATGCCCGCCGCGCCGTCGGTGACCGCGTTGAGCGCGCCCTTGAGCATCCGCAGCGCCAGCGGCGAACGCTGGAGCATCTCCCGCGCCCAGGTGACGGTCTCCTCCTCCAGGCGCTCGAGCGGCACGACGGTGTTGACCAGGCCCATCTCCAGCGCTTGCGACGCACTGTACTGGCGGCACAGGTACCAGATCTCCCGCGCCTTCTTCAGTCCCACCGTGGCGGCAAGCAGCCAGGAGCCGTACCCGCCGTCGAACGAGCCGACCTTGGGACCGGTCTGGCCGAAGATGGCGTTGTCGGCGGCGATGGTCAGGTCGCAGCACACGTGCAGGACATGCCCGCCACCCACCGCATACCCGGCCACCATCGCGATCACGGGCTTGGGGGTGCGGCGGATCTGCACCTGCAGGTCCAGCACGTTGAGCCGGCCGACCCCGTGGGAGTCGAGATAGCCGTCATCGCCGCGGATCTTCTGGTCGCCACCCGAGCAGAACGCCTGGTCCCCAGCGCCGGTGAGAATGATGACCCCGATGCCCGGGTCGTCGCGCGCGACATTGAACGCATGTGAGAGCTCGAACAACGTCGTGGGCCGGAACGCGTTCCGGACCTCGGGCCGGTCGATGGTGATCTTTGCGATCCCCTCAGCCGTCTCGTAGCGGACGTCGGTGTAGTCCTGGCCGGCGCCCACCGCCGGCCGCTGCCAGTCGATCACCTCACACACTCCGTTTCATCGTGCCGCGCCCGATAACCTTACGCTGGTGGGAAACCGGCCCCTGCACGCACTCCTGATGCCGGCCGGGCAGGTGCCCGGCCGGCTGTTGCCCGCGCTGGCGGCCGCCCTGGACGGGAGCGGGCCGGCCATCGCGCCGATCGACCCGGCGCTCCCGGAGCCCAGGCTGCGCGAGGTTCTGCGCATGCTGGCGCCGGCCGTGATCGAGACTGCCGACGGCGTGCGGCCCACACCCGGCCCGGCCGGCCCGGGTGTGGCGCCCGGGGTCGCCGTGGTGGTCACAACGTCCGGTTCCACCGGCGAGCCGAAGGGGGTCCAGCTCACCGCCGGTGCCCTGCTGCACTCGGCCCGCGCCAGCCTGGAGCGGATCGGCGCCCGGCCCGGGGAGCGCTGGCTGTGCCCACTGCCGGTCAGTCACATTTCCGGGCTCGGGATCTGCGTGCGCTCGCTGGTGAGCGGCACCGAGCCGGTGGTGCCGGAGCGGTTCGACCCTGCGGGCAGCGACCGGGCGTGGCGTGACTGCGCGCATGTCTCGCTGGTCCCCACCCAGTTGCGGCGGCTGCTCGCGGCGGGGACGGACCTGAGCGCCTTCGCGACCATCCTGCTGGGCGGGGCGGCGGCGCCGGCGGCGCTGCTGGAAGCGGCCCGCGCCGCCGGCGCCCGGGTGGTCACCACCTACGGGATGTCAGAAACCTGCGGCGGGTGCGTCTACGACGGGGAGCCGCTCGCCGGGGTACGGGTCCGGACCAGCGCTTCGGGAGTGATCGAACTCGGCGGCCCGGTCCTGTTCGCCGGATACCACGGCAATCCGCGGGCCACCGAGGCGGTGCTGGCGGACGGCTGGTTCGTCACGTCCGACGTCGGCGAGGTGGACGGGCACGGACGGCTGCGGGTGCACGGGCGCGCCGACGAGGTGATAAACACCGGGGGCGAGAAGGTGGCTCCGGCGGCGGTGGTGGCGGCCCTGGAAGGGTGTCCGGGCATCGGCGAGGCGGTGGTGGTCGGGGTGCCCGACCCGCAGTGGGGGGAACGCGTCACCGCCGTGGTCGTGCCGACCGATCCGGAGCGTCCACCACGGCTGGCAGATGTGAGATCATGGGTTCGGCGGCGATTGCCCGCGTATGCCGCACCACGGGCATTGGTCCTGGTGCGGGAGGTGCCACTGCTTCGCTCCGGTAAACCCGACAGGGAGGCGGTCCGGTCACTCGCACGCGGGCACGCGGCAGTACGGGAACAATCGAGCACGCGCAGCGTTACTAGATAATGCCTGCCTTACAGTACCAGCCACCGCAAGGGCGGCTACGGGTGGTTCCGGGTGGCTGGGAGTGCCAGCCGTGTTCGGGGTGGCCAGGGCCGACGTGCCGTGGCACTTGCGCGAAGCGCGCAGTGCGTGCGCGCTCACGGAAGGGAGGTGCCTCATGCCGAGCACCGCACAGCGCCGGCGAGCGGGGACTGCCGCTGAGGTGGCCCCAGCCGTCAGTGACGTTCCAACTGGCAAGGAAACGATGCAGACAGCACAGACCGTGGCTGCCCACGGTGAGGAGCCGGCGGAGATGGACGCGCTGGACGGCCTGGACGTGGCGGGGGACGAGGCGGAGGTCGCCGCTCTGGCGGACGCGGCCATCGCGGCGACGGCCGAGGCCGACCTGGACGACCAGACCTCGGCAATGGGCGACTCCGTACACACCTACCTCAAGTCGATCGGCCGGACCAGCCTGCTCACCGCCGAGCAGGAGGTGAACCTCGCCAAGCGGATCGAGGCGGGCCTGTACGCCGAGCACAAGCTCGAGACCGAGCCTGACCTGCCCGAGGATTTCCGGGTTGACCTGGAACTGGTCGCCGCCGATGGCCGCCGCGCGAAGGCGCACATGCTGGAGGCGAACCTGCGGCTGGTCGTGTCGGTGGCCAAGAAGTACACCGACCGCGGCCTGTCCCTGCTGGACGTGGTGCAGGAAGGCAACCTGGGCCTGATCAGGGCCGTGGAGAAGTTCGATTACACCAAGGGCTACAAGTTCTCCACCTATGCCATGTGGTGGATCAGGCAGGCGATCCAGCGCGGTTTCGCCGATTCGGCGCGGACGATCCGGCTGCCAGTGCACGTCCTGGAGATGCTCAGCAAGCTGAGCCGGGTGGAGCGCGACATGCACCAGCGGCTCGGCCGGGAGCCCACGCCGGAAGAGCTCGCGGTCGAGCTTGACCGGACTCCCGACCAGATCGAGGAACTGCTGCGCACCAGCCGCCAGCCGATCAGCCTGGATTCCACCATTGGTGAGGACGGGGAGACCAGCATCGGCGACCTCATCGAGGACGTCGACGCACCCGAGGCGTCGGAGATGGTGGACCGGCAGCTCATGGCCGACCAGCTACGGCACGCGCTCGACGCGCTCACCCCGCGTGAAGCCACCATCATGGCCATGCGGTTCGGCCTCTACGATGGCAACCCGCACACCCTGGATGAGATCGGCCGGGCGCTGGGACTGACCCGGGAGCGGATCCGGCAGCTGGAGAAGCAGTCGCTGTCCAAGCTGCGGCACCCGAGCCGGGCGCAGCCGCTGCTCGACTACGCGAGCTGACCCCGGCCGAAGCCACCGGGCCGCAGTGATCCCGGCAGCTCAGGCAGAGCTGGGCAACGCTCTGGGCGCCCACACCTGCGTGATCCTGGCGGCTTCCTGAACACCCTGGCCGTGCCCCGCCCGCGCCGCCGACGCGGCGCGGGCGGGGTCCAGCAGGTCACGCCCGATAGCCGCGCGGGCAGCGCGGCTTGGCGCGATCACTTCCACTCGCGCGCCCGCCCGGCGCAGCGCATCGGCCTGCTCGGCCACGCTCGCCATGGGTGCCAGGCCCCGGGTAAGCGGCGCGATGATCACCACCCGGCGGCAGCCGGACGCGAGGTCGGCGTTGGCCGCCGAACGCATGCCGCCATCCATCCACAGCCGCCCGTTCAGCCGCACCGGCGGCCACACCCCGGGAACGGCGCAACTCGCGCTGACGGCATCGATCAGGTCGACCCCCGACCGGTCGTGGAAGGCCTTGAACTGCCCGGTCGCGACGTCTACGGCGGTGATCAGCAGCCGCCGCCGCGCGGGCCAGGCGTGGCTGGGCAGGCGGGCGGCGATCACCGCCCGCCGGTAGTGCCCAGGCACCAGCGGCGAGGCGACCGCCATCCGGACCACCCGGGTGCAGGCCGTGACCGTGTCCGGTGACCTCATCACCGCCCACACGAACGTCAGCTTGGCGCGCAGGCCCATCCGCGCCGTGATGTCACCGGCCGGCGGGGTGAGTTGCGCCCGGTAGAGCAGGGCCAGTGGCGTGCCCGATGTCACCTGCGCCGCCACCACCGCGCCCGCTGAGGTTCCCACCACCAGATCGGCCATGGTCAGATCGATCCCCCGGGCCGCCAGCCCGGCCAGCACGCCAACCTCCCATGCGACGCCGGTGACGCCACCTCCGCCGAGCACCAGCGCCCCACCGCCCGTCATGATCCCGTCCTATCCCATCAGCCGCGGCCCGGCCAGCACCGCCACTTAGGGAGGGTAGTGTGCCCCGCGTGAGTGTCCACGTTGAGGTCGTGACTGATGTGACCGATGAGGTCTGCACGGCCATGCGCCGCCTGCTTCCCCAGCTTTCCCGCTCGGCCACGGTCCCTGACGCCGACAGGCTGCGCGCCATCGTCGCCTCGCCCGCGGTCACCGTCCTGATCGCGCGTGCCGGGGAGGACATCGTGGGCTCGCTGACGCTGGCGATGTTCCCGATCCCGACGGGCGTGCGGGCCTGGATCGAGGATGTGGTGGTGGACGAGGCGGCCAGGGGCAAGGGGGCCGGGGCCGCGCTCACCGAGCATGCCCTCGCGATCGCGCGCGCGGCCGGCGCCCGGACGGTCGACCTGACGTCCCGGCCATCCCGGGAGGCCGCCGGGCGCCTGTACGAACGGCTCGGCTTCGAGCGGCGTGAGACACGCCTGTCCCGGTACTCCTTCGGCTGAGACGGCGGCGACCTGCGGCCGGCGCGCTGGCAGCGCCCCCGGGCCGATGGTGGCTGCGGACACTGGCCGGTCAGGCCCGGAGTTTGGCGACCGCGGCCAGCAGTTTGTCCACGTCGGCGGCGTCGTTGTAGTGGACCAGGCCCGCCCGCACCGCGCCGCCCGCCTCCCGGATGCCCAGGATCCCCGTCAGCTCCCAGGCGTAGTTGTGGCCGTGCCAGACGTTCACCTTGCGGTCGGCCAGGTGGGCCGCGACACGCGCGGGCGGCACCCCCGTTACCGTGAAATAGGCGGTGGCGGTCCGGCGGGCGGCGCCGCCGTGCAGCTTGACGTGCGGCATGGCTGAAAGGCCCGCCAGCAGCACGGTGAACAGCGCCTCCTCGTGGCGCGCGGCGGCCGCCATCGAGGTCAGCAGCCGGTTACGGCGCGTCCCGCTGGCGCCCGCGTCCAGCCAGGCGAGGTGCTCGACCGCGGCGGTGACACCCGCCAGGTCCGGGTAGCCCGGAGTGCCGCGCTCGAAGCGGTCCGGCACTCCACCCGGAGCCGGGGTCAGCTTGTCCGGGTGAAACCGCTCCAGCAGCGCCGGGTCGGCGATGACGGCACCGATGTGCGGGCCCGACCACTTGTAGGCACTGGTCGCATAGAAGTCCGCGCCCAGCGCGAGCACGTCCGTCGGGCCGTGCGGGGTGGCGTGCACGCCATCCACGTAGCTCAGCGCCCCGGCCGCGCGCGCCTTGGCGGTGATCCGGGCGACATCGGGCCGGGTGCCGATGATGTTGCTCGCGGCGGTGACCGCCACCAGCACGGTCCGGTCCGATAGCAGCGCGTCGTACTGGCCGGCCGGCAGCTCCCCCGCGGGCAGGTCTACCTCGGCCCACCGGACCACCGCGCCGGCCCGCTGTGCCGCCTGGACCCATGGCCGGACATTCGCGTCGTGGTCGAGCCGGGAGACCAAGACCTCGTCGCCGGGCCGCCAGGACCGGGCCAGGGTGCCCGCCAGCCGGTAGGTCAGCGTGGTCATGTTGGGCCCGATGATGACGCCGTCCGCCTCGCCACCGACCAGGTCGGCGATGGCCCGCCGGCATTCGGCGAGGATTCCCGTTGCGCGGTCACTGGCCGGGAAGGCGCCGCCGGCGTTCCCGATGCCGGCCCGGTAGACGTCGCCGATCGCCTCGATCACCGGGGTGGGAACCTGCGTCCCGGCGGCACCATCGAGGTAGGCGTAGCCGTCAGCGAGCGCGGGGTAGGCACGGCGTACCGCCGCCACGTCGAACGTCATCGCGGTGTCCCTCCCTGCGCCGGCTAGGGCAGTCGCCCCGACGCCCGCAGCACCCTACGCCAGGAGTCACCCACCGGCGGCCGCGAGAGGGGCGCGGAACTCGCTGGGCCGGACTGGCCCTGACCCGCCGCGCCGCAGGATGCCATCTGCGCCACCGCCTGCAGCGGCAGGTGTGGCATCCCCGCCCGCCAGGCGGCCAGCAGGATCTCCGGGTCGGCCGGCTGGTAATCCTTGCCAATCGTGCGCGCGAGGTCCCAGGCGTGCACATGCCATTCCACACAGGCCACCCCGACCATTCCGCCCACGGTGACTACGTCGTCGCGGTATCGGTGGTGCGGGAGATCCCAGACCGGCCATACCCGCTGCGCGTAGTCACGGGCGGACACGGTGAACGCGCTGATGTGCTCGGGTCCCCCGTGATCCGGCAGCGCCGCCATTTCCGCGGCGTTCTGGCGCGCCAGCTTGCGCGCCAGACGTTCGGGCACCGGACCGGTGGACATCAGCCGGGCCAGGCGGCTGTGTGGCGCCTCGTCCAGGTATTCGTGGTAGTCATCGGCCACGCAGCGCAGATGCGCCGCCAGATCCACCGCACGCCATTCGGGGCATGGCGTGGGCAGTGCCCATTGCTCGTCGGTGAACTGTCCTGCCAATTCGCAGATGACAAGCACCCCGGCGTAGTAAGCGGATAGCGCCGGGACCGGTCCCCACTCTGTCAATGGCGTGCCCCCAGAATCCGTGCGCCCCACGGCCCCTCCCCTCCGGCTACCGGAGCCGGAGCGCGGGCCCCGGGCTAGCCAGCGTGCCAGAGTCACGCGCGGTCCGCTACCCCGACGGCGATGTGGCCTTACTCACCTTGTCCCAGAAATGGCTCGGCATGGTGCAAACCGGACAGCACCGCCGCGGCACGAGCGGGTGTACCCGCCCCAAAATTCAGGTGACAGCGGGGCGGACCACGGCTAGCGTCAGGGTAATGCCCCCCGACCCCCTCCAGCCGGACGCCCATGCCCGCCCACAGGGGCTCCCGCTCGCCTCGCTGTGGCGTATCCGCAGCTACCTGCGGCCATACCTCGGCCGGCTCGCGTTCATGCTGTTCGCGGCGTGCACCTCGGTAGGGGCGCAGATCTGTGTGCCGCTGCTCACCAAATCCATCATCGACCACGCCATCGCGCTGGGCCACCGCGAGGAACTGGTGCTGCTCGCGCTCGCCGCGACCGGGTTCGGCGTGTCCCAGGCCCTGCTGAACTTCATCCGCCGCTGGGTGCAGGCCAGTGCGGTCACCGGCCTGGAACAGGCGATGCGCGATGACGTCTACTCACACCTGCAGCGGCTGGAACCTGCCTTCCACGATGACTGGCAGTCCGGCCAGTTGCTGTCCCGTGCCACCACCGACCTGGCGGCGATCAGGCGGTTCGCGGGGTTCGGGACCATCTTCCTCATCACAAACGTCGTCGCTTTCGTCGCCGTCATCGCGCTGCTCATCAACCTGGATTTCCAGCTCGGCTTGCTGACCGGGATCGTGCTGCTGCCGGTGGCGGCCCTGAGCACCTGGTTCGAGCGCCGGTACGGCGTGCTGTCGCGGCTGGCGCAAGACCAGCAGGGAGACCTGGCGACCGCGGTGGAAGAGGCCGCCACCGGGATCGGCGTCCTGAAGGCACTCGGCCGGCGGGACGCCGTCGCCCGCACGCACCGCAGGCAGGCCGGGGAGGTCTACCAGACTCAGCTCGGGAAGGCCCGGCTGCGGGGCGTCTTCTGGGCGAGCCTGGACCTGGCGCCGAACGTGATCATCGGGCTGCTGCTGCTGTTCGGGGCCATCGCGGCCGCCCACCATACGCTCAGCCTGGGTGGCCTGGTCGCGTTCATCACGCTCACCCTGCAGCTCGTCTGGCCGATCGAATCGATGGGCTACATCCTGGCCGGGGCGCAGGAGGCCGCCACCGCCGCGCAGCGCATCTACGAGATCCTCGACGCCGAACCGGCGATCAACGCGGCCGAACCGGCGATCAACGCGGCCGAACCGGCGATCAACGCGGCCGAACCCGAGGTAAGCACGGCCGACCGCTCCGGGCCCGCATCTGGAAGCCCTCCTCCCGCGCCCACCACCCCGACGGCGGCGCTCCCCGGCCTTCCGGACGAGCCCGGCCGCCGGCGGCACACGCCAGCCGGGGTGGCATTCGAGGGGGTGGGCTTCCGCTTCCAGGGTGCCCGGACCGACCTGCTGCGCGGGATCTGGCTGGAGGTCGAGCCGGGCCAGACGATGGCGCTGACCGGATCGAACGGTGTCGGCAAGAGCACGCTGCTGAGTCTGGTGCCCCGGCTCGCGGATCCGACCGCCGGCCGGGTGCTGCTCGACGGGACCGACATCCGCGACCTGCCGCTGGCCGAACTGCGCTGCCGGGTTGCCTGCGCGTTCGAGGAGCCGACTCTGTTCTCCGCCAGCGTCCGGGAGAACGTGAGCTTCGGGATGCCCGGCGCGGACGACACCGATATCGCCCGCGCTCTGGAGATCGCGCAGGCCGACTTCGTCTACGACCTGCCCTGGGGCCTGGACACGCGCATCGGGGAACGCGGCATGTCGTTGTCGGGGGGCCAGCGCCAGCGGGTCGCCCTGGCCCGGGCCATCGTGGGGCGCCCACCGCTGCTGATCCTGGACGACCCTCTCTCGGCACTGGACGTGCAGACCGAGGAAGAGGTGACCAGCGCCCTGCGGCAGGTCCTCGCGGGCACGACAGCTCTCATCGTCGCCCACCGCCCGTCCACCGTCGCGCTGGCCGACCGGGTCGCGCTGCTTGCCGGGGGCAGGATCACCGCCGTCGGCACGCATTCGGAGCTGCTGGCAACCGAGCCCGGCTACGCCGAGCTCATGAGCGGCGATCCCCGCCCCGATCGCCCGCCGGAGCCGCCGGAGGTGGCCGGAGATCACTACAGCAGCGCGGTGCCGCGATGAGCGAGCAGACCTGGGCGGGGATCGCCGCCGAGGACGTGGAGGTGGTGACCGCCAGCCTGTCGGCACTGCTGCGGCGGCGGGTGCGCCGGCTGCTCGCCGACCTGCTGCGGCCTTACCACCGCACGGCGATGGTGGTGGCGCTGCTCATCGTGCTCGCCAACGTCGCCGCCCTGGCCGGGCCGTGGCTGGTCGGGGTGGGCATCGACCAGGGGATCCCGCCACTGATGCATCACGGCGACCTAGCGCCGCTGCTGCTCATCGTCGCCGCCTTCTTCGTCTCGATCGGCATCCAGGCGGTCTGCACCCGCAGTTTCATCGTGGGCATCACCACGCTCGGCGAGGGCCTGGTGCTGGAACTGCGCCAGCGGCTGTTCATGCACTTCCAGCGGCTGCCGGTGGCCTTCCACGAGCGCTACACCTCGGGCCGGGTCATCTCGCGGCAGACATCTGACATCGACTCGATCTCGGAGCTGTTCGCCGAGGGCCTCGATTCGCTCGTCTCGGCGGTGCTGTCGCTGCTGCTGGTGGGGGTCGGGATGCTCGTGCTCGATCCCCCACTCGGGCTGGTGGTGCTCACCGGGTTCCTGCCGCTGGCAGTGCTGACCTTGTGGTTCCGCCGTGAATCGGCCAAGGCCTACCGGCGCGGCCGCGAGAGCATCGCGGCGGTGATCATCCACTTCGTCGAGACTTTCGGCGGTATCCGCGCGGTGCAGGCCTTCCGGCGCGAGCCCCGTAACGAGGAGATCTTCTCCGGCCTGAACGGCGCGTATGCTTCGGCCTCGCTCCGGTCGTCCCGCCTGATCGCGGTGTACTCCCCCTCGATCACGCTCATCGGGAACGTGGCGACCGGTGTCGTGCTCCTCTATGGCGGCTTCCAGGTGCTGGACGGAACCGTGCAACTCGGCGTGCTCGCGACGTTCCTGCTGTTCCTGCAACGGTTCTTCGACCCGCTCCAGGAGCTGTCGCAGTTCTACAACTCGTTCCAGTCGGCCGCGGCGGCGCTGGAGAAGATCGCCGGGGTGCTGGACGAGGCGCCGGCCGTGCCCGAGCCCGCCCGGCCCGTGGAATTGCCCGAGGTGCGCGACGCCGCCCGGCCCGGCCGGGAGATCAGGTGCGAACAGGTCCGGTTCGGCTACCGGGACAACCTGGTCCTGCCGGACTTCAACCTGGTCATCCCGGCCGGCCAGACCGTGGCGCTGGTCGGCCAGACCGGGGCCGGCAAGACCACCGTCGCCCGTCTGCTGGCCCGGTTCTACGACCCGGGCAGCGGGGCGGTCCTGCTGGACGGGGTGGACCTGCGGGACCTGCCCGACGCCCGGCTGCGTCAGGAAGTGGTACTGGTGACCCAGGAGAACTTCCTGCTCAGCGGCACGGTCGCCGACAACATCGCGCTCGGCAAACCGGGCGCCTCGCAGGCTCAGATCGAGGCGGCCGCCACCGCCATCGGGGCGCACCCATTCATCGAGTCGCTCCCGCACGGCTACCGCAGCGAGGTCGGCAAGCATGGTGGCCGGCTCTCCGCGGGCCAGCGCCAGCTCATCTCCTTCGCCCGCGTCTTCCTGGCCGGGCCCGCGGTGCTGATCCTCGACGAAGCCACGTCGCTGCTCGACATTCCCAGCGAACGGGCCGTCCAGTCCGGGCTGCGGACCATCCTGGCGGGCCGCACGGCGGTGATCATCGCGCACCGGCTTTCCACGGTCGCGATCGCGGACCGGGTCCTGGTGCTGCGCGAGGGCCGGATCATCGAGGACGGCCCGCCGCAGACGCTGCTGACCGGGGACGGTGAGTTCGCCGCGCTGCATGCTAGCTGGCGGTCCAGCCTCGCCTGACCCACGAACCGCGCGGTGCGGATGGGACGGGTGTGTTTGCTCACGCCTGCGCGAAGTGAGAATCTGGATCCGGAGGATTGACTTCATGGCTTTGCGTGTGCCACCCCAGCGCCGCAACCCCGACCACCCGATGGACGCTGAACCCGGTCGTGCCCGGCATTGGGCGCGCATCGGGCTCGGTTTCGTGGCGGTAGCCAGTTATGCGTGGTTTGCGGCATTCGCCCGCCCTTTCAGTGGCGCTGCCCTGATCAGCGTCCTGATCCCCGGCGCGGTCATCGGCGCGCTCGCCTACGTGTGGCCGCCCGAGCGGATCCCGCCGCCGGACAAGGTGGACCTCACCGGCATGTCCTTCTGGGTGATCGCGATCGCGGCGCTGTTCGAGTGGGAAGCGTCCGCGTTCCGGGACAACACCCGCACATGGCACCCCTCACTGACCGACCTGATCAACCCCCTGCTCAGTTCCCATGACGTCAAGAGCGCGGCGATCGTGGTCTGGGTGATGGCCGGCTGGGGGCTGGTGCGCCGATGAGCTTCACGCGCCTTGTCACCATCGTCGGCTTCGCCGGCATCATCGCGGCCCTGTTCGCCCTGGAGTTCCTCGCCCGGCGGCCGGGCTCCAAGATCCCAACAGGCGGGCAGTGGCTCGGCTACATCATGCGGAGCCGGGCGGGCCGGGTGCTCGTGCTGCTCGGCTGGTGGTGGCTGGGCTGGCACTACTTCGCGCGCTAGCCGTCTGCCCGAGGGCCGCTGCCCCCGCCAGCGCGCTCGGGCCGTTTGAAGCTGGCGGCTCCCTTACCAGCATCCAGCAGCTAGCGGACGTCAAGGCCGATGTCGAGGGCGCGGCTGGAGTGCGTCAGCGAGCCGACCGCCAGGTAGTGGACCCCGGTCTCGGCCACCTGCCGGGCCGTTTCGAGCCGCAGGCCGCCGCTCGCCTCGAACCGGGCTCCCGGCAACCCCCCGCCGAGCCTGACGGCCGCACGCAGCTGTGCCGCTGTCATGTTGTCGCACAGGATCAGGTCCGCGCCCGCTGCCAGTGCCTCGCCGACCTGTTCCAGGGTGTCGCACTCCACCTCCAGCGGCAGCGACGGGGCGGTCGCGCGCACCGCCGCGATGGCAGGCCCCACCCCGCCGGCCGCGGCGATGTGGTTGTCCTTGATGAGCGCCGCGTCGCCGAGTCCCATCCGGTGATTGGCCCCGCCGCCACAGCGCACCGCGTACTTCTGGAGCTGCCGCAACCCGGGGAGCGTCTTTCGGGTGTCACGGATCACGCAGCCGGTGCCGTCCACCGCGTCGACCCAGGCACGGGTGGTGGTCGCTATCCCGCAGGCGTGCGTGAGGTAGTTCAGGAGCGTGCGTTCCGCGCCCAGCACCTCACGCAGCGGGGCACGGACCCGGAGCACGGCCTCCCCGGCCCGTACCCGGCTGCCGTCGCTGCGCAGCGGCTCAACGGCCTCCTGCGGCACACCGGAGCATTCCAGGACGGCGAGCGCGACGGGCAGGCCCGCCAGCACCCCGGCTTCCCGCGCCACCACGTCGGCCGTCCTGATGCCGGCCCTGGCGGTGGTGGCAGCGCTGGTGACATCCGGGCCGTACCGGAGGTCTTCGGCTAGGGCGGCACGGACCGAGCTCATGATGCCGTCGGGATCTAGGCCCGCCTCGCTCAGTGACCGCCAGGTCGCCGGACGCGCGATCATGCCCGGGCTCCGGCCAGTTCCGTGGCCGGGTGGCCCAGCCGCCCGTCCCGCCAGACCAGCACGGTGTGACGGGCGGGGCCCGGCGCCGGTGGCGCGTCCCGCCGCCGGTGACAGCCCCGGTTCTCCCGGCGGCCGAGAGCTCCGGCCGCGATCAGCGCCGATACCGTATGCAGGCTGACCGCCTCCACCTCAGCCAGCGTCGGCGGCAGCGTGCCCGGTAGGTGCGCGACGGGCATCCCGGGCGCGGCAGGCATCCCGGGCGCGACGGGCATCCCGGGCGCGGCAGGCATCCCGGGCGCGGCAGGCATCCCGGGCGCGGCAGGCATCCCGGGCGCGGCAGGCATCCCGGGCGCGGCAGGCA
>DAHUZQ010000100.1 GCA_027306495.1 Actinomycetota bacterium | reverse complement strand
CGCCTGCTCCTGCGGTTCCGGCTCCGGACGGTTCCGGCTGAAGCGCCGCATGAGGGACGAACCGTTGACCGATGCCGCCGTCCCATTGGCGGCGGCGGTACCAGTGCCCTGGGCCTTGCCGGTGCCCGGCGTCTTCCCGGTACCAGTGCCCTGTCGTCTTGTGCCCGCCGCCGAACCGCCGGCCTTGGTCTCCTTGCCGGCCTCGCCAGGCTTCTCGGCTTTCCCCGGCATGATGACCGGGCCAGCGCTGCCCGCCGCCGCCGCGCCGGCAGGCACGGGCATGGGATACCGCTTGAAGAGCACGTACTGCTGCCCCAGGGTCCAGACGTTGGTCGTCACCCAGTACAGCACCAGCCCGAACTGCCAGTACAGGCCGGTCAGGGCGAACACCGGCACGATGTACTGCATCATCTTCTGCGACGACGCCATCGGGCTGCCCGGCGTCATCTGCGGGGTCATGCCGCGCTTGGTGCTCTGCCGGACCGTCATGAAGGTGGTGACCACGCTGATCAGCACAAAGCAGAGGATGACGATCTTCGAGCTCAGCGCCACGTTCTGCCCGGCCGCGGTGAACAGCACCTTGTCGGACAGGTGCGCGCCGAGGATGGTGGCGTTTTTCGCACTGGTCACCGTCGCCGTGGTGAGCCCATACAGCGGCGTTGTCCCGGGCTTCCAGTCCGCGATCGCCCGCAGCACGTTGAAGAGCGCGAACCAGACCGGCAACTGCGCGACCAGTGGCAGGCACCCCGCCAGTGGGTTTGCGCCGTTCTCCCGGTACAGGCGCATCGTCTCCTGATTCAGCGTCTCCCGGTCGTTCTTGTACTTCTTGCGCAGTTCCTGAAGCTGTGGGGCCAGGGCCGACATCTTGCGGGTCGCGTGCATCTGCTTGATGAACAGCGGCACGAGCAGCAACCGCAAGAGCACGACCAGGATGACGATCGTGAGCAGCCAGGTCAGCCCGCCGGCGGCGGGGAGGCCAATCAGCGTCAGGCCCGTATGGATCTGCTGCAGCACCCACGCGACTGCGTAGTACAGCGGGTTGAGGATGCTCACGGACGGACTCCCTCTGGAGCGGGCAGTTCCGGCCCGCGTCTGGCCGGCGGGACCGGGTCCACGCCACCGGGATTGAAGGGTTGGCAGCGGCCTATCCTGCGCACCGCCAGCCAGGAGCCCCGCAAGGCCCCGTGGACGCGTACGGCCTCCAGGCCATAGGCACTGCACGACGGATAGAACCGGCAGCGGGCACCCAGCAGCGGGCTGATGAACCGGCGGTAGGCGGAGATCAGCGCCATGAGCAGCCTAGCGGCCACCGAGGGGCCGGCCGCCACCAACCGGTCATGCGAAACAGTCATCGCCGGAGTTCCCCAACCTGCCGCCGCACCAGGGTCTGTATCACCAGGTCCAGGTCGGCAGCGAGTTCTGCCTGGCTTGCGGTCGCGGCCTGTGGAAGAGCCCGGACCACCAAAAGGCTACCCGCAGGCAGCGATGTCACATACTCGCGCACCAGTGCGCGCAGCCTCCTCCGCACCCGGTTCCGGACGACGGCCTTGCCAACCGCGCGGCCCACCACGAATCCGATGCGGGGCACGCCCTCCCCGAGCACAGCCAGATGTACGACAACCGACTTGCGGCCCACGCGGCCACCGCTGCGCACGGCCCTGGCGAAATCATCAGCCGTCCGCATCCGGAACTGTGCGGGAAGCACTGCGACCTCCCCCGGCGGGGCCGGGACCGCGAGCTTCAGACGCTGACGCGCGCGCGGCCCTTGCGCCGCCGTGCTGACAAGACGGCGCGCCCGGCCCTGGTCCGCATACGCAGCCGGAACCCGTGCGTCTTGGCACGACGGCGGTTGTTCGGCTGGAACGTGCGCTTGGTCACGGGTGACTCCAGGTAGGGTGCTGGCACGGCCCACCCCGACCGGATCGCGCCGTGCGGGCACGCCGCGACACCAGAAGTGGCTGGGTCCGCTTTACGGTACGCGCAACCGTCGCCGCCGGTCAAACCGCGGCCCCGGCACGCCGTCCGCCCCGCCCGGGGACCGCTGTCCACGCCGCCGGAGCCTGCCATTTGCGCCTCGCACGACGGGGCCGGCCCTTAGGCTGTGGATAACCATCCTGGCCGGCCCACTGGCCGGGATGACGGCCCACGATGGCCCGTTCGGGCACCACCGAGCACGGCCTGACATCTGCCGTGCACAGCCTGTGGATAAGACTGTTGATCATATGCGGGGCGTGAGGTGATCATCCGATGAGCGAATCCGACCTCGGCGAGGTATGGGCCAGATCCCTGGAGGAACTTTCTGACCTCCATATAGAGCCCCACCAGCGGGCCTGGCTGCGGCTGACCAGGCCACTCGGCCTGGTCGAGAACACCGCGCTGATCGCCACCCCCAACGAGTTCGTCAAGGAACAGCTCGAAACCCGGCTGCGCGCGCTGATCACTCACGCGCTGTCGCGGGAATTCGGCCGCAGCATCCAGCTCGCCGTCACGGTCGACCCAGTGGCGGCCGCCGGCCCCACCCCGCCCGCATCTCCGCAACCTGGCTTCGGCGGCATGCTGGCCGGGCCGCCGAACGAGCCACCCGGCGCGGCCACGGCGGACCCGGCACCGGCCACGGCCCCGTTCCCGCCAGCCCCACCGCCGGGGACCGGACCCGGCGGCTTTCCCGGCTACCACCCGCTGTCCGGGCCGGACCCTTCGGCAGTGAACGGCATGTCCCTTCCCGCCCGGGCCAACGGAGTCGCGGCGCCGGGGGTGAACGGGGCGGCCCGCCCCGCCCAGGCACACCTGAACCCGAAGTACACCTTCGACACCTTCGTGACCGGCTCCAGCAACCGCTTCGCCCATGCGGCCGCCGTGGCGGTGGCAGAGGCGCCCGCCAAGGCGTACAACCCGCTTTTCATCTATGGCGACTCGGGGCTCGGCAAGACCCATCTGCTGCATGCGATCGGCCACTATGCCCAGATGCTGTATCACGGGGCCAAGGTGCGTTATGTGAGCTCGGAGGAGTTCACCAACGACTTCATCAATATGATCCGCGACGGGAAGCAGGACGGATTCCGCCGCCGCTACCGGGACGTCGACGTGCTGCTGGTCGACGACATCCAGTTCCTGGAAAACAAGGAAGGCACCCAGGAGGAGTTCTTCCACACGTTCAACACCTTGCACAATGCCAGCAAGCAGATCGTGATCTCCAGCGACCGGGCACCCAAACGGCTGGTCACCCTCGAAGACCGGATGCGCAGCCGGTTCGAGTGGGGCCTGATCACCGACATCCAGCCGCCCGAACTCGAGACCCGTATCGCCATCCTCCGCAACAAGGCGGTCCAGGAAGGGCTCGCCGCGCCCCCTGAGGCACTGGAGTACATCGCCTCGCGCATCTCCACCAACATCCGCGAACTCGAGGGCGCGCTGATCCGCGTGACCGCATTCGCGAGCCTGAACCGCCAGATGGTGGACGTGCAACTCGCCGAGATCGTGCTCAAGGACCTCATCCCGGAGACCTCGGGCCCGGAGATCACAGCGGCGACCATCATGGGCCAGACCGCGTCCTACTTCGGGCTGACCATCGATGACCTGTGCGGCACATCGCGCTCGCGCGTGCTGGTGACCGCCCGCCAGATCGCCATGTACCTGTGCCGCGAACTGACCGACCTGTCCCTGCCGAAGATCGGGCAGCAGTTCGGCGGCCGGGACCACACCACCGTGATGCACGCCGAGCGCAAGATCCGCTCGCTGATGGCCGAGCGCCGGTCGATTTACAACCAGGTCACCGAACTCACGAACCGGATCAAGCTGCAAGCCCGGCAAGGATGAACAGGCACAGACCAGTGACGCGGGTCACAATCTGCACACACAGGTTGTGGACATCCCTGTGGATGACCTCTGGATGGGTGGGGGACAACCCACGCGAAGCGGGGGCAAACTCACCGGCCCGCCCGGTGCGTGGCCGGTGCGGTCCACAGCACGGCACAGCCGTATCACTGGCTGTTCACAGCCGGTGTGCGCACGCGCGGACGCCGGACCTGCGGGGCGGCCGGTTGTCCCCAGCATCCACCGGCCCTATGACGACTACTGCTGTTCTTCTAAAGGATGTCAACCACAAAGTAGGCCAGGGGAAAACCGGCACCGGCGGGGAGTGCCCGCAGACCAGATACCCAGCGGCGGCCCCCGCCAATCCCGCGGACCGGGAGTCTGGCGGCTGACCCGGCCGTGACCGACAGGAGGAGCTTGCGGTGAAGATCGAATTGGAACGTGACGCGCTCGCCGAGGCCGTCGCCTGGACAGCCAGGGCACTGCCGGCCCGGCCCGCTGTCCCCGTGCTCGCGGGCATGCTGCTGGCAGCCGGAGCCGACCTGACGCTGTCCAGCTTCGACTACGACGTCTCCGCCCAGGCGCGGATCCCGGTCAGCACCCAGGAAGAGGGGACCGTGCTCGTTTCCGGGCGACTGCTGGCCGAGATCACCCGCAGCCTCCCGCCCCGGCCAGTGAGCATCGTGACCGATGGCTCCCGGGCGGTCCTCACCTGTGGCAGCGCCACCTTCACGCTGCTGACGATGCCGGTCGAGGACTACCCGTCGCTTCCGCAGATGCCCGAACTCGTGGGAACGGTGGGCAGCGACGCGTTCGCATCGGCCGTGACCCAGTCGGCGACGGCGGCGGGACGCGACGATACGCTCCCGGCGCTGACCGGTGTCCGGGTGGAGATCGATGGAGACAGCCTGACGCTGGTGTCCACCGACCGGTACCGGCTAGCCGTCCGCGAACTGCGCTGGAACCCGACCCGCCCTGACCTGAATGTGGCCATGCTGGTCCCCGCCCGGGCACTGGCCGAAAGCGCCCGGGCACTCACCTCCGGCGCGGAGGTCTGCATCGCGCTCGCCCTGCCCGGTGACGGTGGAGCACCCGGCGAGGGCATGATCGGTTTCGAGGGCGCGGGACGCCGGACCACGACCAGGCTGCTCGGCGGTGAATTCCCGCGCTACCAGAACCTGCTTCCCAGCCAGATCACCGGCTCGGCGGAACTGGTCTGCGAGCCGTTCGGCGCCGCTGTCAAGCGGGTGGCGCTGGTCGCCGAACGCAACACGGCCGTCCGGCTCGCGTTCTCGCCCGGCCAGGTCGTCCTGGAGGCTGGCACCGGGGACGAGGCGCAGGCTGTGGAAGCGCTGGAGGCGGCGTATGAGGGGGACGATTTCCAGATCGCATTCAACCCCCAGTTCCTGCTCGACGGCCTCACCGCCATCGACTCCGACACCGTGCGGATATCGTTCACGGGGCCGGGCAAGGCAGTTCTCATGACCGGCAAGCCGGCCGGCGGCGCCGAACCCGACTATCGCTACCTGCTCATGCCCATCCGGCTCGGCGCCTGAGACGCGGCCGGCCCAGCCCGGTGGCTCGCTTATCAGGGTGGACGAACCCGTCGACGGGAGCGTGGCACGATGCAGATCGGCATGATCGGGCTTGGCCGCATGGGCAGCAACATGGCCGAGCGGCTGCGCAGGGCCGGGCACCAGGTGGTCGGCTATGACCGGGACCCCGCACTGCGTGACGCCGACAGCCTGGAGGCCCTGGTGGGCAGGCTCGCCGCACCCCGGGCCGTCTGGGTGATGGTCCCCGCCGGGGAGCCGACCAGCCAGACGATCGCGGAGTTGCGCGGGCTCCTGGAGGCGGGCGACGTGGTGGTCGACGGCGGCAACTCTCATTACACCGACGACATCGAGCACGCCCGCCAACTCGGGGCGCACAAGATCGGTTTTATCGACGCCGGTGTCTCCGGCGGCGTGTGGGGCCTGGAAAACGGCTACGGGCTGATGGTCGGGGGCGACGACGAACATGTGGGCCGGCTGATGCCGGTCTTCGATGCGCTCAAGCCGGCCGGGCAGTCCGGTTTCGTGCACGCCGGGAAAGTCGGTGCGGGGCACTTCGCCAAGATGGTCCACAACGGCATCGAGTACGGCATCATGCAGGCCTACGCGGAGGGCTACGAACTGCTCGATGCCGCTGACATGGTGACCGATGTGCCCGCGGTGCTGGACTCCTGGCGGGAGGGGACGGTTATCCGGTCCTGGCTGCTGGACCTGCTGTGCAAGGCGCTGGCGGAGGACCCGGGCCTGGCGAAGATCCGGGGGGTCGCCCAGGACTCGGGCGAGGGCCGGTGGACGGTGCTGGCGGCGGTCGACCACGCGGTGCCGATGCCGGTCATCAGCGCGGCGCTGTTCGCGCGGTTCGCCTCGCGCCAGGAAGACTCCCCCGCGATGAAGGTGGTCGCCGCACTCCGCAACCAGTTCGGCGGGCACACGGTCACCTCAGCCGGGACATCCTGAAGGGCGGCCGCTGCCGCTCGCCGGCCAATGCCGGCCCGTGCCCCCGGCGAGTACCCTCCACCTGTGCACGTCACCCGGCTCGCGCTCACCGACTTCCGCTCCTACGCCAGCGCTGAGCTTGCGCTGGAAGATGGCGTGAGCACCCTGCTGGGCGCCAACGGCCAGGGGAAGACCAACCTGGTCGAGGCGGTCGGCTATCTCGCGACCCTGGGCAGCCACCGGGTCGCGAGCGACGCGCCACTGGTGCGCTACGGGGCGCAGTGCGCCATCGTCCGGGCGCAGATAGCCGCCCCCGGCCGGGCGGCCCTGCTGGAGCTCGAGATCAATCCCGGCCGCCCGAACCGGGTACAGCTCAACCACTCCCCCGTGCCCCGGCCACGTGAGGTTCTCGGTGTGCTGCGCACGGTCTTGTTCGCCCCCGAGGATCTGGCGCTGGTGAAGGGCGAGCCCGACCAGCGGCGCCGGTTCCTCGACGATCTGCTGGTAGCCACGGCGCCGCGCTACGCCGGGGTCCGCGCGGATTACGAACGGGTGCTGCGGCAGCGCACAGCGCTGCTGAAATCGCTGCGCGGGCACCCTCCGGCCCGCGCGCTGGCGCGGGCGGGAGGCCGCCGGGCTGACGGCCGGCCCGATGGGGCGCCGGCCGGCGGGGCAGCCGATGGGGCGGCGGCTGATGATCCACCGGCCAGTGGGGCGGCCCGTACGCTGGAGGTCTGGGATGAGCACCTGGTGCGAACCGGCGTGGAGTTGGTGGCTGCCAGGCTGAAGCTGACGGCCGCGCTGCGGCCGCTGGTCGGGCGCTGCTACGCGGCCGTCGCTGGGGCCGAGAGCACGATCACGGTCGGCTACCGGCAATCGGCTGGCCGGGCGGGCAGTGTGGCCGGGGCCGGCCCGGTGCCGGGACAGGTGCCCGGTGAGCCGGCCCCCGATCCGGCCGGGCTGGCCGACGGGATGCGGGAAGCCCTGGCCCGCTCGCGGGCCGAAGAGCTGGACCGGGGCGTGTGCCTGGTCGGCCCGCACCGCGACGACGTGGACCTGCGCATCGGGGAACTGCCGGCACGGGGATACGCCAGCCACGGCGAGTCATGGTCGATGGCGCTCGCGCTCCGGCTGGCCAGTTACGAGTTGCTCCGTTCCCTGGGGGGCGATCCGGTGCTGCTGCTCGACGATGTGTTCGCCGAACTGGACACGGGCCGCCGGGAGCGGCTGGCGTCGCTGGTAGCCGGGGCCGAGCAGGTGCTGGTGACGGCGGCGGTGAGCGCGGATGTGCCGCCGGAACTGGACGGCGCGCGTTTCGAAGTAGCTGGCGGGACGGTGACGCGTGCTGGATGAGGAGCGTGCGGGCCAGCTTCCGCCGGGCGGCCAGGCCGCCGGCCC
>DAHUZQ010000091.1 GCA_027306495.1 Actinomycetota bacterium | reverse complement strand
GCATGCGCACCCACGGCTGGGGCTGACCGCCCCCACCGGCCCGCATCCCGGGCCGCGGGCTCTTACCGCGGACCGGCCAGCCGCCTGGCGCCGCGGCTGATACCGATGAGTGCGGCGGCTACCGCTCCGATGCCCCCACTGACAGCCACCACGGTCATCGCAGAGTGATGCTGGGCCGCAGCACCGGCCAGCACCATCGCCAGCCCCTGGCCCAGGCTCATGCCAGCCTGGACGATCCCGAACGCCCGGCCGCGGATCGCGGGCGGGACCGCCGCCACGAAGGCGGCGTTGGCGGCGAGCTGATAGCAGCTCAGTGCCCCACTGACAGCCAGAATCGCCAGGACGGCCAGTAGACCTGACACGAAGCCAAAGGCCATCAGCACGGCGCAGGACCCGATCGCCAGCGGCACCAGCCAGCGCGGCCGGTGGCCGGGGGCGACCAGCCTGCTGAATGCCAGCGCGCCCACCGAGGAGCCCAGCGGGCTCGCCGCCAGGATCAGGCCCACCCCGACCGCTCCGCCGCCGACTACGCCTGCGATCGGCGCGGCTATCCCCTCATGGACATCGAGGAAGGCGACCAGCCAGCCATAGAGCATGGGTGTGCGCAGCGCCGGGCGCGAGAACACGGCGCGCAGGGCGGCCAGCGGGCCGGCCGGGGAACTCGCAGCAACGTCCGCCTCCGGTACCGGCCGTGGCCGCCGCCGGACCCAGCACCTAATCAGCAACGCGGAGGCGAGGAAGGTGGCCGCGTCGGCCACCAGGCCTACCCGCACACCGAAGAATGCGACCACCGCCCCCGCCACAGCGAATCCGAGAACCTGGGCGAACTGATAGGTGGTCAGCGTGATGGCCGTGCCCAGCACGTAGCGGTCACCGGCCAGGATCTCCGGATACAGCGCCGCCCGCGCGGAGCTAAACGGCGCGCTCACCATCGTCACCGCGAAGAGCAGGACCATCAGCGCCGCGATGGGGGTGCCACGAACCACCATCCCCGCTACCAGAACCGCCCGGATCAGATCACAGGCGATCATGACCTCTCGGCGGGGGAAGCGGTCAGCCAGGCCGGACAGGGTGAGCCCGCCGAGGAAGGCCGGGACGACGCTGGCGGCGAAAGTGACCGACGCCAGCAGCGCCGACCCCGTCCGGCTGAAAACCAGCACGGTGAGCGCCACCCGTGCGAGTTGGTCCCCCGATACCGACATCAGCTGAGCCAGCCAGAGTGCGCGGAACTCGCCCACGGCGAAGACCTCGCCGAACCGCGCCCGCTGTGCGTGGCCGGGCGCGGAGCCCGGCTCGGAGATGGTGTCGACGGGGGTGGTGTTGCCGGGGGGTGGCGCTGGTCCGGGGGTGGTGTTCCCGGGGGGTGGCGCTGGTCCCGGGGTGATGCCCGCGGGCGCAGTGCCTCCTGTGTGGGCCGGTTCGGGAACCGACGCCGGGCCCGGGGTAGGGGCCCGGCCGCTGGTCATGCCGCGCCGCGCAGGACGGCACCGACCCGTCTGGTCGCTTCGGCGACAGCCGCGTCGCGCACCGCTTCCGTCTCCTCGGTCGTGAGTGTCCGGTCGTCCGCCCTCAACCGTAGCGTGTAGGCCAGCGACTTACGGCCCGCGCCAACCTGCTCGCCAACGTAGACGTCGAACAGCCGCACCTGCTCCAGCAGGCCCGCCGCGCCGTCGGCCGCCCTGGCCCCGTCGATCAGCGCCGCCTCCACGTCGGCCGCCGCCACCGACTCGGCGACGACCAGGGCGACATCGAGGGTCGCCACCGGGTACGCCGAGATGCGCGGCGCCTGCTCCGGACCGGCCAGGCTGGCCGCCGCGAGGATGGCCGACAGGTCCAGTTCCATCGCGCACGTTCGGGCCGGCACCTTGAACTCCGAGACAACCCTCGGATGAAGTTCGCCGGCGTGCCCGGCGAGCACCTCGTCGCCATCCACCGTCACGAACAGGGCCGCGCACCTGCCAGGGTGCCAGGGCGCAGGCGTGCCTTCGGTGATCCGGCTGGGCGCCCTGCTGATCGCCAGCACATCCCGGGCAGCCTGGATCGCGTCCTGCCATCCGGCCGCCCGGCCCTCGCCCCACCACCCAGACTGCTCCCGCTCACCGGCGAGCACCGCGGCCACCCGGAGCGGCTGGTCCGGCAACGCCCCGTTCAGCTCTGTTATCTCAGCTACCGCAGGGCCCCGGTCGACCCGCAGGATCGGGGCCACGCCGGGCCCGGACGAGCGCAGCCGGAACACCGGCCCGATTTCATACAAACCGACGTCGGCAGAACCCCGCCCGATGTTGCGGGCGAGCACCCGCAACAGCCCTGGCAGCAGGGTGGTGCGCAGCAGTGGTTCGTCCTCGCTCAGCGGGTTTGCGACCCGGACGGCACGGCGCCGGGGATCACCCTCCGGTGCGCCGAGCCGGTCGATATCGGCGGCCGAGACGAACGGCTGGCTGAGTACTTCCACGTAACCCGATTCGGCGAGGGAACGGCCGATGGTGCGCCGCAATCGCTGCCGGCTCGTCAGCCCCTGCCCCGCGGCGGCCCGTGGGCTGCGGACCGGGATGTTCTCATACCCCTCGAGCCGGATAACCTCTTCAGCCAGGTCGCTGGGGTTGACCAGGTCGGGCCGCCAGGACGGCGGGGTCACCGTGAACCTCAGCTTCCCCCGGTTGTGCCTACCGTGCTCGTGGCGGGCGAACCGGCCCGTCGCGCGCTCGCCAGGTCCGGGTGCGGCCTCCGTCCCGCTCCCCCCAGCCTCCCCGGCTTCAGCAGCGCCGAGATCGGGCTCCACCACCGCGCAGCCGACCTCCCGCAATCTCCGGGCCACGGTGGCCTGGCCGTACACGCGGCCCGCGACCCGGTCCGGATAATCCACGGCCATCGTGATCGTCACCGTCGGCACCTCGGCCTGAGCGTGCGAGCAGCCCGGCACGATGGTCCCGCCACCGAGGGCGGCCAGCATCGACGCCGCCCTCGCGGAGGCGCGCAGCGGCAGTTCCCGGTCCACACCACGCTCGAACCGGTAGGACGCCTCGCTGGAAAGCCGGTGGCGGCGGCTCATCCGCGCGGTACCGCGCGCCGAGAAGTGCGCCGCCTCGATGACCAGGTGGGTGGAGGTTTCCGACACCTCGCTGGTGACCCCGCCCATCGTCCCGGCCAGCGACAGCGGGCCGGAGGAGTCGGTGATCAGGATGTCGTCCGGGTCAAGGTCGCGCACCACGTGGTCCAGCGTCTCCAGACGCTCCCCGGCCCGGGCACGCCGCACCACGACGGGCCCAGCCAGCGCCGAACCGTCGAACGCGTGCAGCGGCTGGCCGAGTTCGAGCATCAGGTAGTTGGTGACGTCCACAGCCAGCGACACGCTGCGCATCCCGGCCCGGGCAAGCCGGATCCGCATCCGCAGTGGGGTCGGTGCGGCCGGGTCGATGCCGCGCACCTCCCGCAGCACGAAGCGGTCACACGCCGAGGCGTCCTCGATCCGGGCCTGCCAGACGTCAGCGGACTCGGCGGCCACGTCGGCGGGCAGGTCCTGCTCAGCGGGGTCGCGGTAGGGGACACCGTAGGCGGTCGCGAGTTCGCGCGCGACACCCCGGATGGACAGGGCATAACCCCGGTCCGGAGTGACCGCTATGTCCAGCACGTGGTCGGCCAGGCCGGCGTACTCCACGAAGTCCGCCCCGAGCTGGGCATCCGGCGCCAGCACGAGGATGCCGGTGTGGTCATCACCGATGGCCAGTTCCCGGGCCGAGCAGATCATCCCGTCGGAGACATGGCCGTAGGTCTTGCGCGCGGTGATCTCGAATCCACCGGGCAGCACCGCGCCCGGCAGCGCCAGCGGCACCCGGTCCCCCACCGAGAAGTTCGCCGCGCCGCAGATGACGCCGCGCGGGGTGCCCGAGCCATCGTCCACCTGGCAGTAGCGGACGGGCTTGCGGAACCCGGACAGTTCCTCGATCGCGGTGACGAGGCCGACGACCACTCCGGAAATGTCCTGGCCGACCGCCTCGACCGTCTCCACTTCCAGGCCCGCCGCCGTCAGCCTGCGGGCCACCTCCCCGGCGGCGACATCACTCCCGAGCGCGGCGTACTCGCGCAGCCACGACAGCGGGACGCGCATCAGATCTCCATCCCGAAAGCCCGGCTGAACCGCACGTCACCTTCCAGGGTGTCCCGGATGTCGGTCACCCCGTGCCTGATCATCAGTGACCGCTCGATGCCGAGCCCAAACGCGAAGCCGCTGTAGCGGTCCGGGTCGATCCCGCAGGCGACGAGCACCTTGGGGTTGACCATCCCGCACCCGGCTATCTCGATCCACCCCTGCGACCGGCACACCCGGCACGGCGCGCCGCCGGGCCGGGTGGAGGCGCCCCGGCACACGTGGCATTCCATCGACACATCCGCCGACGGCTCGGTGAAGGGGAAGAAGTCCGGCCGCAGCCGGGTCCGCAGTCCCTCACCGAACATCGCCTCTACGAACGCGTTGATGGCGCCGCGCAGGTCGGCCATGGTCAGGCCCTCGTCCACGGCCAGGCACTCGATCTGATGGAACACCGGGGAATGGGTCGCGTCCAGCGCGTCGCTGCGGAAGCACTTGCCGGGGCTGACCACATACAGGGGCAGCGGGCGGGTCAGCATCGCGCGGATCTGCACCGGAGAGGTGTGCGTGCGCAAGACGATCCCCGACCGCGCGGACGCTTCCGGGCCCGCCACGAAGAAAGTGTCCTGCATTTCCCGGGCCGGATGATCGGGGGGGAAGTTCAGCGCGTCGAAGTTGTACCACTCGGCCTCGACCTCCGGGCCCTCGGCCACCTCATAGCCCATGGCCACGAACACGTCGGTGAGCCGCTGCGAGGTCATCGTGACCGGGTGCTCGGCACCGCGCGGAGCGCGGTCCCACGGGAGCGTGACGTCAACTCTCTCCTCCTCCAGCACCCGGCGGTCCCGTTCCGATTCCAGAACCTCCTGGCGCTGGGACAGGGCCTGGGCAACGTCACGGCGCGCAGCACCCACGCGCTTCCCCGCCTCGGCACGCGCCTGCGGGGGCAGCGCGCCGATCTCCGCGTTGGCCAGCGCGAGCGCGGAGCGGTCACCCGCGTGCGCCACCCGCACGGCCTTCAGGTCGTCGAGGGAACGGGCGGCCGCGATGGCGGCCAGCGCCTCGTCCCGGGCAGCGGCCACGGCCTCCGCCGAGAGCGCGGCCACCTCGACCGGGTCGTACTGCTTGTTCGGCGCTGACATTCTGGCTTCGCTCTCCTGTGGCGATCGGGAAGGGTTCGGTGCCGGCGCGGCAGCGGATCGCGCACCGCGGTGACTGGCATGCGCGGGGCGCCAATTCCCGGAAGCGCCGGCCCGTCTGCCGGTCCGGCCCGCGGCCCATTGCCGCCCGCCGCCACGCCAGCCAGTCCTGATGTGGGCCGCTGGCCGATGCCCGCCGACCTACCCGAAGTCGGGCGTGCCGGCGGGCATGGTAAATCGGAACTCCGCACCGCCGCCGGGTGCACGGTGCACGGAGATGGTCCCACCATGCGCCTCGACGAGGCCCTTCACAATAAACAGGCCGAGGCCGGCCCCGCCGTGGCGCTTGCCGCGCCAGAATTGGCGGAAGACCCTGGGAGCCAGTTCCGGGGCTATGCCGTCTCCCTCATCGCGGACGCGGATGGCGACCGCTCCGGCGCCTGCACCCTCTGGCCCGGCGCTCTGGGGCGCGGGCGACTGGCCCGCCGGGCCGGTGGCCCTGGGCCCAGCGGCTCCGGCCGGCTCCACCACAACGGTCACGGTACCAGCCCCGTGCCGCAGCGCGTTCTCGATCAGGTTGCCGAGGATCTGATCGACTTTGTCGGCGTCCAGCCATGTTTCCGGCAACGGCGAGGTCACCAGCACCTGGAACCGGCCGGGGGAATCACCTGCCGCTACCCGGCCTGCGATGATCTTCGCGACGCGGTCGGGGATGTCGACGAGCTGGCGGTGGATTTCCATCCGGCCGGACTCGATCCGCGACACGTCGAGCAGTTCGGTGATCAGGCGGGTAACCCGGTCAGCATCGGCGTTGACCGTCTCCAGCATGATCCGCTTCTGGTCGTCGGTGAATTTGCCCCACTTGGCGAGCAGGGTCGCGGTGAAGCCCTTGACGCTGGTCAGTGGGGAACGCAGTTCGTGGGCCACGGTGGAGACCAGATCCGCTCTGCTGCGTTCCAGCCGGTCCCGGTGCTCGGTCCCGCGCAGCATGAGCACCACCCGGTCCGGCCGACCCGGCCGGCGGCGTGCATAACCCACGGTGACCAGCAACTCGGTGCCCCCGGGCAGGAAGAGCGACATCTCCGGGTGGCGGGTCCGCGTTTGCAGGCCGTCGTAGGGGTCCACACGGGCCCACCAGTCGCGGCCGTCGGAGTCGGCCAGCGGGAGCAGGCCGCGCACATCCCCGCCGAGCGCGTCCACGGCCGCGACGCCGGTCAGCCGGGTGGCCGCGCGGTTGAAGACGATGACCCTTCCGTCGCGATCGGCTACCACCAGCCCATCTGGAAGGTCGTCAGGACACAAGCCGAAACCGGGATGCGCCGCGAACGACGGCGCGCCGGCGAAGGCAGCCATGCCGCCCGCCGTCAGACCCTCCACAGCCGCCCGCCTCCATCCGGCACCGTTTGCCCCAGCCGCTCCGCAATGACGGAACGTGATCAGACTTTAGCGCCTTGCCCGCTCTGCTGGGCAGCCCCACCTTCCCGCTGTGCACGGGCTGAGGCGTACAGGCAGACCGCGGCCGCGACCGCGAGGTTGAGGCTCTCCGCCCGGCCGTATATCGGGACCGCGACGGCGTCATCGGCCAGTCGCAGCACGTCGGACGGCAGGCCCCACGCCTCGTTGCCGAACAGCCAGGCGGTGGGGGCGGCCAGGTGGCGTTCCATCTCGCCGAGCAGCCTGCCGGTGCGCCCATCGGCGGCCAGCACCAGCGCCCCGGCCGAGCGCACGGCGGTGACGGCCTCCGCCACGGGCACGCCCACGGCGATTGGCAGGTGGAAAATGCTCCCGGCGGAGGCCCGTACGCACTTGCTGTTGTAGGGGTCGACCGAGGCACCGCAGAAGATCACACCGTCCGCGCCCGCGGCGTCCGCGGTGCGCAGCACGGTCCCCGCGTTCCCCGGATCGCGGACATTGGCGAGCAGCACCAGCAGCCGGGGCGATCCGGTGACCAGCCGGGCGAGCGGCACGTCCACGAACGCGCAGACGGCAAGCACACCCTGGGGGGTGATGGTCTGCGCGAGTTCGGCCATGATCTCGCCGCTGACCGTGTGGATCTGTGCCCCGCCCTGCCGTGCCTGCTCCACCAGGGCGGGGTGGCGCTGCCGGGCCACCGCTGTGATCAGGACCTGGCTGACCGTCGTGCCACCGGCCAGGGCTTCCCCGACCGCCTGCGGTCCCTCAGCCAAGAACGCCCGGGCGCGCCCCCGCATGGCCCGTTTGGCCAGCTGGCGGGCTTGTCGCAGGCGTGGCGAGACGATGCTGGTGATCTCGGGGCCGGATAGGTCACTCATGGCATGCCCTGCCCCGCTGAGCGGCTGGTCCGGGCTGGCGACCCGGACGTGCCGGGTGGTTGCCCACGTCACCGCGGGAGCGCGGCGCGGGAACTACGCCGCCGCGCTGGCCGGGGTGTCGGCCGGGGCCGGCGGCAGGGCTCCCTTGGCGAGGACGACCAGTTCCGAGAATGCGGCTTGGTCGGACACGGCAAGCTCGGCGAGCATCCGGCGGTCCACCTCGACGCCGGCCAGCTTGAGGCCCTGGATGAACCGGTTGTAGGTCATCCCCTCCGCACGGGCGGCGGCGTTGATGCGCTGGATCCACAGCCGCCGGAAAGCGCCCTTGCGGTCCTTGCGGCCCGCGTAGGCATAGGTCATCGAGTGCAGGACCTGTTCCTTGGCCTTGCGGTACAAACGCGACCGCTGACCCCGGTACCCGCTCGCCCGTTCGAGGACGACCCGGCGCTTCTTGTGGGCGTTGACCGCCCGCTTCACGCGTGCCATATCTGTGACTCCCTGGAGGCGGGCTGGGCTACCGTGCCAGCAGTTTCTTGATCTTCGCCGTGTCGGCGGGGGCGAGCACCTGGTCTGCCCCCAAGCGGCGGGTCCGTTGGCTGGACTTGTGCTCGAGCAGATGGTTGCGGTTGGCGCGGCGGCGCATCACCCGTCCACTTCCCGTCAGCCGGAAGCGCTTGGTCGCTCCGCTGTGCGTCTTCATCTTTGGCATGTTTGACGCTCCGTCTCCTGCGCGCCTGGTGGCGCGATGCCATGCCGGCCGCCGCGGGGGCGGTGCCGGACGCTTATCCACCTGCTGACAGGACGCTCGCACGGAGCGAGCGCAGCATCCATCGAGCTTCGGCGGATCAGTGCCGCCTCATGCCGCCCGGCACTGATGCCGCCCGGCGCCCGGGTCAGTCTGCTGCGGTGCCGGCCGGTCCCCGGTGGTTGCCCGAACTCGTCTCAGCCGGCTCTGGCTCGGCCTCTTGCGCCCCGGCCGGCTGCGACTGCTCGGTGGCCGGCGCCTGGCCATCCCGCCTGGGCGTCCCGGGAGCGGCCCGTGGGATCCGCTCGGCACGTGCCTCGCTCTTCTTCCGATGCGGCCCGATCACCATGATCATGTTGCGGCCGTCCTGCTTGGGCTGGGCTTCCACGAAGCCAAGTTCCTCCACGTCCCCGGCGAGGCGCTGGAGAAGCCGGAACCCGAGTTCCGGGCGGGACTGCTCACGCCCCCGGAACATGATCGTCACCTTGACCTTGTCCCCGGCCCGCAGGAACCGCTCGACATGACCCTTCTTGGTGCCGTAGTCGTGCGGGTCGATCTTGGGCCGGAGTTTGATCTCCTTGATGACGGTCTGGGCCTGGTTCTTGCGTGACTCCCGGGCCTTGAGCGCGGACTCGTACTTGAACTTGCCGTAGTCCATGAGCTTGCAGACCGGGGGGCGTGCCGTGGGCGCCACCTCGACTAGGTCGAGATCGGCTTCCTGAGCCAGCCTGAGCGCGTCGGCGACGGCGACGATTCCCACCTGCTCGCCGTTCGGGCCCACGAGTCGGACTTCGGGGACCCGGATGCGCTCGTTGATACGGGGTTCGACGCTGATGTGACCTCCTTGAGCATCCCACCGGGCCGGATGCCTGACGGGAATTTGCCACAGCCATCCGTCAAGGACCTCACGCCGGGAAACTTGTCCCCGATGCGAAAGGCTCCGCACGGATGCATGCGGAGCCCACCTAACCCACGTCGACCAGCCGCACCCCTCGGTGGCCGGTCTGACGCCAAGCCGGGACACCCCGGCCCGGTCCGCGCCTTTCCGCGCGCCCGGGCTTCAGCGCCCAGCCCGCCCGCCTGATCCAAAGACCAGCGGGCAAACCTGCCGGCCCAAGGCCGGCCAGGTGGGAGGTGGCCCTCCGCTTGCACGCCCGGCACGCTGATGCCGGGCTGGCCGTGTAGCAAGACTAGCAGCAATCACGCCCCGCACGGTATTCCACGGCGGGCCGGCGCGGTCAGCCTCCCAGCGCGGCCAGGCCCGCGGCACGCATCTCCGGCAGCGGCGCCGGCCGGCCGGTCATCAGCGTGACCTGCCCAGCAGCCTGATGGAGTAGCAGGTCGAACCCGCCGATCACCCTCGCCCCTGACCGCTTCGCCGCCGTGGCCAGCGCCGTCGGCCACGGGTGATACACCACGTCGAACACCCAGTCCGGCCGGAGCACACCCGTGTCGAGCAGGCCCGCGTAGACATCGGCCGCGCCGGCGGGCACCGTTGAGATCAGCACGGCGGGCTGGCCGGCGGGCTGCCCGAATCCCGTCAGCCGCACCCGCACCCGCAGTCGCTGCGCGGCTGCCAGCAGGGCGCCGCAGTGGGCTGGATCCCTGACAGCCACGCTGACCTCGCCCTCGGCCAGGTCGCGGGTGGCCGCAAGCGCGGATGTGGCGGTCGCGCCACCACCGACGATGAGGATGGGACCAGGGCTCCACTGCCCGGCCAGGCCGGGTGGCCGGGCCAGTGCGGGTGGCCGGGCCAGTGCGGGCAGCCCGGCCTCGGCGAGCGCCCTGGCCATGCCGGGCACATCGGTGTTGTACCCGGCCCTCCGCCCGCCGGTGAATACCACGGTGTTGGCGGCGCCGACTTCGCCCACCAGCGGTTCCGCCTCGTCCAGCAGTGGCAGCACGGCACGCTTCAGCGGCATGGTCAGTGACAGGCCCGCCCACTCCGGCCCGCATCGCGCCAGCAGTGCGGCGAGACCGGCCTCGTCGCACTCGATCGCTTCGTAGGTCCAGTCCGTCAGGCCGAGCGCCGCGTAGGCCGCCCGGTGCAGCGTGGGCGAGAGTGAGTGTGAGATCGGCGCGCCGAGGACGGCGGCTCTCATGCCCGGCTCACGCCGCCCTGACCCACGCCCCGGCTCTCGCCACGGCCAATCCCCCAGCTCACGCCGCCCTGACCCATGCCCCAGCTCTCGCCACGGCCAATCCCGCAGCTCATGCCCCCGGTCATGCCCGGCTCAGCCCTGGCCGTAGTTGGCCCGGAACTGGGCTTCCCACTGGCTGAACTGGGTGTAGCTGTTGGTGAACTTGGTGAGGCCGATCTTCGGGTCCACCGTGACGAAGTACAGCCAGTTGCCCTTGGTGTCGGGGTGCAGGGCAGCCTCGATAGCCACCTGGCCCGGGCTGTCGATGGGCCCTGGTGGCAGTCCATAGTGCGTGTAGGTGTCGTACGGGGACTTCCTCGCGGCCCTGAGTTCCTGGGGCGTGGCCGCGATCCCGTAATTACCCAGCGCGTACATGACCGTGCTGTCGTCCTGCAGGGGCATGCCCTGGTTCCACCGGTTGTAGATCACCTGGGCGATCTTGGGGAAGTCGCTGAGCCGGCGCCCTTCCGCCTGCACGATGCTCGCGATCACGATGATCTGGGCCGGGGTCAGATGGTCGTGCGCTGCCCCCTTGACCAGATTGACCGTCGCCGCCGCCTGCTTGAACCGCTGCGCCATCTGCTGGAGCACCGACTCCGGGCTCATGCCGGGGGTGATGGTGTAGGTGGCCGGGAACAGGTATCCCTCAGGCAGATGGGGTCCCTTGGCGTAGGACGGCAGGCTGAGAGCCGGGACGTTCTTGACGGCGCTCTGGTATCCGCTGAGCTTTCCGGTCGCCTTGCCCAGCGCGGCGATGATCTCGGTGAGCCGCCAGCCCTCAGGGATCGTGACCTTGATCTGGTCGATGGCGGCGGGGCTGAGCAGGAGCGCGAACGCGAGCGAGGCCTGCATGTGCTTGCGCAACCGGTAGTACCCAGGTTCCAGCGAACTCCCTTTCGGGCTGGCCTTGGCCGCGTTCGAGAACGCGCGTGCGGTCTCCACGACCCCCGCCTGCTGGAGGATCTGGCCGATGGCGGCGGCACTGTCGCCGGGCAGGATGTGGACGACGACCGAACCGTAGCCACGGCCGGAGTAATCCGGTGGATGCAGATAGGTCCGCCAGACGTACCAGAACCCGCCACCCCCGACCCCGAGCAGCACGACCAGCACGGCCACAGCTAGCCAGGGCGCCACCCGGCGCATGCCGCGCTTGCGTGCCCTCGCCGGGCGGTCGCCGCGCCCGTGACCGCGCGCGGCCCGTCCCCCGCGCCGCGCGCCGCCGCCCATTCCCGGCAGGAAGTCGTCGTCGTCGTCGTAGTCTTCTTCGTCCTCGTCCTGCCAGTCCCGCTCGGCGTCCGGATCGGCGTACCAGTCCTCCTCCCCGTCGGCGTAGTCCTCCTCGCCGTAGTCATCCTCGCCATAGCCGTACTCATCGTCGTCGTGATCGCCACCGCGGCGGCTACGGCTCTCCTCCCGGTGGCTACGGGGCTTTTCACGGTGGCCACGGCTGTCCTCGGGATAACCGGGGCCGGCCTTGCGGAAGCCACGGCCCCGGCGGCTGAGGTGATTCTCTTCGTCTTCGTCACCCGGCCGGTACCCGCGCTCATCGTCGTAGCCCGAGCGGCCCCGGTAGTGGGTGTCGTCGTCGCTATAGGGGCCGCCGGCGTCACGGTAGCTGCCCACGGCATGGTGATCACGGTGGGAACCGGGCTCGTCATAGTCGTCTTGGGCGTCTTCGGGGTACACCGGCGGGTACGCCCCGTAGCCGGGGCGAGATCGCCGTAGTGCCCGGTCGGCCGGCTCGTCCCATACCGGCTGTTCCCAGGGCGGGCCGGTGTTGGCCCGCCCACGCCGGTCCTCCTCCGTATCCCAGCTTCCGGTTCTCCGATCGCCCGCTCCCCGCTCTGTGCCCCCGCGGTAGCGGGCCATCAGCGCCCTCCAGGCGCGGCGGCCACCAGTTCGCCTGCCGGATGGCCGGTCGAGCGTTCAGCATCGAGGGCACCTTGCAGGATCATGGCGGCCGCCACCCGGTCAACCACCGGCCTGCGCGCGCGCGAATCGTGCCCCGCCGACCGCAGCCTGTCGTGCGCGAGGGTGGTGGTGAAGCGCTCATCCACCAATCGCACGGGCACCGGCGCGACCCGGTCCGCGAGGTCGGCGGCGAACGCACGCGCGGCCCGCGCGGCGGGACCCTCCCGGCCCGACAGCCCGGTGGGCAGGCCGACGACGACTTCGATTGCTCCGCGGGAGGACACGAGTGCGGCTAGCCCGGCCACGTCCGCCCGTCCACGCGGGATGGTCGTCAGCGGGCTTGCCAGCAGGCCATCTGGATCACAGGCCGCCACCCCGATGCGAACCGAGCCCACATCGACGGCGAACCGGATCCCGGTCCTCAACCACGCACTCCAAAGGCGTCGGCGGAGGCCAGCGCGATCATGGGGCTGAAACACGGTCTCACGGTACGCCACCCGCCGCAGCCATGTCTCTCACAACGGCCCGAACCGCCCCAAACGCCTCTGCAATCGCAGCAGCCGCTCCCTCACCCAGCGGTCCACCACCACCTTGCGCCAAGTCGTCCCGGCCACCGCCACCGCCGCCGAGCCTCCCCGCCGCTGCCTTGACCAGCGCACCTGCCACCAGACCCGCCTGGCGCGCGGGTTCGTTGAGCGCCACCACCACCGTGGGACGGTCGGCCGGGATGCCAACGATCATGACGGCCGCCGGGCGGCCCGCGGCCAGCCTGCCCCGGACGTCGGTGGCCAGCTTACGGACCCCGTCCGCGGTGGTGCCGTCGGGCACCCGGTGCGCCACGAATGCGACGCCTCCGATGTCCTCCGCTCCCTCAGCCAGCCCGGCCGCGACCTCCAGCAACTGCGCCGAGCGCAGCCGGCCCAGTTCGCGTTCGGCATCCCGGAGCCGGGCCACCAGCGTGGCCACCCGTTCGGGCAGTTCCTCCCGGCGCGCCTTGAGCTGTTCGGAAAGCTGGCTGACCAGCACGCTCTCGGTCGCCAGGTAACGGAACGCGTCCGTCCCGACCAGCGCCTCGACCCGCCGCACCCCCGATCCGATGGACGACTCACCGAGGATCTTGACCAGTCCCAGCTGGCCCGACCGGGCGACATGGGTACCGCCGCACAGCTCCCGTGAGTAGTCGCCGACCTCCACCACGCGGACCTGGTCACCGTACTTTTCGCCGAAGAGCGCCAGTGCGCCCATCGCCCGCGCCTCGTCGATCGGAGCGACGAAGGCGCGCACGTCCAGGTCGTCCACCAGGACGTGGTTGACCTCGTCCTCGACGTCGCGCACCACCGACAGCGGGACCGCGCCCGCCGCTGTGAAGTCGAACCGCAGCCTGCCGGGCGCGTTCTCCGACCCCGCCTGCGCCGCCGCTTCGCCCAGCGCGCCACGGAAGGCCCGGTGCACCAGATGGGTAGCGGTATGGGAACGGGAGATCGCCCGCCGCCGTTCGACGTCGATGACGGCGTGAGCGGGGGCACCCACCTCCACCTCACCGGCGCTGACCACGCCCCGGTGCACGATCAGTCCCGGAACGGGCGACTGCACATCGGAAACCTCGACCTGCCCGCCCGCCGAGCCGGCCGCTCCCGCTACTTCGATCACCCCGGCGTCGGCAAGCTGGCCTCCGCCCTCGGCGTAGAAGGGGGTCCGGTCCAGGACGACCTCGACCGCCGTGCCCGCGCCGGCCGCCTGGACGGAGGCGCCGTTGACCAGCAGGCCGGTGACAGTCGCCTCTCCCTCCACCTGGTCGTAGCCGGTGAAGGTGACGCCGCCCGAGCCCGCCAGCAGGGCCGCGAACACCGAGATGTCCGCGTTGCCGGTCTTTTTCGCGAGCGAATCCTGCTTGGCGCGCTGGCGCTGCTGCGCCATCAGCGAGCGGAAGCCGACCTCGTCCACCGTCAGGCCCTGCTCGCTGGCCATCTCCAGGGTCAGGTCGATCGGGAACCCGTAGGTGTCGTGCAGCGCGAACGCCTGCTCGCCCGGCAGCACGCTCGACCCACGCCGCTTGACCTCACCAACGGCCGCGTCGAAGATCGCCGACCCGGTGCGCAGGGTGGTGCTGAAAGCCTCTTCCTCGCCGTCGATGACCGAGTGGATGCGCGGCGCGTCCGTCCGCAGGTCAGGGAACTGCCCGGCCATCGCCTCGATCACGGTGGCGGTCAGGTCATGCAGGAACCGCTCCTGGGGCCCGCTGCGCGCGGTCAGCCCAGGTGCGCCCCCGCCGTTGCCGCCCCGCTGGCCGCCCGCCAGCAGGCGCAGGTTGCGGACGCTGCGGCGCAAGATCCTGCGCAGCACATAGCCACGGGACTCGTTCGCGGGCAGGACCCCGTCGGCCACCAGCATGACCGAGGTGCGCATGTGGTCGGCGACCACCCGCAGCGCCACGTCGCTGCGGTGATCGCGGCCGTACTTGGTCTCGGTCAGTTCGGCCGCCCGCTCGAGCACCTTCCACATGGTGTCGACTTCGTAGATGTTGTCCACCCCTTGCAGGATGGACGCCATCCGTTCCAGGCCCATGCCGGTGTCGATGTTGCGGGAGGGCAGGTCGCCGAGGATGGGGTAGTCCTCCTTGCCCGCTCCCTCCCCACGCAGGTGCTGCATGAAGACGAGATTCCAGATCTCCAGGTAGCGGTCCTCGTCGGCGACCGGGCCGCCTTCCCGGCCATACTCGGGCCCGCGGTCGTAGTAGATCTCCGAGCAGGGCCCGCACGGGCCGGGCACACCCATCGACCAGAAGTTGTCGGCCATGCCCCGGCGCTGGATCCTCGCTTCGGGTACCCCGACCTCGTCGTGCCAGATCCCAGCCGCCTCATCGTCATCGGTGTAGACGGTCACCCACAACCGGTCCTCCGCGAAGCCGAAGCCGCCCTCGCGCTCCGGCTTGGTCATCAGTTCCCACGCGAACGGGATGGCCTTCTCCTTGAAGTAGCCGCCGAAGGAGAAGTTCCCGAGCATCTGGAAGAACGTCGCGTGCCGGGTGGTCTTGCCGACCTCCTCGATGTCCGGTGTGCGGACGCATTTCTGCGCGCTGGTCGCCAGCGCGAACGGTGGCGCCTGCTGGCCGAGGAAATATGGTTTGAACGGCTGCATGCCCGCATTGACCAGCAGCAGTGTGGGATCGTCGGCGATGAGGCTGGCCGAGGGCACGAGCGTGTGCCCCCGTTGGGAGAAAAAGGTCAGGAAACGGCGGACGATCTCGGCCGACTCCATCAGTGGCCATCCTCTGCGTTGTCGGGGCGGTGCCCACGCTGCGCGCCGACCTGCGCGCGCGCTGAACTCACCTGCTGACTTTCGAGGGTATTGGGTGGCTGGCCACGGTGTCGCCTCAGATATTCGTCCATGCCCTCCCGCACGTCCGCCGCGAACCGCAGCGCTGCGGCGGCGCCGGCCACCACCGATACGGAACGGGGAGTCCCCTGGCGGGCCTGCCGGGAAACCGCGCCGCGCGCGGTGGGAACGACGGCCGTCCGGCCGCCTGGACGCCCGGCCCCGCCGGTGAGCGCCCGGGATCCATCCACCGGCGCGCTGGGCGCACCGGGCCCACCGGTGAGCGCCCGGGACCCACCCGACAGCAGACGGGAACTGCCCGTCAGGGCGCGGGGGCCTCCAGTCAGCGAGCGGGCCAGTGCCGTGACGCGCCGGTACCCGGCCACGCCGAGCGCGGCCCCGAGCCCCAGCCAGAACGCACGCCTGATCACCGGGTCTCCCCTCCGTGCCCCGGCCAGAAAGCGCGTCCGATCATCGGGTCTCCCTTCCGGGCCCCAGCCAGAACGCGCGCCTGATCATCGGGTCTCCCCTCCGACCCCCAGCCAGAAAGCGCGCCTGATCACCCGGCCTCCCCCCCGCGCCGCCCGGCCAGTTCCCGGCCGCGGACCCGGCGGGTGGGCAGTCCGCGGGACTCCGCCGGGGCCAGCGGCACCGGGCCCGGCCCGGCCGGTGCCCCGGCCTGGCGTGCGGCCCGGCGCTTCCCGACCGCTCGGGCCACGCCGTAGGCGAACGCCGGCACGCGTGCCAGTGGGCTGTCCGCGCTGGCGGCGATCAGCCGGGCCAAGGGCGCCAGGGTGCTCACCCGGTTGGTCAGCTCGGCCATATTCGCTGTGACAGTGTCCATGCTGGCGGTGATCGCGTCCGTGCGCGCCAGTTGCTCGTCCGTCCGGTCGATCGCGGCATGGCCCCGGTCGATCAGGCCATCGCTTCGGTCCCGAAGGTGCGTCACAGCGCGGCTGGTCTCCCCTATCAGCCGCGAGAACCGCCGCAGCGTGGAGACGGCCACGCAGACGAGCACGACCCAGAACGCCAGGGCCACGATGACGGCGACCCAGACCGCGGTCAGCATGCGTGCTCCTTCACGCGCCGACACTATCGCTTCCGGTACCGCCTCTGCCCCTGCTCCGCAGGCGCTAGCGGGGTTCGCCCGATTCGTCCGCGCGGGCCGTTGCGGCGGCATCGGGGCTGGCGGCATCGGGGCTGGCGGCATCGGTGGCGGCCGCATCGGTGGCGCCCGGCTCTGGGCCCGGGTCGCGGCGCCGCTCCCCACCCTCCCACGCCCGGGCCAGGATCGCGCGGATGCGCTCGCTGCGCTCGGCATAGCGCGCCTCCGCACCGTGCCGGGTGGGCTGGTAGTACTGACGGCCCTGCACGGCGACGGGGGCGTACGACTGGGCGACGATCCCGTCCTCGTGATCATGCGGGTACTGGTACCCCCGACCGTGGTCAAAGCGTGCGGCGCCCGGGTAGTGCGCGTCCCGCAGGTGGGGTGGGACCGGGCCGGCCAGGCCGGCCCGCACGTCCTGGCCGGCCGCGCCGATGGCCTTGATCACCGCGTTCGACTTCGGCGCGAGCGCCAGATGGATCGTCGCGTGTGCCAGGTTGATCCGGGCCTCGGGCATGCCCACGAACTCCACCGCCTGCGCGGCGGCCACCGCAACTCCGAGCGCGGACGGGTCCGCCATCCCGACATCTTCACTCGCGTGCACGATCAGCCGCCGGGCGATGAACCTCGGATCCTCCCCGGCCTCGATCATGCGGGCCAGGTAATGGAGTGCGGCATCAGCGTCGCTGCCGCGGATGCTCTTGATGAACGCGCTGATGACGTCGTAGTGCTGGTCGCCGCCCCGGTCGTAGCGGACCGCCGCCCGGTCGACTGCGCGCTCCAGGGCGGGCAGATCGATCCGGGCCCCAGCGGGCTGGCCGAGTGCGGCCGACTCCAGATAGGTGAGGGCACGGCGAGCGTCCCCGCCCGCCACCAGGACCAGGTGGTGTTCCGCCTCGGGCGCGAGGGCGACCGCACCGCCCAGCCCCCGCTGGTCGGCGAGCGCGCGGGC
>DAHUZQ010000076.1 GCA_027306495.1 Actinomycetota bacterium | reverse complement strand
CCCCGCTTGCGGCGCACCGCGCAGCGGCGGCTGGCCGATCAGGCCCAGCTCGAGATCCTCAGGAGCCGCGTCGACCAGCTGGAACTGCGGCTGGCCACTCTCGAACAGCTGGAACCGCGGCTGGCCACTCTCGAACAGCGGGAACCGCGACCGCCGTACGCCCCCTGAGAAGGCAGCGCACCACCTGGTCGCCTCCTGGGCCGCTCAGCCCGGCCCCAGGCACAACCGCGGCCGAGATCGCCGCGACGCCGCCGCGGATGCGAGTCCGCTGGCACCGCGAGATGCGCTGCGCCGTCCGCCCGGTGAACGCCATCGCCCGCTGCCCGAAGCGTGAGCGAAGGGTCTTGAATCCGGATTTTATATCGGATATTGTATCCAAAATTGCTCATCGGATCGGCCCGCGCGCCACCGGTGACCGTTGCTTCAGCCCTGTGGGGGCTGCTGAGACGAGGAGGAACCGGTGCGTATCGCGATCACGAAGCAGCTGGCAATTGCCGCGGCGGTCGGCTTGGTCATCACGGGGTGCGCGGCTACGGGAGGCAACGGCGCAGGCGGGTCGGGGAAGGCGCCGCTGACGATCGCAGGGGTCGTCGCGATCACCGGATCGAGCAGTTTCGAGGGCCAGAACCAGGCAGGCGGCATCCTCCCCGCCATCTACGCCATCGACCACCAAGGTGGCGTTCTCGGCCATCAGATCGTGTACAAGGGCGTGGACACCCGCGCCGATCCCGCCGACGCGCTGCCGGCCATGCAGCAGGCGATGGCGACCACGAACAACATCGTGCTGGTCGCGGGTCCCGACACCGCCTCTGCGCCTGCCCTGGTGCCGATCCTGAACCAGGCGAAGATCCCGATGACCGCAGTCGCCGGAGAGTCGGTCTACAACCACAACACGCTGCCCTATTTCTGGCGGCTGTTCCCGCCCGACTCGGCGAACGGGACTGCCATGATGCTGTGGGCGCAGCGCAAGGGCTACACGCGGATCGCGACCGTTTTCGGCACCGACAGCGGCTCCCAGGGAGACCTGCCGGGCGTGCTGGCCAGCATCAAGGCCCTGCACGCCACGCTCGTCGCCAACGTCAGCCTCACCCCGGATCAGCCGTCGTACCTGTCCTCGGTCCGGCAGGTCATGGCCGCACACCCACAGGTGATCATGACCGAGTCCGACGCGACCACGGCGGGGACGTTCTTCGGGGAACTGAAGCAGCTCGGGGGCCTTGTCCCCATCATCGGCACCGAGGCGACCTTCACGGCCCCCTGGCTCAAGGCGGTCCACGGAGCGCTGGGCAGTTCGTTCCAGAAGTACTACACGGGACTGATCACCGCCCCGTCGAAGACCACCCCGGCGGTCACCGCCTACGAGAAAGCGGTGACCGCGGACAAGTCGCAGGTCCCCTCACCGTGGCAGTCCTATCTGTCGAATCCTTTCTCGATCACCTACTGGGACGGCGTCATGGTGGTGGCGCTGGCGATGGTCGCGGCCCACAGCGTCAGCCCGGCTGTCTTCAACTCCTACATTCCGAAGGTGGCCAATCCCGGCCCCGGCAAGACGATCGTCTACACCTACGCCCAGGGTGTCGCGGCTCTCAAGGCCGGCAAGCAGATCCAGTACTTCGGCGCGACCGGGCTGATCAATTTCAACCAGTACCACAACTCGTTCGGTAATCAGGAGGCCGTGGGGAGCAATGGCGGGTCGCAGCCGGTCTCGCTCGGCACCGTCACCGCGAAAGAGATCGAGGCCGTGTCCGTCTCCGGGGTCCAGTAGCCATGTGGGCCACGCTGGTCTCGGCTATCGCCTTCGGTGTCGTGCTCGCCTCCATCATTGCGATCGCGGCGATGGGCTTCACGATCCAGTTCGGCTTGACCAACGTCCTCAACCTGAGCTTCGGGAGCATCATGACGGTCGGGGCATTCGCCGCCTACCTGGGTCTCGAGCAGGGGATCAACGCGTGGTACGGGCTGGTGGTGGGCGGGCTCACCGGGGCGGTGGTCACGCTGGTGCTCGGGCGCGGTGTGTTCCGGCTCTATGCCCGGCGTGGCGCGAAGCTCTTCGAGATGATGATGGTGACGCTCGGGCTGGGCCTGGTCATCGATTACACAGTCCAGGCGATATCACGCAACAACGTGTACCAGTTCACCGTGCTGCAGGCCGCGCCCCTGCGGTTCGGGCCGATCATTGTCACGCCCACTCAGCTCATCGTGATCGCGCTCGGAGCGGCTATTTTCCTCGCGCTCGAAGGGCTGCTGCGGTTTAGCCGGATCGGCAAGGCGCTGCGGGCGATGGCAGCCGAACCATCGCTCGCCCGGTCCTGTGGCATCCGCACCGGCCAGGTGGTCATCGTGACCTGGCTGCTCAGCGGGTTCCTGTGCGGGCTCGCCGGTGTCGTCTACATCATCAATTCCCAGAGCGTCGGCTACACGACGGGTCAGGACTTCCTGCCGCTGGTGGTCGCTGCCGCCATTCTCGGGGGAGTGGGCTCGCCGGGTGGCGCCGCCGCGGCCGCGCTGCTGATGGGTGTGGTGACCCAGGTGGTGGCGGCGTTCGGCAGCGCGGAGTACAGCACCGTGGCGGGTTTCGGGATCCTGGTGGTCGTGCTGCTGACCCGTCCCAGCAGCGTGCTCTCCCGCGGGTCGGCGGAGACGAGGCTGACCATATGAGAAGGACGCCAGCGCCGTCCGGGTGGCGCCGGGCCGTAACGGGAAGCCACTCAGCCGCGGCGGCCGGGCTCACGGACCGGGTGCGCCCGTGAGTGCCTGGTCCTTCTACATATCAACGCTGGTGGTGTACTTCGGAGTGGACCTGCTGTCGGGGATCTCACTCAACCTGCAGTATGGCTACGCCGGTGTCATCAACTTCGGCTACATCATCTTCCAGGCGGTTGGCGCCTACGCGGCCGCGGTCGTGACGCTCGGGCCGAGCGGCGGTGCCGCCTCATTCCAGCAGTACGTGTTCGGGGCGAACCTGCCATTCCCGCTGCCGTTGCTGGTGGCGGCCGCCGCTGGTGCGGTACTGGCCGCGGTCGTCGGAGCTTTCAGCATGCGGCGGATGCGACGCGACTATCAGGCTGCCGTTCTGCTGATCGTGTCCCTCATCGCCATCCAGGTGGTGGAAGCCGACGTCCCGCTGTTCAACGGCTCGAACGGGCTGACCGGGGTTCCCCGGCCGCTGCTCTGGCTGCCCCTGAGCCTGCAGGGTTACCAGTGGGCCTACGCAGCCTGGGTGCTGGCTCTCGGCGGGGCGGTGTACCTGCTTGTGCGCTGGCTGTCGCATTCGCCGTGGGGACGGGCACTGCGGGCGATGCGTGATCAGGAGGATGCCGCGACCGCGCTCGGCCTGAACATCACCGCGATGCGGATGCAGGTTTTCATCATCGGCGGTGCGATCGCCGGCCTGTCCGGCGGGCTGCTGGTCGAGTACATCGGCGCGTGGTCGCCGGATGCGTGGGGCTACGCGGAGACGTTCGTCATCTTCACCGCGATCTTCGTGGGCGGCGTGGGGAATTACCGCGGCGTGCTGCTGGGTGTGCTGCTCGTGCCCATCATCTTCCTGGAGCTACCCCGTTTCCTCCCGCAGATCGGGTACCCGGGTCTGACCGATTCGCTGGAATGGATCGTGATCGGCTTGCTGTGGATGCTCTGCCTGCTGCTGCGGCCACGTGGCCTGCTGCCAGAGCGGCGCTTCCTGGCCAGGCCCGAGCCAACCCGGGACAGCGCATGACGGCCCGGTCCGAGCACGAAGGGGTGGCCCCGGCGGGGTTGCCGGAGACCGTGCGGCCGGGCGGGACAGCCGCGCCGTCCGAAGCTGTCCTGTCCGCCCGGGACGTCCGGGTCTCCTACGGTGGCGTCAGCGCGGTGGACGGCATGGATCTGAGCGTGGCGGCCGGGCAGGCCGTGGGGCTCATCGGGCCCAACGGGGCCGGGAAGTCCTCCTTCCTGGCCGCCCTGGGCGGCCAGGTCAAGATCACCAGCGGGGCCGTCAGCCTGCGTGGGGAGGACGTCTCGCGCATGCCCGTGCACCAGCGTGCCCGCCGGGGGATGATCCGGACCTTCCAGATGACCAGCGAATTCGCTGGCATGACGACTTTCGAGAACCTGGTCACCGCGGGTCATGGGGCTCGTGGTGCGTCGCTGACGGCGGCCCTGCTGCGCCCGCGGGAGACCGGGCGCCGCGACCGTGCCATCGCCCGGCACGCCTGGGACGTGCTGGACCGGTTCGAGATGACCGGCATCGCAAACGCCTACGGCCGCGAACTCAGCGGCGGCCAGCGCCGCCTGGTGGAGATCATGCGGTGCCTGATGTGCTCACCCACAGTGCTGTTGCTGGACGAGCCCATGGTCGGGGTGGCGCCTCATCTCGTGGCCAAACTCATCACCGACCTGAAGTCCATCCGGGACGACAAGATCGCTCTCATCATTGTCGAGCACGCGCTGGAAGTGGTGCGGGAACTCTGCGACCACGTGGTGGTCATGGCGCTCGGCCGGCCGATCGCCACGGGCTCCTACGAGGACGTGGTCAGTGACCGGGAGGTGCAGGCTGCCTACCTCGGCTGAAGCGGACCCCCATGAGGTGCCCGCCATGATTGTCAGCGCTGCCGTTGGCCCTTCACCTGCGAGGACGGACATGACAGCAGAGCGTCCGCCGGCCTACCTGGCGGCCACACGGGTCACCGCGGGATATGACGGCTTGCCCGTGATCAAGGATGTCAGCCTGGCGGTCGGGCTGGCGGAGGTCGTCCTGGTGATGGGCCCCAACGGCGCCGGCAAAAGCACATTGGTCAAAGCCATCACCGGGGAATTGGCGGTCCTGGGTGGCAGCCTTACGCTCTCGGGTTCGGACATCACCAGGGCGCGGGAAGAGGACCGGATCGGCGCGGGTATCGGCTACGTGCCCCAGGTCCGCGACGTGTTCCCGCCGCTGACGGTGCAGGAGAACCTGGAAATGGGGGGCTACCGGCTGCGTGGCGCAGACGTCAAGGGACGCCAGGATGAGGTCTTCGCGACCTTCCCGCAGCTTGCCGGCCTGCGCCGCAGGCAGGCCCGGAGCTTGAGCGGCGGAGAGCGCAAGATGCTGGCCATCGGCCGCGCCCTGATGGCGCGGCCCCAGCTGCTGATCCTCGACGAGCCAACCGCGAACCTGGCGCCGGTCGTTGCCCGCACGGTCCTGCATGGCATCGTTTCCAGCCTGGCGCAGGCGGGCCGGGCGGTGCTGCTGGTGGAGCAGCGGGTGAGCCTGGGGCTGGACGTCGCATCCTGGGGATATGTGCTCTCCGATGGGCGCCTCATCCTTCAGGCAAGTTGCGGTGTGCTGCGCGAGATGGAGGATCTGGGCAGCCTCTTCCTGGGCCGGGGAGCCGGAGACCTGACCGGCCGGGCGGCGCGGGATGCGGATCGGGGCGTGAACGATGACGCGGCGGACAGCATCGCGGATGAGCGGATAGGCGGGAGCGAGAACGCCACATGACAACCGACCTGAATGTGACCAGGCAGGGGCCGCTCGTGACGGTCGAGATCGCCCGGCCGCCCGGGAATCTCTTCACCCTTGCCATGTGCGGTGAACTCACCGGTGTCCTGCGGGAACCGCCGGCGCAGACCCGCGTGCTGCTGCTGAGGGCCGCTGGCGAGAGTTTCTGCCTGGGGCGGGAGCGCTCCGCGGTCACGGCAGCCGATGTCTACACCATGGCCGAGGCCCTCGCGGGGCTCAACGCGGCACTGGTCACGAGTGAGCTCACGGTTGTCGCCCAGGTCTCCGGCGACGCGGCGGGGTTTGGGGTTGGCCTGGCGGCGCTGGCGGACGTGGCGATCGCAGCGGAGACGGCCCGGTTCCACTTCCCGGAAGCGGAAGCCGGACTGGCCCCCGCACTGGTGCTGACCTGGTTGCCGGTGGCACTCGGGCGCCGTCAGGCCTTCTGGCTGACAGCGACGGGCGAGCCGCTGTCGGCCGGTGAGGCCGAGCGCGCGGGCCTGATCAACCAGGCCGTGCCCGCCGACCAGCTTGAGGCCGCGGTGACCGGGGTCACCGATCGGTTGCTGCGCCAGCCCCCGTCGGTCTGCGGCCAGATCAAGCAGGACCTGGCGGCCTTCCGCGGGTTGAGCGTTACCGAGGCCTCGGCACGCGCTGTCGATCGGCTGGCGCTGCGCTCGCTGGTCCTGCACGACGCTCACCAGCCGACATGACGTCCGGCTCGCCTGGCGGGATACCGCTGCGGCAGAGCGGCTATGGTGTGGCTAGGCCCGCTCCGCGGAGCCAGCGTCCACTGCGGGCGGAAGAGGCGAGGTGACCGACCTAGGTTTCGCGGTGCCGGGACTCATCGCGAGGACCACGGCCACCGAGGCGGCGACGAGGGCACTGCGCGAGATCATCTTGTCTGGGGCAATCCCGGTAGGCACTCCCCTCCGGCAGGACGATGTGGCGCGTCGGCTCGGCGTCAGCCGCACTCCTCTGCGGGAAGCGTTGCTGCGACTGGAAGCGGAGGGCCTGGTCCGGATCGACCAGCACAAGGGCGCTGTGGTGGCCAAACCATCCATCGCCGAGGTGTCGGAGATATTCGAACTTCAGTCGGTGCTGGAGTCGCTCGCGGGGCGCCACGCGGTGGCGGGCCGGACCACGGCTGACCTGGCGGACCTGCGCCACATCCTCTCCCGCGACATCGACATCGCGGACCCGACCGCCTGGGAGCAAGCGAACGTCGAGTTCCACACCCGGCTCTACGAGATCTCTGGCAGGCCACTGCTGGTCGAACTCATCCGGCAGATGCGGAATCGGGCCGGGCTGTATATCCACATGCTCGCCAGATCCGCTGAGCGCCGGGAACGGGCGACCAGGGAACACTGGCAGATGCTGGCAGCCGTGGAAGCGGGGGACTCCAAGCAACTGGAGACGCTGATCTCACACCATCTGGGGACTACGCTCACCTGGCTCAAGGGTGTGATCACCGAGTGAGCTGAGCCGGTCCCGATGTTCCCTGCCCGGCTCGCCGCGGCGCGGCGCTGAAGCCATCGGGTGCGGGCGATCTCCCGTGATGTCATGGGCTGGCTGAATGCCGGGCCGGGGGCCGGCTACGGTGCGTGGGTGGAGCGGGTCGAGGTGGCCGTCGTGGGGGCCGGGGTGCTCGGGTCGGCGGCCGCCCGGGCACTGGCGGCCCGGGGCGTGGACGCGGTCCTGCTGGAACAGTTCGGGCCTGGCCACACGCGGGGTTCCTCGCACGGTGCGACCCGGATCTTCCGCCTGTCCTATCCCGACCCGGCTTATGTGCGGATGGCGATCGCCGCCAGGCACGCCTGGGCGGAACTTCAGGCCGACGCCGGCGAACGCCTGCTGGTGGTGACTGGCGGCCTGGACGCGGGGCCGGGCGCCCTGGCGTGCGCGTCCGCGCTCGCGGCCTGCGATGTGGAGCATGCCTGGCTGAGCAGCGCCGACCTGGCCGGGCGGTTCCCCGGCATCGCGGCCGGCCCGGGGGAGCGCATGCTGTTCCAGGCCGACGCCGGGGTATGCCTGGCCGATCGCACCGTCGCCGCCCTGCAGCACCTCGCCGCGCGTGATGGGGTGCCACTGCGCCCCCATACCCCCGTCCGGAGCATCGAGGATCGTGGCGGGCGCGTGCTGCTGCACACCCCCTCGGGTGTGATCGAAGCCGGGGCGGCGGTCATCACGGCGGGACCGTGGATGACCGGCCTGCTCGCCGGCGTGCTCGAACACGTGCCCCACGCAACGCCCACACTCCAGCAGATCCGCTACTACCAGCCGGCCCGGGCCGATGAGGAATGGCCGACACTCATCGACTGGCAGGCGGACGGCGGGGCGTGGTACGTGGTGCCGCGGGCCGGCGGGGCGCCGGGGCTGAAGGTGGCCACGCACGTGCCGGGCCGGGGAATCGACCCGGACCGGGGGCCGTTCCCGCCCAGCCCGGCACACGAGGAGATGACCGACCGGTATGTGCGCCGCCGTCTGCCCGGCTTGCGTGCGAACGGCCTGGCCCCGCAGACGTGCCTGTACACGATGACAGCGGACGAGGACTTCGTGCTGGACCGGGCCGGGCGCATCGTCGTGGGCGGTGGCTGCTCCGGGCACGCCTTCAAGTTCGGGCCGCTGCTCGGGGAGGTGCTGGCGAGGCTGGCGCTCGGGGAAGATGCGGGCCTGCCGCCCGGGCGCTTCTCGCTCACCCGGCCGGCGCTCGCCGCGCATCCGGTCCGGCCATAACTGGTTGGATGGTCTCGTGCGGATCGCGACGTGGAACGTGAATTCGGTGCTGGCCCGGCTGCCCCGGCTGGTCGAGTGGCTGGAGCAGGCCACCCCGGATGTGGTGTGCCTGCAGGAGACCAAGGTTGGCGACGATGCCTTCCCGGCGGACGCGGTCAGCCGCCTCGGCTATCAGGTCGCACACCACGGGGAAGGCCGCTGGAACGGCGTGGCGGTGCTGTCACGGGTGGGGATGAGCGATGTCGCGCCCGGCCTGGCCGGCGATCCGGGGTTCCCGGACGAGGCCACCCGGGAGGCGAGGACCATCGCGGCGACCTGTGGGCCGGTGCGGGTCCGTTCGGTCTACGTGCCCAATGGCCGCACGCTGGACGACCCACACTACGCCTACAAGCTGCGCTGGCTGGCGGCACTGCGGGCGGCAGTCGTGCCCGACGCCGTTGCCGAGCGGCCCTTCGCGGTCATGGGCGACTTCAACGTCGCCCCCACCGATGACGATGTCTGGGATCCGGCGGTGTTCGCTGAGGCGACCCACGTCACCCCCGCGGAGCGGGCGGCGCTAGCGGGCCTGCGGGCGGAAGGGCTGTCCGACGTGATCCCGCGCATCGCCAAGGGCCCGCATCCCTACACCTACTGGGACTACCGGGCGGGCGCGTTCCATAAGGGCATGGGCATGCGGATCGACCTGGTGTACGCGAACGCGGCGCTGGCGGGCGCGGTCAAGGATGCCTGGGTGGACCGGGAAGCCCGCAAGGGCAAGGCGCCGAGCGACCACGCGCCCGTTGTCATCGACCTGGATCTGTGATCAGGAGGCTGAGCCGCACATGAGCCTGGAGATCCGGCGGCTGCACCTGGCTGACCTGCGGGGACCCGACGGCCACGACTGGCCCGTCCACGGATTCGTGATCACCCACCCGGGCGGTGCGGTGCTGGTCGACACCGGCGTCGGCGGGCCCGCCGATGTGCTGAACGACTGGCGGGTGGTGAACCGTTCCGTCGCGGCTGCGCTGGCCGACTGGGACATGAGCCCCGCCGACATCAGCCTGGTCATCAACACCCATCTGCACTTCGACCACTGCGGCCAGAACGCCGTCTTCCGCCACGCCGCGTTCGCGGTCCAGCGATCCGAACTGGCACGGGCCCGGCTGGAATCGCCCGACCTGGCCGCCTGGTTCGACTTCGCGGGAGCCAGGTTCGAACTGCTCGATGGCGATACCGACCTGCTGCCCGGTGTGTCGGTGATCGCCACCCCCGGGCATACGCAGGGCCACCAGTGCGTCGTGGTCGCCACCGGTGAAGGGGAGGTGGATGTCCTGATCGGCGATGCCGCCTACACCCCCCGCCAGTACACTTCGCCGCCGGCGCCGCAGGACCTGCCGCCCGGCCAGGCCAGCGATCCCGCCGCCTGGCGTGACTCGCTGTCGCGGTTGCACGCTCTGACCCCGGACCGGGTCCACTTCTGTCACCACACCGCCGTCGCGCACGGCTGAGGCGATAACCATTCGACGCAGCGGAGTGTGGGCCGGGAAGCTGGGCCTATGACGAGAACGACGTTCCCGCCCGCGCTGTGGGTGCTGATCGGGGGGGACGCCGTTTCGTCGTTCGGGACCGGCATGATCCTGCCGTTGAACCTGATCTACCTGCATGAGGTCCGGGGCATTCCGCTCGCCGAAGTCGGGGCGCTGCTGGCGCTGGCGTCGGCGGTGAGCCTGGTCACGGTGCCCCTGTCCGGGGTGGCCATCGACCGCCTCGGGGCACGCCGGATCTATGTGCTCGTGCTGGTCATCCAGGCGCTGTCGCAGGGTGCTCTCGCCTGGGCGCACAGCGCGGCGACGGCACTGCCGGGCCTGCTGCTGCTCGGCGCGTCGATCGGCCCGTCATTCCCCGCTTTCGCCTCCACCATGGCGGGACTGTGCCCCGATCCGGCCCGGCAGCAGCGGGCGTTCGCCGTCAACTTCACCGGCGTCAATCTCGGCTTCGGGCTCGGTGGCGTGGTCGCGGCGGTGGTGGCCGACGTGCGCCATCCGGCGTCCTTTCAGTGGCTGTTCCTCGCGAACGGGCTTTCCTGCCTGCTGTTCGCGCTCGCCCTGTCCCGGCTCCCGAACATGCGGCCCGCTCACGAGCCGGGCAGCGGCAAGCCCGGCTACCGCGAGGTCCTCTCCCAGCGCGGGCTGCGCAACGTGATCTTCGCCTCCCTGGTCCTGGCGTTCACGGGTTACGCCGCGCTGGACACCGGGCTGCCGGCGTACGGGACGACCGAGGCGCACGTCACGGTAACGGTGATCGCGCTGTCCATGACGGTCAACACGGCTGTGATCGTGTGCGCGCAGCTGATCGTCCTGCGGGTGATCCGCCGGCTGCGCCGCAGCCGTGCGCTGGCGGTGGTGGGCCTGATCTGGGGGCTCGCATGGGCGATTCTCGGCCTGTCGGCGCTGCCCGGGCCCTCCTGGCTGCGGGTCGGGTGCGTGCTCGCGTTCGCCGGCCTGTTCGGGCTGGGTGAAACCTTCATGGCGCCCACCATCAGCCCGCTGATCAACCAGCTCGCCGGCGACCGGATCAGGGGGAGAGCGAACGCCCTTTCCAGCGCGACGTACTCGGTCGCCTTCGTGGTGTCGCCAGCGCTGTCGACGTCGATGATCGCGGTCGGGTTCGGGGCGGCATGGATCGGTCTGCTGTGTGCCGGATGCCTGGCGACCGTGGCGCTGGCCGTCGGGCTCGGCCGGCGGCTCACCGGCGCACAGGACCATGTGGAGGCAGCCGTGGCCGCGCAGCCGGAGCCGGTGTCCGCCTGAGGGCTCAGCTCAGGCCGGCGCTGTGATAGCCGGCGTGTGGCACCTGATCCGGGCGGGATCCGGCTCGATCAGCTCGGCCCAGCCAGCACGCGGACGGCCGCTGGCCCCGGTCCGCGGCGCCCGGGACCCGTGCCGTGCGGAACTCGCCGGTGTGAGTGCCGGCAGGCTGGGTCTGCCCGCCGCGGCCTGGTACCCGCGGCAGCCGGCCAGCAGTGCCAGCAGTGCCACGACGGCACTCATGACAGTCAGCCGTTGCTTCACGCCCTTGAGACGGAGCCAGCCTGCCGGCGGTTGCGGGTGCGCGTCGCGGTTTGACGTGGCGGCCGCAGCGGGCCTACGGTGTAAGTAGCTTGATATCGAGATACTTCCCCGGGTGTCGTCAGTACAGCCCGGCCAGTCATCTGGTGGGGCCGGTGCCGCGGCAGGATGGCAGGGAGCGGGGGAGGACCGGGGCAGGGCGGCAGGCGGGGCCGCGCGGATCGGAGACCGGCTTGACCGGGCAAAGGAGGCCAAGGCCATGACGGCGAACAGTTTCGGGAGCCGCGGCAGGTTGCGGGCCGGCGGCAGCGAATACGAAATCTGCCGGCTCGATGCGATCCCGGCCGCGGCGGACCTCCCGTTCAGCCTGAAAATCCTGCTCGAAAACCTGCTGCGGAACGAAGACGGGCACCTCGTCACCGCCGAGCATGTGAACGCGCTCGCGAACTGGGACGCCTCCGCCGAGCCCAGCACGGAGATCGCGTTCACCCCTTCGCGGGTCATCCTGCAGGACCTGACCGGCGTCCCCGCCGTGGTGGACCTGGCGACCATGCGCGAGGCCATGCGGGACCTCGGTGGCGACCCGGCGAAGATCAACCCGCTCGTCCCGGCGGAACTGGTCATCGACCACTCCGTCGTAGCCGATGTGTTCGGCCGGCCCGACGCCTTCGACCGCAACGTGGACCTTGAGTTCCAGCGCAACCGGGAGCGGTTCGCGTTCCTGCGGTGGGGCCAGCAGGCGTTCGCCGGGTTCAAGGTGGTGCCACCCGGCACGGGCATCGTCCATCAGGTCAACATCGAGCACCTGGCGCGGGTGGTCATGTCCCGCGACGGCGCCGCCTACCCTGACACCTGCGTCGGCACCGACTCCCACACCACCATGCAGAACGGCCTTGGGGTGCTGGGCTGGGGCGTCGGTGGGATCGAGGCCGAGGCCGCCATGCTCGGCCAGCCGATCAGCATGCTGATCCCGCGGGTGGTCGGCTTCCGTCTCAGCGGCGAACTGCCGGCCGGGGCCACCGCCACCGACCTGGTGCTGACCATCACCGAACTGCTCCGTCACCACGGCGTCGTCGGCAAGTTCGTGGAGTTCCACGGCGAGGGTGTCGCGTCGGTCCCGCTCGCGAACCGGGCCACGATCGGCAACATGAGCCCGGAGTTCGGCTCGACCTGCGCGATCTTCCCCATCGATGACGAGACGCTGGCCTACCTGCGGCTCACCGGTCGCGATGCCGACCAAGTGGCGCTGGTCGAGGCCTATGCGAAGGAGCAGGGCCTGTGGCACGACCCGGCCCGGGCCGCCCGCTACTCGGAGGAACTCTCGCTCGACCTGTCCACGGTGGTGCCGTCACTGGCCGGCCCCAAGCGGCCACAGGACCGGGTGGCACTCGCCGACGCGAAAACCGCGTTCCGGGAAGCGCTGGGTAACTATGCCTCCACGCCCGGCCTCGACAACGGGCTCAAGGGCACCTTCCCGGCTTCCGACCCGGTGGCTACGGAACCGTCCGGCCGGCCGTCCGCCCCGGCACAGGTCACCCTGGAGGACGGAACGGTGACGTCGGTGGACCACGGGTCCGTCGTCATCGCGGCGATCACCTCCTGCACGAACACCTCCAACCCGTCGGTCATGCTGGGTGCGGCGCTCCTTGCCAAGAAGGCCGTCGAGGCCGGGCTGACCCGCAAGCCCTGGGTGAAGACCACGCTCGCCCCGGGGTCGAAGGTGGTCATGGACTACTACGAGCGCGCTGGGCTGGTGCCCTACCTGGACAAGCTCGGCTTCAACCTGGTCGGCTACGGCTGCACGACCTGCATCGGCAATTCCGGCCCGCTGCCGGAGGCGATCAGCGCCGCCGTCGGCAAAAACGACCTCGCCGTGGTCTCGGTGCTGTCCGGGAACCGGAACTTCGAGGGCCGGATCAACCCCGACGTGAAGATGAACTACCTGGCGTCCCCGCCGCTGGTGGTCGCCTACGCCCTCGCCGGCACCATGGACTTCGACATGGAGCACGAGCCGCTGGGGTCGCGCCCCGACGGCACGCCCGTGTACCTGCGTGACATCTGGCCCTCGCCGGCCGAGGTCGGCGCCGTGGTGCGGGACGCGGTCGCGGCGGAGATGTTCACGCGGGACTACGCGGACGTGTTCGAGGGAGATGACCGCTGGCGGGCGCTGGAGGTCCCCTCCGGAGACACCTTCGCCTGGGACTCCCAGTCCACCTACGTGCGCCGGCCACCCTATTTCGAGGGCATGCCCGCCGGGCCCGCCCCAGTCACCGACATCGGCGGCGCCCGGGTGCTGGCGATGCTCGGCGACTCGGTGACGACCGACCACATCTCCCCGGCGGGCGCCATCAAGACCGACAGCCCCGCCGGGCAGTACCTCACCGCACACGGGGTGCAGCGGCGCGACTTCAACTCCTACGGGTCCCGGCGCGGCAACCACGAGGTCATGATCCGCGGCACGTTCGCGAACATCCGGCTGCGCAACCAGTTGGCCCCGGGCACCGAGGGCGGCGTGACGGTGCTGCTGCCCGAAGGTGAGCAGATGTCCATCTACGACGCCGCGCAGCGGTACGCCGAGCGTGGCGTCCCGCTGGTCGTGCTCGGCGGCAAGGAGTACGGCTCGGGGTCATCGCGTGACTGGGCCGCGAAGGGGACACTGCTGCTCGGGGTCAGGGCGGTGCTGGTGGAGTCGTTCGAGCGGATCCACCGTTCCAACCTGATCGGGATGGGTGTGCTGCCGCTGCAGTACCGGCCGGGGGAGTCGGCCGCGACGCTCGGGCTGACCGGGCACGAGAGGTTCGATGTGAGCGGGATCGCGGCGATGAACTCCGGCCCGGTGCCCCGCGAGGTCACCGTGCGCGCGGACGGGCGGGAGTTCGGCGCGCTGGTCCGGATCGACACCCCCGGCGAGGCGGAGTACTACCGCCACGGCGGCATCATGCAGTACGTGCTGCGCTCACTGCGGTCGGCTGGGTGATCCGGCAGGCTGCGGTCCGGCCCGAGCAGGGCGCGGTGGTGTCAGTGGGCTCGATGGTCACCGTGATATCCCGGGGCGGTCCCGCCGGAGTCCGCCGGTGCGCGCCGGACGGCCGCTCCGGATCCGCGGCCCGGGCCGGATTCCGGGGTCGCTAGGCGCATGCGCCGCGGTGGCCGCGGTGCTGGACTGCCAGCGGGGTTATGGCGCGCAGATGGTACCTGGCACGCCGCAAACAGCCAGTGCTCCGTGACCAGTTCCCCTCGCAGGCCCGCACAGCCGCGCGCGCTTATCTGGTGTCGGGCCTTCCCAGACCCGGGCCAGATAGCCTTCCCAGACCCGGGCCAGATAGGGAATCTCCCGTCATCGGTCCGCCCGCGGGCCGTCAGTCGCCGGAGTGGACCGCCCGGCCGGGCGGTCACTTCATACCGGCAGCGGCCGGCACGATAGCGTGACGCGAAATGTCCGACTCAGCCGCGCCCCACGTTCCCGCGGGGGCCAGGCAACGACTGCCCTTGGCGGGCGATGCCGGCGACCAGGACGGCATCCTGCTGCTGGGACTCAACCTCCGCGCGGCTATCACGAGCCTGCCGCCGATCTTCCCGGAACTGGCCGGTGCCCTGAGCCTGTCCCCAGCGGCGATCTCGGCGCTGGCGGCAGTGCCGGTGCTGTGCTTCGCGGTGTTCTCACCGGTCGCCGCACCCCTGTCCCGGCGGTTCGGTGAGGAACGGGTGCTGCTGGCGGCACTGGTCCTGCTCGCCGGGGGGCTCGCGCTGCGCGGAGCGCTGCCGGGGGGGTTGCTCTTCCCCGGCACGGTCATCGCGACCGGCGCCATCGCGCTCATGAACGTCCTGCTGCCCAGCCTGGTCAAACGGCGCGCGCCGACCCGGGCGGGCCTGCTCATCGGCGCCTACCTGATGAGCTTGTCGGCCGGAGCCATCCTCGGCTCGCTGCTCGCGGTGCCGGTGTTCCGATCATCCCACGGCTCGGTCCCCATCGCGCTCGGGCTGTGGGCACTGCCCGCCGCCGCGGCTGCGCTGCTGTGGCTTCCACAGGCCCGCTTCGGTATCCGCCCGGCCGAGCCGGGTCAGGTCCGGCGGTCGCGCATCGCAGACCTCGGGCGGCACCGGCTCACCTGGCAGGTCACCTTCTTCATGGGCCTGCAGAGCCTGATCTACTACGCCACCCTTTCCTGGCTTCCCACCATGTTCCGGGACCGGGGTGTCAGCCCGGTGCACGCCGGTGACCTGCTCGCCCTGATGAACTTCGGCAACGCGGTCACAGCCCTGCTCATCCCGGTACTGGCACACCGGGTGCGGGACCAGCGCCTGCTGACTTCCCTCACGGTGACCGTGACCATGGCCGGCCTGGCGGGCGCGTCGTTCGCCCCCGCCGCCTCAGCCGCCGTCTGGGTGCTCCTGCTCGGCCTCGGCCAGGGAGCCGGCCTGGGGCTGGCGATCTACTTCACCATGGCGCGGGCACCCGACCCCAGGGTTGCCGCCTCGCTGTCAGCGTTCGCGCAGGGTGGGGGATACCTGGTGGCCGCCGCCGGGCCACTGCTGGTGGGGTTCCTGCACCGGGCGACCGGCGGCTGGACGGTGCCGATGACGTTGCTGCTGGCGATCGGGGTCGCAGAGTTCACGGCCGGCTGGTATGCCGCCCGGGACCGGGTCCTGCACCTGACCGTCACCGCGTGAGCCGGGGGCTGGGCTGCGCCGGTGATGGAACCTGTCTGTGCCACGGTTCGTCTACCGGGCTGGATGCGCTCTGCCCTGCGGGCAGCCGCAGGGCAGAGCCGGCTCCCGGCTCTGGTCGGCGCGGTCGCGGGCAGGGGAAGGGAACGTCATGTTAGTCAGCGGGAAGGGGGCAGCCCCGCCCCGCCGCGCTGTGGGATGCCACCTTCGCCTGGCAGGGGTGTGTCTGGTGTGCCCGCGCGTTTGCCGGGCTGGCCGTGCGGCGGTGCACGGGGGCGAAATAGACTCGCCTCAGGCTCTCGCTGCCCGTCGGGCCATCGGCGCGCGAGTCCTGCCGGAGGCGGCGGGTAATCCTGCCGGATACGACCGACCACGACGAGGAGCAGACAGGTGACTCTGCTGGAGTCGATCAGCGGCCCCCGGGACCTCAAGGCACTGGCCCCCGACCAGCTTCCCCAACTCGCCGGAGAGATCAGGGACTTCCTCATCGAGGCGGTCTCGCGCAATGGCGGACACCTCGGGCCGAACCTCGGCGTCGTCGAACTCACCATGGCGCTGCACCGGGTGTTCGATTCGCCGAAGGACCGCATCATCTTCGACACCGGCCACCAGGCGTACGTGCACAAGCTGCTGACCGGGCGCCAGAGCGGGTTCGCCAGGCTCAAGCAACGCGGGGGTGTATCGGGTTACCCGAACCAGGCCGAGTCCGAGCACGACATCGTCGAGAACTCGCACGCCTCGACCGCCCTGTCCTACGCTGACGGGCTGGCCAAGGCGTACAAGATCCGGGGCGAGAACGACCGGATGGTCGTTGCCGTGATCGGGGACGGGGCGCTGACCGGTGGCATGGCATGGGAGGCGCTGAACAACATCTCAGCCGCCAAGGACAGCCGCCTGGTCGTCGTCGTCAACGACAACGGCCGTTCCTACACTCCCACCATCGGTGGCCTGGCCAGGCATCTGGCGGCGGTGCGCGTCTCCCAGCGATATGAGCACGTGCTGGAGTACATCAAGACCTCGCTGACACGCGCCCCACTGGTCGGCCCGCCCCTGTACGAGACGCTTCACGGCATCAAGAAGGGCCTCAAAGACGTCCTGCAGCCGCAGGTGCTCTTCGAGGACCTCGGCATCAAGTACCTCGGCCCGGTGGACGGCCACGACGAGCAGCTTGTCGAGCACGCACTGCGGCGCGCCGCCGCCTATGGCGGCCCGGTCATCGTGCATGTGCTCACCCGCAAGGGGTTCGGCTACGCCCCGGCTGAGGACGACGAGGAAGACTGCATGCACGGCCCGGGCGCGTTCGACCCGGCGACGGGCAAGCCGAAGGGGGCGCTCCGGCGAAGCTGGACCGACGTCTTCAGCGACGAACTGGTGGTGATCGGCGCGGAGCGTCCCGACGTCGTGGCGATCACGGCGGCGATGTTGTACCCGACCGGCCTGGCGGCTTTCGCCCACGCCTACCCCGACCGGGTGTTCGACGTGGGGATCGCCGAGCAGCACGCCGTGACCAGCGCGGCCGGTCTCGCGATGGGCGGGCTGCATCCGGTGGTGGCTCTCTACGCGACGTTCCTCAACCGGGCTTTCGACCAGGCCCTGCTGGATGTGGCGCTACACCGGCTGCCGGTCACCTTCGTGCTCGACCGGGCCGGTGTGACCGGGGCGGACGGGCCCTCACACAACGGCATGTGGGACCTGTCGATCCTGCAGGTGGTTCCGGGCCTGCGGATCGCCGCGCCCCGCGACGGCGCGCGCGTCTCCGAGCTGCTCCGGGAGGCGCTGGCGGTCCAGGACGGCCCGACCGTCGTGCGCTACCCCAAGGGTGTGGCGGGAGGTGACCTGGCGGCGGTCGGCACCCTGGGTGGGATGGACGTGCTGCACGCCCCGGCGGACCCGACTGCCTGCGATGTGCTGCTCGTCGGTGTCGGGCCGATGGCCGGGGTGTGCCTGGCGGCTGCTGGGCGGCTGGGCGATCAGGGCATCGGGGTGACCGTGGTGGACCCGCGGTGGGTGCGGCCGATCGACCCCGAACTGGTCAACAGTGCGGCCACGCACCGGCTTGTCGTCACGGTCGAGGACAACGGCAGGGCCGGCGGGTTCGGCGACGCCGTCTGCCGCGCGCTGCAGGATGCGAACGTGCCGACCCCGGTCCGGTCGTTCGGGCTGCCGCAAGAGTTCCTCGCCCACGGCAAGCGCGAGGAGATCCTCGAAGACGCCGGCCTGGTGCCCCAGCATCTGGCCCGCCGGGTCACCGAAGCGGTGGCCAGGCTCGTTCCCGAATTCGCGCCCTCGGCGGAGCCACCCGCACCGCCCTCTCAGGCGCGTCCTCCCCGGGCGTGACAGGAGAGCCGAGCACCATGAGCACGCTGCACGTAGCCGTCGTCGGCTCCGGCCCGGCGGGCCTGTACACCGCGGAGGCGCTGATCAAGCAAGCCGCCGCGCTGGAGCAGCCACGCGCGATTCAGGTGGATGTGCTGGACCGGTTGCCCACCCCGTACGGTCTTGTCCGGTACGGGGTGGCACCGGACCACCCCTCGATCAAGTCGATCGCCGAGTACCTGCGCGGGGTGCTGGAACACTCCGATGTGCGGTTCGTGGGCGGTGTCCGGCTTGGCACGGACGTGACCCGCGAGGAACTGCTGGGCTGTTACGACGCGGTCGTGTACGCGACGGGGGCCATGCGGGACCGGCGGATGGGCATCGAAGGTGAGGACCTGCCCGGCAGCTACGCCGCGACCGACTTCGTCAACTGGTACTGCGGTCATCCCGACTCACCACCGGATGCGTTCAGCCTGGAAGCCGAGTCGGTGGCGGTGATCGGGGTCGGGAACGTGGCCGTGGACGTCGCCCGGATCCTCGTCAAGGACCCAGCGGCGCTGGCGAGCACAGACGTCTCGCAGCCGGTGCTCGATGCCCTGGTCGCGAGCAAGGTCCGGGAGGTCCACGTGATCGGCCGGCGCGGCCCGGCCCAGGCCAAGTTCACCACCAAGGAACTGCGTGAACTCGGCGAACTCGACGGCGTGGACATCGTGGTGCCCCGGGAAGAGGCCGATCCGGAAGCCTTCGACGACTCCGGCGAGGGTGCTGCGCTGGCCGGCTCGGACCGGCGGGTGCGTGGCAACCTGGCGGTCATCGGCGGCTGGGCCGCCCGTTCCCCGGCCGGGTGCGCGCGCAGGCTCACCCTCCGGTTCTGGTTGCGGCCGGTGCGGATCGAGGGCACGGAACGGGTATCCGGGCTGACCGTGGAGCGCACCAGGCTCGACTCCACCGGCAGGCTCACCGGGACCGGCGAGTTCGAGACCATCGGCGCGCAGATGGTGCTGCGCAGCGTCGGGTACCAGAGCGTCCCGCTGGCTGGCGTGCCGTTCGACGAGCGCTCGCACACGGTGCCGAACGAGGCGGGCCGGGTCCTGGGTCCCGATGGCACGCCGCTGCCGGGGGAGTACGTCGCAGGGTGGCTCAAGCGTGGGCCGACCGGGGTGATCGGGACCAACAAGTCCGATGCCGCCGAGACGGTGCGGGCGCTGCTCGCCGACCTGACCGGGGAGGCGCCGGCCAGGCCCACCGGCACCGGGGCCGCATTGTCCGACCTGCTCTCCGCCCGGGGGGTCAGGGAGGTCAGTTACCGCGACTGGCTGGAGATCGAGAACGCCGAGTTGGAACTCGGCGCCTCCTCGGGCCGGGGGGCGGTGCGGGTCAAGCTGCCCGACCGGGCAGCGATCGAGGTGATCCGCGCCCGGCAGGCCTCAGCCACCTGACTGGCGCGCCCGTCCCTTGCGGGCCGGGCGCGTGCGTTACGGGGCGGTCACATAACTGCCGTTGCAGATGTCCTCGTACTGGCTGGGGCTGAAGGCCTGGCCGTGCTGGGGGAAGAACCACTCCACCGCCCGGTACATCAGCTTGCCGCCGCATGGCCCGAGGTCGAACGCGACGATCCGGGCGGTTTCCTGCGTGCCCTCCGCAACTGTCTGGTTGGGTCCGACGTAGTCGCTCGTGCCGGTTCCGACCGCGGTCAGCCCGCCCCAACTCTGCCAGGTGATGTGGGTGACTAGTCCAGTCGGGTCGCCGCCGTTGAAGACGGTCGCGGGCCTGACCTGGCCGAAGCCCCTGCCCCGGGCGAACGCCCCAGCGGGGCGCCCCAGGGCCGGCACGGCCGCTGGGCTCGTCGCGGGCAGAGACGACGGGGCAGGCGGCGGCGTCACCAGCCCGCTCGCCGTTCCGCCCGTGGCGGTTGCCGAGGGCGCAGGGGCGCTGGCCCCCGGGCCCGCGCAACCCGCAACGGCGGTGAGAACGGCCGCGGCGGCGGCCACGCCCCCCAACCGGGCAGCCCGCGAAAGTGAACCCGTCCCCCTGGAACCGGCGACAGCGGTCATGGCGTGCCCCTATCCGGTGGCCGTCCCGGGCGCCGGGCGGCCCACCTCACCCGTTACGACGATCATGGTGGATGCAAGCCCCCACGTCACCGCCCGCAGTCCTCTGGCGAGCTTGGGTATGGACTAATATCGTGGTTCTCACTATATTGCTGACATGGCCGCCAAGCCCATGACAGGACAGGCGTTCTTCGTGCTCGCCGCGCTCGCCGATGGGCCGCGGCATGGGTACGGGATCGTGGGTGAGGTCGCCGACCTGTCGCACGGCCGGGTGAAGCTGAAGATCGGCGGCTTGTACGGGGTACTGGACCGGCTCGCGTCTGAGGGGCTCATCGAGCCCGACCGGGAAGAAGCGCATGACGGCAGGTTGCGCCGCTATTACCGGCTCACCCGGGACGGGCGGCGCGCGCTGGCGGAGGAGGCCGAGCTTCGTGCATCGACCGCCCGGGTGGTGCGGGTAAGGCTGGGCCTGACGGGCCCGGCAGCGGGGGCGGCCGGGTGAGCGCCGACCTGGAAGGGCGCTACCGGCGGGTGCTGCGGCTGCTGCCCGGCTGGTACCGGGAGCAGTGGGAGCAGGACATGGTCGCCGCCTTCCTGGATAGCTGGCTGACCGGCGACCCGGAGGCGGACGAGTACATCTGCAAGGCCGCCGGGCCGGGCTGGAGGGAGGTCGCCAGCGTGGCCGTCCTGGCCGTCCGGCTCTACCTGGGCGGCGCGGGCACTCCGCGCCGGTATGCCTGGGGCCAGGCCGTGCGGCGTGCGGTGCTCGCCGTGGTGCTGGTGCACGCGGCGCTGGGCTTGGTCGCCCTCGTGCCCGCAGCGTGGGTCCGCGGGGTGCTCGGCCTCCCCCCGCTGCCCGCGAACCTGGTGAACGCCACCCCCCGTGGGGTCTGGCCCGCGGTGTTCTACGTGGTGAGCGTCGCCTGGATCGTGGTCTTCGTGGGGCTGGTTTTCGGGCGTTACCGGACTGCGCGTGCGCTCGCGGCGCTGACCATCGTTCCCAGCCTGGTCGTGATGCTGCAAGCCCCGTTCACCGGCGTCGGGCCGGCGCTACCGTTGTTCGGGCCGTGGGCCGCCTGGGTGCTGCTCAGCCTCGTCCCGGTGCTGGCCATGGTTGCGTTCCACCGCGGCGCCCCGACTGGCCCGGCCCGGCCCTGGCTGCTGGCACTGCCTGCCGGCTATCTCCTGGTGTTCTTTCCACTGCTGGCGCTGCAGGCGACCGGCAACTCCGCCTGGGTGCCGGACTTCTCCGGGCTGTGCTGCATTCTGGCCGCCCTCGCCTGCCTGGCGCACACACCCAGGGCCTGGTCCCGCCAGGGCGCCGGATCTGGGGTGTGGTCGCTGACCCTGATCCTGCTGGCAGCCACCGCCGGGGTGTACCGGATCATTTCGATCGCCGACTACCTGAATGACCCGCACCTGATCAAGGTGGGCCTGGCGGAACTGCTCATCCTGGTGGCCGCTGTCGCGCTTGTGGCCCCCGACGCCGCCCGGACCCAGGCGGCCACCCCCGCGCCGCCAGCGCATCCGCATACGACGGCCGCCTAGGAGACCCAGGACATGCCGTTTCCGTCGCTGCCACGCCCGGCACGCCTCCTGGCCGCGGCAGCGACCATGCTCGCCGTTGCCGCTTGCGGTCACATCACTCCGCTCGGAGCGCCGGAACCGCCACCTGCCGGACATGCCGGCCCGCCAGCACCGGCGCCCCAGAAGGCTCCGGCACAGTTCGTCCTGCAGGCCGTGCGCATCCAGTTTCCGGCGCGCGCAGGCGGGTGCCCGGCCGGTGCTGTCGCGCTGCCCGGCGGTCCCGGCCGGTGCTACCGCAAACTCGGTACGCCGGTAACCATCACCATCACCTCCGCAGCGATCTGTTCCTTCCATCCGAGGCCTCAGCCGGGCCAGCAGCCAGTGCCCGTGCAATACGGGTTCCTGATCAGCGTGCCTGCGTCGGATGGGGCGGGGCTGACGGCGGTCGGCACGACGGCCGCTGACTCCCATGGCTATGTCGACATCACAGCCGCCGGGAGGACCTGGCTTCTCCTGCGGGTGCAGCAGCCATCCACAGGTGGGCAGTTCGCCATCGTTCTGCCCAGCAGGAACCGAGCGCTGCAGTTTGAGCGCGTGCTTCCCCTGCGCTGATGCGCCGAACAGCCCTGCCTGCCCGGCTCGCATACCCCGGGCCTGGTCCCGCCACATCTGCGCTGAGACAGGACGCCGGGAGGCGTCAGCTCGCCGGCCTGACTACCCCGCGGTCACTCGCTCGACGCGAAGGGATACGTGACCCCGGCCGATAGCCGGAATGACGACCCACAGGTTGCGTGCGGCTGTGGCAATGAGGAGCGATGCGGCGGAAGTTTGCTGCGTCAGCGTCCTGCTCGCTGGGCTGGTCGCGTTCGCGAGGGTTGCGATGCGCAAGGTTCCGTCCTGGTCATTCACCAGCCATACGAGCCGCCCAGATCCGCGGATCACCGCTGCGGGGCCGCTCCTGACCGGGATGGCGTGAAAAGCTTCGCCCACCAGCAGGACAGGCGTCTGGCCTGGCAGCAGCAAGGAGGGGCTGCCAGCGGTGCCGCACGCCAGCGACGGGACATCTGAGGTCGCCTGCACTGTGGCGACAGTCGAAGCGGCGGCAGCGCCAAGCCGGCTCACGTAAGTACGGCCAGCGGTCAGGTCCGTGGAGACGGCGTAGACATTGGCTCCGCATGCCAG
>DAHUZQ010000074.1 GCA_027306495.1 Actinomycetota bacterium | reverse complement strand
TGAGCAGTTCCGGTGGCGCCGCGGATGCCTGAACCAGTCCCCATCGCGATCGTCGGGATGGCCTGCCGATTCCCGGAGGCCCCCGGAATCGCGCCATATCTCGACTTGTGCCTGGCCGGCCGGCGGGCCTTCCGCCGCGTTCCGCCCGTCCGCTGGGACGCGCCGGATCCGGCGGGCGCTCCAGGCCCGGCGCACGATCCAGGCCCGGCGCACGATCCAGGCCCGGCGCACGATCCCGGCCCGGCGGGCGCTCCCGATCCGGCCCGGCCAGGCAGCGACCCGCCCACAACCCCCCTCGGGCGAGCGGCCCTGATCGAGGGATGGCGGTTCGACCGGGCGGCCTTCGGCGTCTCATCCAAGGCATACCGGGACACCGATCCGGCCCAATGGCTGGCCTTGGAAACCGCTGCCCGGGCGCTCGCCGACGCCGGCTTCCCCGGCGGGCAGGGCCTGGCCCGTGACCGGACCGGCGTGATGATCGGCAACACCCTCATGGGCGAGGTCTCCCGCACCTCCACCCTGCGCGCCCGCTGGCCCTACATCCGGTGGGCCATCAGCACCGCGCTCGCCGAGAGCGAGATCCCGCCCGGACCGCGTGCCGGCCTGCTCGAGCGAGCGGCCAGCACGTTCGCGGCACCGTTCCCGCCGATCAGCGAACTGAGCCTGCCGGGGATCCTCCCCAGCGGCATCGCCGACCGGATCTGCGGGCATTTCGGGTTCCGGGGTGGCGGGCATGCTGTGGACGCCGCCCACTCCTCATCACTGCTGGCTGTCGCCTCGGCCTGCTCGGCGCTTGCCTCGGGAGAACTCGACTCGGTGATCGCCGGCGGCGTAGACGTGAGCCTCGACCGGTACGACCTCACCAGCATGGCGGAGGCGGGCCTGCTGGCTGATCATGACATGCGCGTGTACGACGCGCGTCCCACCGGCTTCTGGCCGGGCGAAGGCTGCGGCCTGGTCGTGCTGATGCGAGCAGCGGACGCCAGGGCGGCGGACACACCCAGCTACGCGGAGATCGCCGGATGGGGAATTTCCTCCGCGGGCAGTCCGGCACCGACCGGGCCCGGCTCGGCGAGCCTCCTGCTGGCGCTGCGCCGTGCCTATGAGCGCGCGCGGTGGGACCCGGCGGAGGTCCACTACCTCGAAGGTGACGGGACCGGTAACGCCCCGGCGGACCTCGCGGAACTCACCGCGCTGGCACAACTGCGCGCCGGTGCGCCCAGCCTCGCCGCGCTGGGCTCGGTCAAGGCGAACATCGGCCACACCAAGGCGGCGGCCGGAGTGGCCGGCCTGATGAAAGCGACCCTGGCGATGGCGGCCGGAGTCATCCCGCCCAGCACCGGGTGCGTGCTCCCGCACCCACTGATCACCAGTGGGGAAGCCCGGGTCCGGGTGCCGGACAGTGCCGAACCCTGGCCGGACGGACCGGGGCCACGGGTAGCGGGTGTCAGCGCGGTCGGGCCCGGCGGCACCAGCGTCCATCTGGTCATCCGCCTCGATGACGATGACGGGCGGTACCGTCGCGCGCCGCGCACGTCCACACCCGACCGGCACCCCGCCGGCAGCGCCGGCGCCCCGCCCACATCCACACCCGACCGCGCCCCCACCCCCCCTGTGCCCATGCTCACGACACCAGCGCCCATCCTTCCCGCCCCCGCGGCCGTCCTCACCACGGATTCCCCCGAAACGCCCCGGGCCTTCCTCTTCGGCGCCGCCGACCGTCCCTCACTCTTGCGGGACCTGGCCCGGATCACCGATCTGGCACCGTGGCTTTCCGATGGTGAACTCGGCGACCTCGCGGCGGACACCGCCCGCCGGGCCGACGGGGCTGGGCCTGTGCGCGCCGCCCTCGTGGCTGGGACGCAGGATCAGCTTGCCGCGCTGGCGCGGGACGCCGCCACGCTCGTCGGCGCACTGCCGCCGGGCCGGCTGACAACCTCCCCCGGAATCTTCGCCGCCGATCGCGCGCGCGGCCGGGTCGCCCTGCTCTTCCCCGGGGAAGGGGCCGGCAATCCCACGCTAGGGGCCGGCAATGCCCCGCGCCACCGGCCCGCGGCGGTGGCCAGCTACGATCCGGCGCTCCAGCTTGCCACGCTCGCCGCATCGCTGGCAGAACTGCGCTGGCTCTCCGAACTGGGCCTGGCTGCCACCGCGGGCATCGGGCATGGGCTGGGTGAGATCACCGGGCTGGTCTGGGCGGGCTGTATCGGCGAAGCCGATGCAGCCCGGTTGGTGTCGCGGCGCGCGGTTGTGCTCGGCGCGCGGGCAGACGGTCGTTCCGCCATGATCTCGGTCGATACCGATGCCCGGACCGCCCACGCTCTCTGCACTGGCACCGAACTCGTCGTCGCGATCGACAACGGCCCACGCCAGCAGGTCCTGGCCGGGCCAGCGGCCGCCGTCCGTGACCTCGCCCGCCACCTCGCACACGAGGGCGTTCCCGCCCAGATCCTGGATGCTCCACACGGCTTCTACTCCCCCGCCATGTCCGAGCACGGAGCCGCGATGCGCAGTGCCCTCGCGGACCTAACGTTCCTGCCGCCGGCGCGCCGCCTGCTGTCGTCCATAACCGGCTCCGCCCTGACCGCCGGGGACGACCTGCGCACGTTGCTCGGGGACCAGTTGACCTCGGCCGTGCGCTTCGCTGGCCCGTTGCGGTGCGCGGCAGCGGAGGTGGACCTCCTGCTGGAGACCGGGCCCGGTGACGGCCTGTCGCTGATCGCCGCAGACTGCTCGGATGTGCCCGCGGTCAGTGCCGCTGGCGGGTCCGAAGTGGCCGGGCGCCCCCGGGCGGTTGCGGCCCTGTTCGCCGTCGGCGCGGCCCGATCATTCGCGCCACTGCTGGATGGCCGGCACTTCCGGCCCATCGATATCTGGCGGGAGCGGATCTTCATCGTCAACCCGTGCGGCGGGCCCGCCCCGGCCGGGTTGCTGCCCGCCCTCCGCGCCGATTACCCCCGGACCGCCGCCGGGAACGGGCCCGTCACGGCGTCCGCAGCGACCGCCCCTGCGCCTGCCGCGGCCGGGGCCATGAGCGCGCGTGCCGCACCACCTCCCATGCCTGCCGCCACACTGCCCGTCCGTGCCCAGGTTCCACCGTCCGGTACGGAACGGCACCTCCCTCCCCGACTGGGTGCCATGCCCCGACCCGATTCCGGCGGGAACGACCCGGCTGGCCCTGCTGCCCGGCCGGCCGCCGAACCTGAACCCCTGCCCGGCGTGGGACCCTGGGTACGGGTCTTCGCGGACGCCCTCGAGCCGGCCGCGCCTGCTGCCGCATCCGGGAAGGCCGGCACATGGCGGCTTCGGCCCGCGGCCCGTCAGGAATTCGGTCACCTGGCGGCCAGGCTGCTGGCCGATGATCCCACCGCATCCCAGGTGCTGACCGTGGTCGCTGACCCGCAAGCCCCTGGCGGCTGCGAGACCATGCTGGCGGCCGGCCGGGAAGGCGCGGCCCTGGGCGGCCTTGTGGTGATCACGGGCACACCGGGGCTGTCCGGATTCTGTGCCACGCTGCACGCGGAGAATCCCACGATGGGCCTGACTCTCATCCAGGCCCCGGCCACCGCGGCCGGCCTGCGCTGGGCCCTGCCCTACGCCATGTCATCACGCGGGACGTTCCTGGAGATCCGGATCGATGACACCGGACAGGCGCATCTGCCGGTCCCGGCTCCGCTAGACCCGGCCGGCGGCTCAGCTCAGCCAGGCCCGGCCGATGTGGTCCTGGTCAGCGCGTTCAGCGGAGCGGACCTGGCCATCGCGGGTTCGCTCGTCGGTGCCGGCCCGGCGCTGGCCGTCCTGGCTCCGCCGGGACCAGACGATCCGGCCGCGGCCACCTACCTGGAGAGCCTGCGGGCATCCGGGGTCAGGGTCAGCCGCAAGAAGGCCGACCTGCGCGATCCGGGCCAGGTCGCCGCCGCCATCCGGAGCCTGGAACGAAAGCTCGGGCCGGTCTCGGCGATCGTCTACGGGGCGTCCGAGGGGCCGATCGGGCGGTGGCCCAGCCTCTCCGGGGCCACGCTCGCCCGCCAGGTCGCGGGGCAACGGGCCAGGCTCTCCAACGTGCTGGCGGCACTTGCCATGGAGCGGGTTCGGTTGCTGCTGACCTACGGTTCGGTGGCGGGCCGCCACGGACGGCCTGACCATGCCGCGGGCGCATTGCTGAGCGGGCTGCTCGCTGCCCAGGCGGCCCGCCTGAGCAGCGGGTGGCCGCGCTGCCGGCACCTGCACGTGGACTGGCCGGGCTGGCTGCTTCCGGAGCCGGGAGGGCCGGCCGCGTCCGGCATGCCGGGCGCGGCCGGCGCCCCGGGTCTGCCCGAGACCGGCGATAGCGCACGCCCGCCTGGGATCCCGTCGCTGCCACCGGGTTCGCCCCGGGACGCGCCGCACGTCCCCCTCGCGGACGGCCAGCGCCTCCTGCGAGCCGTGCTCGCCTGCCCGGACAGTCCGCCGCGGGTGGCCATCCACGGACGGATCGGCGCACCGGACACCGCTCCAACCGCCCGGCTGACACTTGACCAGCAGGCTCCCCGACGGTTCCTGGAAAGGGTCCGCGTGCACTGTCCGGGCATCGAACTCATCGCCGAGGCCGACCTGTCACTGGCCCGGGACCCCTATCTCGCGGATCACCGGATCGACGACATCGTCGTGCTGCCGGCCAGCATGGCGCTCGAAGCGATGGCCCAGGCCGCCCGAGCGCTGGCCGGCAGGCCCATGCGCGGCGTCAGCGACTTCACGATGCCCGCGCCAGTCGTGCTGCCCGCGATGGCTGACGGCCACGTGACCGTCCTGCGGATCTGCGCGCTG
>DAHUZQ010000070.1 GCA_027306495.1 Actinomycetota bacterium | reverse complement strand
GCACGCGGCGGCCGGCACGGCGAAGGCGGCCGCCGACGGCTGGGCGCTGGCCGCGGAGCTTACCGCGGCGGGCGGGGATGTCCCGGCGGCGCTGGCCGCGTGGGAACGCCGGCAGCTCACACTGGGCCGCAGCCTGCTGGCCCGCTGCCGGGACATCGGCGAGAACTCACAGTCCTCGGGGACCTTCCGGCCCGGAGACCCACGGCTCATCTTCGGGCTCTACGGGCCCGGCAACTAGCGCCGCACGTGCGGTGCGGTTACGCAACAGGCAAAGGAGAGAACTGGATGGCTGCCACCATCATCGGCGAGGAGAGCTTCGATCCCGGTGACTACCGCGGCGAACTGGACGCGGCACCAGGAAACCTGGACGTTGGCACCAGGCTGTGGTTCGAGAACGACCACATCCGGGTCTGGGAAGTAAGCCTGCAGCCTGGCGAGCGTGGCCCGTTCCACGCCCATACCCGTCGCTACTTCTGGACCGTCGTGGATGGCGGCATCGGCCGGCAGCGCACCGCCACCGACGGCACGATGATCACTCGCGAGTATCACGTCGGCGACACCAACTACTCCGAGCACTCGCCAGGAGAGCCGATGATTCACGATTTTGAGAACGCGGGCGATACACCGATCCGGTTCATGACCGTGGAACTGCTCGACTGATCGGAGCCGCGGGATCGCGGCCCCCGGAAGGTGCATCGCCTCGGAAATCACCAGCACCGAACCGCTTTGGGCGCACCTTCGGCAAACACCATGACGGGACTGCTGCGCGTGCCGAGAATCTCGTCCACGGCTCTGACCAGCAGAGTTGCCCGTTCGGTGCTCCGGGCGTGATGATCAGCGATCATGTGCCTGCGGTTCGTGTTCCTGCTGATTACGCGGGTCGCCGCGGGGTTGCGGCTGTCGCGGGGTGATTGCCAGATTGCCTCCCCACTTCGGGCCGGTGTTATGCAGGTGCTCGTGCGCCTCGTCGAGCGATTCGGTGGTAGTCACTTCAAGAAGCGGGCGTTCACGGGTTGTGATCAAGAGTGCGGCCTGGCACTGGCCGTGAGTGGGCCCGGCCCTGAACCGCTTGTACTCTTATGTACACCACCATACAGTTACGGTCATGGCGATGATGAGCGTGTCCGAGGCGCGGGCCGCGCTGCCTGATCTGCTGTCGCGGGTCGAGGGCGGCGAGGAGGTCACGATCACCCGGCACGGTCGGCCAGTGGCCGTCCTGGTTCGCCCGGACGCGCTGCGCGCTCGCCGCGCGCGGGCGGCGCTGGATGGCGCCGAGGCGATCCACCAGATGCTCGCCGCCGCCGGGTCAGCGCTACCGCCAGATGGCGCCGGGCTCACTGAGGCCCGGGCCGAGGAACTGATCGCGGAGATCCGCGCCGGTCGCGACGCCCGGTGATGGACGCTTTCGACGCCGATGTTCTCATCTATGCGGCCGTGGCCAGCCACCCGCTGGGCCGCCGGGTAGCGGCCCTGATCGCCGCCCCGGGGAACCGGGTCCCGGCGGGGACCGGCTCAGTCCTGCTGCTGCCCGAGGTACTCGGCAAGCCACTGCGCGACAGCGCGGCCAGCGAGATCCGGATCCTCGCCGGACTCCTGGCCAGGCTCGACCTGCGCCCGGTAGACCTGGCCACCGCCGAGCTCGCCACATCCCTGTCAGCCAGGTACAAGCTCAAGGCCGCCGACGCCGTCCACCTGGCCACCGCCGTGGCCGCCGGAGCCGATCGGTTCATCACCAACAGCCAGCGCGACTTCCCCAAACAGATCGCCGAGGTCGACATCACCTACCCCGCCGACCTGGCCGACCCCGCCATCTGAGACCACCGCGGACCATCACCACCCACCCGACGCCGACCCCCGCTGGGACCGCAAGCCCAGGAACCTCCGCCGCCCCGGAAACCCAAATCGCATAACCCCGTGGACGCCGCCCGCTAAACCCGTGGACCCGGCCCTCAAAGACGCGCATCCCCGCAGGCCAAGGCTCATTGTGAAGGCCTCACCTATTTTCGTGTCTGCGTTTGAGAAAAAGGCGACTAACTCCAGGGTCTTGGACCGACGATGCGGAAGGAGGGGGCACCTGTGGCTGACTTGCCGGGCCGGGATCTGGCGTGGCTGGATCGCCGCCGCGCTGAGCTGTTCGCCTTGATGTCGCAGATGGGGGACTTCCGGCGGGGCCGCTGAATATGGTGTGGCGCAAGTGCGGCAAGCCGCATTGCGCGTGCGTGCAGCCCGATCGCCCGCAGCACGGCCTCGTGGAGCGGCATGTGCTCCCCATCGGCCAGAGTAGCTGAGGAAGGTGAACCCTGTGATGGCGTGACCCGCGCGCTGTCATGCCGCGAGCGGAATGGCGTAGGTTGCCCGGTGTGATCCTGGTTGTTGAGTACGACCCCGGCTGGCCGCTTCGATTCGAGCAATTACGCCAGCAGTACGCCGGAGCCATGGCGGCCGCCGGGGTGCCTGTGGTGTCCATCGAGCATGTCGGCAGCACCGCGGTCCCGGGGCTGGCCGCCAAGCCCGTCATCGACTGCGACATCGTGGTCGCCGGCCAGGACGTGGCCGCGGCGTCGCAGGTCCTGGTTGGGCTGGGCTTCACCCCCGAAGGCACGCTCGGCATTCCACTGCGGTGGGCGTTTAAGGAACCTGACCACCTGGCCGCGACGAACACCTATGTCGTTGTGCAGGGGTCGCTGTCGCTGCGCAACCACCTCGCGGTCCGGGACACCTTGCGCGCCGACCCGGACTTGCGGGAGCAGTACGCTGCCGTGAAGCGGAGGGCCGGTGCCGTGGCTGCCGACATTGATGAGTACGGCAGGGATAAAAACGCGATGGTGCAGTGGATTCTCGCTGCCGCCGGGCTGGGCGCCGCAGGACATGGGTAGCGCGGAGCCGGTCCATGGCGCGCAGCAGTCACAGGTAGGCGAGGTAGACATCGCGCCGGGTGAACCCCGAACAGCCTGAAGCGCTCACTGACCGCGAGCATATCGAGGTCGAACGGATCGACCTGGCTATCGACCACCGCCATCGCGGCGAGCCACTCCCTGTGCCGATCCAGGCGTGGGCAGCACGAGGCGCGGCGGCCCTGCGCTTGCCAGAGCTTCATCCGCGCAGGTCAATCAGCACGCTCGTGCACGGCGACGGGGGTGAGTCCATACCCGTTGGGGTCGACTTTCCGTAAGACGGGATGTAGTTTGCATGTTATGCAAGCTAAGCCGCCGCCGTTGCTGCCGTTGCTGCGGTCGCGGTTGCAGGCCGAGCTGCTGGCGCTGGTGCTGCTGTCGCCTGGCCGGGAATGGACGCTGACCGAGTTGGCCGGGCGGGTGGGCGCGTCGGTGTCCTCGGCGCAGCGGGAGGTGGCCCGCGCGGAGCAGGCTGGGGTGGTCACCTCCCGCCGTCTGGGCAACACCCGCCTGGTCACTGTGGCGGACTCGCCGCTGACGGGTCCGCTGACCGAGTTGCTGCTGCGCTCGTTTGGGCCGCGGCAGGTCCTGGCCGAGGCGCTTGCCGGGCTGGAGGGCATCGAGGCTGCCTACTTGTTCGGATCGTGGGCATCGCGCTATGCCGGTCTGGAAGGCCGCGCCCCGGCGGATCTGGATGTGCTGGTGATTGGCAGCCCGGACCGGGACGAGCTTGATGAGGTGGCCCAGCGGGCCGGGACACGGCTGGCACGCGAGGTCAACGTGACGATCCGGACCCCGCAGTGGTGGCGTGAAAGCGGCGACGCATTCCACACCGAAGTGACTCGCCGCCCTCTCGTTCCCGTCCTGGAACCGGAAGGCCCGCCATGACGTGGGAACCCGGGCGCGAGCGCATCGCTGAGCTCCTGGCTGCCACGGAACTGGAGCAGCTGACCCCGAGCGAGGAAACGGCCCGGCGGCTGCTGGAGGACGCTGGCCGCCACCTTGCCACAGCCGCTGCCGCGCTGGAGACCGGGGACCTGGCGGGTGCCTACCAGCTGGCCTACGACGCGTTGCGGAAGAGCGCCGCGAGCCTGCTCGCCGTCCAGGGCCTGCGGGCCACCAGCCGGGGCGGGCATCTGGCCGTCCAGGAGGCGGTCCTGGCTCAGTTCGGCTCTATGGTGCGGGCCTTGCGCGCGTTCGGGCGGATACGCCGAGCCCGCAACAGCTTCGAATATCCCAGCCTCACAACCCCCGGGCCAGCGGCCGAGGACGTCACTGACGCGATCACTATCGCCACCCAGGCACGCGACGCCGCCACCACCATCCTCGACCAAAGGGTCCTCACGCCCTGGTAGAGAAGATGCCAGCCAACCATGGGAAGTTCCGGAGTCAATCCTGCAGCCCGCCAGGACCTCCGACCGGTACAGCACGCGCGATCATCTGGATTGGGCTGCCGGGGCCGTGATCGGTACCGATCCGCTCCTGCTGCAGATCGATTATCTGGGGTCGCTACGCGGAACGGCTGCCGAAGATGCGGCTGAACAAGCTCCCGCGAGGCTCACGCGGGTGGCCGGGGCAGCGCTGAGATGCAGGCACTCCGCGCATAACCTGCTCAACGT
>DAHUZQ010000066.1 GCA_027306495.1 Actinomycetota bacterium | reverse complement strand
ATCCATCTGCGCCTCGAAGTAGGAGTCGAGGGTGCCGACGTCGCGCCAGTACGGGGGGTCGTCCGGCCCCGCGCCGGGCACCTCGTTGGTCGTGAAGTCGTAGGCCTGCGCGAGCCCATCCCGCACCAGCCCGGGGATGATGTTGCCGCCGATGTCGTGCCGGCTCGTCTCGTCCGCCGCGTCCTTGCGCAGGGCGTCCACCAGCACATCGGTGGTGAACACGTAATTGCCCATGGAGGCATAGGCCTCCTGCGGGCTGCCGGGCAGCCCGGGCGGCTCGGCCGGCTTTTCCAGGAACTGCTCGATCGTGCGGCCGTCCGCCCCCACACCCACCACGCCGAATGCGGTGGCCTCCCGGCGTGGCACCGGAATGGCCGCCACGGTCACCCCGGCCGGGCCCTCCAGGTGCTGGCTGACCATCTGCCGGGGATCCATCCGGTAGACGTGGTCGGCGCCGAAGACGATCACTATGTCCGGCCGCTCGTCATCGATCAGGTTGAGCGACTGGTAGATGGCGTTGGCCGAACCGGTGAACCACTGTGGGCCGAGCCGCTGCTGAGCTGGCACGGGCGTGACGTAGTTGCCCAGCAGCGCGCTCATCCGCCAGGTGGTGGTGATGTGGCGGTCCAGGCTGTGGCTCTTGTACTGGGTGAGCACGCACACGCGCAGACAGCCGCCGTTGACCAGGTTGGACAGCGCGAAGTCGACCAGCCGGTAGAGGCCGCCGAAGGGGACCGCCGGCTTGGCGCGGTCGGCCGTGAGCGGCGCCAGCCGGGTCCCGGCACCACCGGCGAGCACGATTCCCAGGATGCGCGGCTCAGCCATGCCGGGCCTTCGCCAGGACGGTGGCGAGCAGGCCCTGTGCCTCCGCCTGGATGCGGGCGAGGTGGTCCGGGCCGCGGAACGACTCCGCGTATAGCTTGTAGACGTCCTCTGTGCCGGACGGCCGCGCCGCGAACCACCCCGAGGCGGTGACCACCTTGATCCCCCCCAGCGGCTCCCCGTTGCCGGGTGCTCGCGTCAGCCGGTCCAGCACCGGCTCCCCGGCCAGGTCGCCGACCTCGATCTGCTCCGGCGAGAGCCGGGCGAGGATTGCCTTCTCCGGCGGGGTCGCTGGAGCGTCGATCCGCTGGTAGGCGGGGTCTCCGAGGCGGCCCGCGATCAGCCGGTAGCGCTGGCTCGGGGTCTGGCCGGTCACCGCGGTGATCTCCGATGCCAGCAGCGCGAGCAGGATGCCGTCCTTGTCGGTCGTCCACACCCGGCCGTCCCGGCGCAGGAACGAGGCGCCGGCGCTCTCCTCGCCACCGAAGGCCACGCCGCCATCGAGCAGGCCCGGCACGAACCACTTGAAGCCGACCGGCACTTCCAGGAGGTTCCGGCCGATGTCGGCGGCGACCCTGTCGATCACCGAAGAACTCACCATCGTCTTGCCCACCGCCGCCCGCCCCGGCCAGCCGTCCCGGTGGCGGCTCAGGTAGTCGATCGCCGCCGCGAGGTAATGGTTGGGGTTCATCAGCCCGGCGTCCGGGGTGACGATGCCGTGCCGGTCCGCGTCGGTGTCGTTGCCGGTCGCGATGTCGAAGCTGGCGCGCCGGGTGATCAGCGAGGCCATCGCGGCCGGGGAGGAGCAGTCCATCCGGATCCGGCCGTCCCAGTCCACGCTCATGAACGAGAACGTGGCATCCACCGCCGTGTTCACCACAGTCAGGTCCAGCCCGAACTCCGCCGCGATCTCACCCCAGTAGGCGACGCTCGCTCCCCCGAGTGGGTCCACCCCGATCCGGACCCCGGCAGAACGGATCGCCGCCAGGTCGAGCGCGGTCCCGAGTTCGCTGAGGTAGGCCGCCAGGAAGTCGTAGCCACCCGCCGCCGCTCTCCCGCGCGCCGGGCCGACCCGGCGGACACCATGCAGGCGCTGCGCCAGCAGTTCGTTCGCGCGATCCTGGATCGCGGCGGTGGCCCGGGCGCCCGCCGGCCCGCCGTCCGGCGGGTTGTACTTGAAGCCGCCGTCCTCCGGCGGGTTGTGGGAGGGCGTGACCACGATGCCGTCGGCCAGCCCGCCCACCCGGTCGCGGTTGTGCGCGAGGATCGCCAGTGAAAGCGCCGGAGTGGGCGTGTAGCCGTCGCGGACGTCGGTCAGCACGCTCACCCCGTTCCCCGCCAGGACTTCCAGCGCGGTGACGAACGCCGGCTCCGACAGCGCGTGGGTGTCGCGGCCAAGGAACAGCGGGCCGGCGACGCCTTCGCGCTCCCGGTGCTCGCAGATCGCCTGGGTCGTGGCCGCGATGTGGTCCTCATTGAAGGAGGAACGCAGGGACGAGCCGCGGTGGCCGGAGGTGCCGAAGGAGACCCGCTGGCCCGGATCTGCCGGGTCGGGGTGCGCCGAGTAGTAGGCGCTGACCAGGGCGCTGAGATCGACGAGGTCAGCCTGCTCCGGAGGCTGTCCGGCCCGCGGGTGGGTGGTCGCCTTCGCCATGTCTCCATGGTGACACCCCGAAGGCAAGCCCGGGCCCGGCAGATGGTGCCCGTTCCTGCCCCGAACGGCCGGAGTTGCCAGTTTGGGCAGCTTACGATGGCTTGATGGAGGAACGGGTGATACCGCTGGAGGCGGAGTTCGCCGAACTCGAACGGCACCGCCGCGAACTCACCGCCCACTGCTACCGGATGCTCGGCTCGCCGTTCGAGGCGGAGGACGCGGTGCAGGAGGCCCTGCTGCGGGCCTGGCGGGGCCGGGAACAGTTCGAGCACCGCGCCACTGTCCGGTCCTGGCTGTACCGGATCGCGACCAACGTCTGCCTGGACATGCTCGGAAGCGGCCGGCGCCGGGCGCGCCCGATGGACCTCGGTCAGGCAGGGCCGCCCGTGCTCCCCGAGGGAGTCCTGCCCGGTGACCGCTGGATCGAGCCGGTCCCCGACAGCCTGGTGATCGGTGAGGCGGACCCGGCCGAGGTCACCGTGGCACGGGAGTCGGTGAGGCTGGCCTTCGTCGCAGCGCTGCAGATCCTCCCACCGCGCCAGCGGGCCGTGCTGCTGCTGTGCGACGTGCTCCGCTGGCAGGCGGCCGAGGCGGCGGACATGCTCGGATCCAGCGTCGCGTCGGTGACAAGTGCGCTCCAGCGGGCACGGGCGACGCTGGCGGCAGCCCGCTCCGGTGTCCCCGCCCCCGCGCGCGTGCTCGACGAACCGGGCAGCGCGCTGCTCGCCCGGTACGTGGACGCGTTCGAGCGGTACGACATGGCAACGCTCACCTCGCTGATCCACCAGGACGCGACCCAGTCGATGCCGCCGTACGAGCTGTGGCTGAGCGGGCGCGCGGACATCCTGTCTTTCTGGGCCGGCCCGGGTGCCGGATGCAGCGGCTCCCGGGTCATCCCGGCGCCGCGGGCTAACGGGCTGCCCGCTTTCGGGCAGTACAAGCCGAGCCAGGGCCGCGAGGGCTACGAGCCGTGGGCGCTGCAGGTGCTGGCTTTCTCGGGTGGCAAGGTGGCCGAATTCTCGTTCTTCCTCGACACCCCCGCCCTGTTCCCGTTGTTCGGCCTGCCGGCCCGGCTGCCGGGCTGAGCAGGAGCCACCTGCCCGCTGGAGCGCCTGTTCAGGCTGGCGCCGTAGGCGCGGGACCCGTGGCTGGCAAGGATGACGGCGTTCGGCCCGGCTCGTTTGCGGGCGCTCTGACCTCTGCTGGCACCGTCACCTCCCCAGTACCGATATGTCATCTTCTGAATCACCAGGTGTCCGGCTGCCCGGCGATGGCCCCTCGTATGCTGGCGTGAGTGAGCGCCCACCGCTGCGCCGCGCGGGGGTTCCGCGGCTCGCTCACGCCATGAGGAGGAGAAAAGGACATGAGTATAAGGCTGGGCGACGAAGCCCCGAACTTCACCGCCGAGACCACTGAGGGCACGATCGACTTCTACGACTGGAAGGCCGGCCACTGGGCCGTCCTGTTCAGCCACCCCGCAGACTTCACCCCGGTGTGCACCACCGAACTCGGCAGGACCGCGGCCCTCAAGAGCGACTTCGAAAAGCGCAACGTCAAGGCGATCGCGGTATCGGTCGACCCGGTGGAGAGTCACCGGGGCTGGGCTCCCGACATCGCCGAAGTCGGCGGCACCGAACTCAACTTCCCCATCATCGCCGACTCCGACCGCAAGGTCTCCCAGCTCTACGACATGATCCACCCCGGTGAGGGCGACACCTCCACGGTGCGGTCGGTCTTCATCATCGACCCGAAGAACAAGGTGCGGCTCACCCTGACCTACCCGAAGTCGGTCGGCCGCAACTTCACCGAGATCGTGCGGGTGATCGACGCTCTCCAGCTCACCGACGCCGCGCCGGTCTCCACGCCGGTGGACTGGACACCGGGGGATCGGATCATCGTCTCGCCGGCCATGTCCACCGACGATGCCCGGCAGCGTTTCGAGGATGTCGAGGAAGTCAGGCCCTACCTGCGCTGGGCGCGCCAGCCGGTGAGCTGAGCTCGTTCCGCGAGCGGCCAAGGCCCGCGACGGCGACGCCGTCGCGGGCCTTGGCCGCTGTGGGATCGCCGCGGTCGTGGCCGCCCTGGCTATTCAGCCGGCCCCTTGACACCACTGACAATGGCCCTAGTTTGGTCCGCAACGGCCGGCAGTCAGGAAGGGCCACCCGTGGGCACGGAAGCATACATTTACGACGCCATCCGGACCCCCCGGGGTAAACAGAAGAACGGGTCTCTGCACGCGATCAAACCCATTGACCTGGTCGCTGGCCTGCTGCGGGAACTGCTGGCCCGCCATCCCACCCTCGATCGCGCGGCTATCGACGACGTGATACTCGGGGTGGTGTCCCCGGTAGCCGACCAGGGGGGCGACATCGCCCGGATCGCGGCGCTCGTGGCGGGCTTGGGCCAGTCCGTTCCGGGAGTGCAGCTCAACCGGTTCTGCTCCTCCGGCCTCGAAGCTGTCAACCAGGCCGCGGCGCGGGTCCGTTCGGGCTGGGAATCCCTGATCGTCGCGGGCGGCGTGGAGTCGATGTCCCGCGTCCCGATGATGTCCGACGGCGGCGCGATGGCGAACGATCCCGCCACCGCCTACGACACCTACTTCGTGCCCCAGGGTGTCAGCGCGGATCTGATCGCGACCCTGGAGGGGTTCAGCCGCGAGGACGTCGACGCGTTCGCGCTGCGCTCGCAGCGGCGCGCCGAGACCGCCTGGTCCGGGGGGTATTTCCGCCGGTCGGTGATCGGAGTCCGGGACCTGAACGGTGTGAGGGTGCTCGATCGCGACGAGCACCGCCGTCCGGGCACCACAGCGTCGGCGCTGGCCGCCCTGCCGCCCGCTTTCGCCGGTACCGGCGCCGCCGCCGGATACGACGCGGTGGCCCTGCAGAAGTACCACTGGGTGGAGCGGATCAACCACGTCCATACGGCCGGGAATTCATCGGGCATCGTGGACGGCGCCGCCCTGGTGCTCGTCGGCTCGCAGCGCGCGAGCGCTGACCTGGGCCTGGTGCCGCGGGCCCGGATCGTCGCCGCGGCGGTCGCTGGATCCGAGCCGACCATCATGCTGACCGGTCCCACCCCCGCGACCCGCAAGGTGCTGGAGGTGGCCGGGCTGACCGCCGGCGATATCGACCTGTTCGAGCTCAACGAGGCGTTCGCAGCGGTGGTGCTCAAGTGGATGCGCGACCTGAAATTGCCCGAGGACAAGGTCAACGTCAACGGCGGCGCGCTCGCCATGGGCCATCCGCTCGGTGCCACCGGCGCGATGATCCTCGGAACCATGGTGGACGAACTGGAGCGCCGGTCCGCCCGCCGCGCGCTGGTCTCGCTGTGTATCGGCGGCGGGATGGGCATTGCGACGATCATCGAGCGGGTGTGAGGGGCCGGCATGCCTGAGGCCCCGGCCATCCGGTGGGAGCACCGTCCGGACGGGATCGTCGCCCTGGTCCTGGACGAGCCCGGCCGCGTGGGCAACACGTTCAGCGCCGCCTACCGCGCCTGCATGGCGGCGGTCCTGGACAGGCTCGAAGCGGAGCGCGACCACATCACGGGAGTGGTGATCACCTCGGGGAAGGAGTCCTTCTTCGCGGGCCCGGACACCGGCGCCGTCATGGCTGCGGACGGTGACCCGGCGGCCCTCACCACGGCCACCCGCGAACTGGCGGGCCAGCTCCGGCGGCTGGAACGGCTCGGCCGCCCGGTGGTGGCCGCCAGCAACGGGACCGCGCTCGGCGGCGGGCTGGCGATCGCGCTGGCGTGCCAGCACCGGATCGCGGCCGACGCGCCGGGGATCGGGCTCGGTATGCCGGAGGTCAGGCTGGGCCTGCTGCCCGCGGCGGGCGGGCTGGTCCGTGCGGTGCGGCTGCTGGGTATCGCCCGGGCGCTGTCCGACCTGCTGCTCACCGGAGCGCTCCACACCCCGGAGCAGGCGCTCGCGCTGGGCCTGGTGGACGAGGTGGTGCCCGCCAGCGGGCTGGCCGACCACGCGGCCGCCTGGGCACTGCGCCACCGCGACTGCCCCCCGCAGCCCTGGGACACTGCCGGATACCAGATCCCCGGTGGCGCGCCCTACGGTGCCATGCTGGCCTCCGCCTTGCCGGTCCTGCCCTCGGCGCTGCGGGCGAATGTGCGTGGTGCCCCGGCGCCGGCGTCGCGTGCCATCCTCGCGGCCGCCGTGGAGGGGGCGCAGGTGGATATCGACAACGCGGCCCTGATCGAGGCCCGGTATTTCGTCCGGCTGGCTTCCGGCCAGGCCGCCACGAACCTGACGAGGATCTACGACGTCGATCTGCCCGGCCTGTGGGATGGGTCTGCCGGAGCCCGATCCGGGGCGGTGGCGGGCGCCCTGAGCGGGCCCGGCCGGGGCGGTTCCACGAGCCCGCGAGCTCCCTCGCTGGCGTGGCTCCCACCGGTGAACCCGGTGGACGGAAGCGATACCCGCGGGCAGCGGCGTGCGCTGGCGGAGCCGGGAACGTGGGCGGGCAGCTTCGTGCGCCCGGTGCTCGGCGCCTACCTCGCTGAGGCGGCCGCGATGGTGGGCGAGGGCGTGGAGCCCGCGACGGTCGAGCAGGCAGCCGCCCAGGCGGGCTTCACCTGGACCCCGCTCACCCTCGCCGACGAGATCGGCCTGACCGTGGCCGCCGCCATGGCTGCCGGGGCGCTGCCGCCGGGCGGGCCGGCCGCGGGGGAGCCGGCGGCGGGGGACGGCGCGGTGGCCGCGAGCCTGCACGGTTCGCGGGGCGGCGCCGTGATGACCCGCATGGCGAAGGAGTTCGGCCGTCACGGAGCCGGTTCGGGTGGCGGGTTCTACTGCTATGGCTCCCGGGGCGAGCAGGACCGCCTGTGGCCGGGCCTGCGGGAGGCTTTCGGATCCGGCAGCGTGCGCCCTGACTTCGCGGGTGTGCAGGAGCGGCTGCTCTGCTCGGCGGCGGCGCAGGCACTGCGCTGCCTGTCAGCCGGCCGGGTGCCATCGGTTGCCTGGGCTAACCTGCTGTCGCTCGCGTGGGCCGGGTTCCCGACCTGGACCGGCGGGGTTATCCAGTACATCAACCAGTTCCCGGGCGGGCCGGAGGGCTTCGCTGTCCGAGTCGCGGGCCTCGCGCTGTAGCTGTTTGCGCGGCGCATTCGTGATGACAAACGAGATTGGCCGGTTCGGCCTGGGCCCGTCGTCGCCTTGCCGGCGGCTTCGTCACGATCTTGGGCCTTGACCACTCCACTGTGCTGTGCGACGTTCGCTGTGTTACCGACATTGCCGACAAAACCGGTGAGGCATTTGGGGCGCGCCATGACAATCGAGGGCACATCCGGCCATCTTCTTCCCGCAACCGGGAGACGTGGGCCTGTTGCGGCGGCGGCGCCCGCGGCTCCCGGACAATGGGTCGGCGAATGGCTGCTGGCGGGCAGCGACGATGACGCCGCCCTCTGGATGGGCGGTCCCGTCACCCGGGGCGAACTGCGGGGGCTGGTGGACCGGCACGCCGATGACCTCGCCGCCGCCGGACTGGGAGCGGGTGGAACCCTCTCGCTGCACGTGCCGCCGTCCCTCGCCTTTGTGGCCGACCTGCTTGCCGGGTGGCGGCTGGGCGCCCAGGTGAGCCTGCTCGACCATCGGCTGGCCACCCGCGAGATCGAACGGGCGCTGGACCGGCTGCGCCCGCAGGTCCTGGTCGAGCCAGTGACGGTGAGCAGTCCTGCCATGGCCGGGTATGCCGTCGTGCAGCGGGAGGCGCGGCGCCTCCCCGACGGCCTGCCAGCCGCGACCCCGCACGCGCTCATCCAGCTCAGCTCCGGATCGACCGGCCCGTCCAAGGTCATCGCCCGGGCGGCCGATGACCTGACGGCCGAACTGGACCGCTATCGCGAGCTTGCCGGCTACCCCGGCGCAGGCACCCGCATCGTGCTGCTGGCCTCGATCGTGCACGTGCTCGGGCTGGTGGGAGGTCTGCTGCACAGCCTGCACGCGGGGATCGAACTGGTCTTCCCGGACCGGGTGACAGCAGAGGGCATCCGGGCGGCGGTAGCCCGGGGCGAGCGGCCCACCATGGTGCTCGGCGTCCCGTTCCACGCAGAACTGCTCGCCGCCGCGCCCGGTCCGGCGCTGCCGCAGTTGAGCAAGATGGTGGTCGCCGGGGAACTGGTGCGGCCGGGGGTGCCCGAGGCGCTGAGCCGTGCTTACGGCGTTCCGCTCGGCACCATGTACGGGATGACCGAGCGCGGGGTCATCGCCACCGACCTGACCGGCCGCCTGTGGCCCGCGGTCACTGCGGCCCCCGGCATGACGCTGCGGGTCCAGGACGGCGAACTGCTGGTCAAGACAGCAGCCTCGCCCTACATCGGCCTGGTGGACCCGACGCGGTGGCATGACGGCTGGCTGCATACCCGCGATGCCGCCGCGCTGGACGAGGCCACCGGCCTGGTCACCGTTCTCGGCCGGCTTGATTCGCAGGTGTCCATCGGCGGGCTCAAGGTCGATCTCACCGAGGTCGAGCAGACGATCGCCGCGCTGCCGCAGGTCGCGACCGCCGTCCTGGATTTCGACGGTGCGATCGGGGCGTATCTGGTGCTCAGTGACGGCGCGTCGCTTGCGGACGTGCAGGCGGCGCTGCCCGAGCGCATCGCGCCCTACAAGCGGCCGCGGCACTGGCATGTCCTCGCGGAGATGCCGCGGACAGCCACCGGCAAGATCGTCCGGGATCGCGCCGTGCTGCGGGCTCACGCCAGCGCAAACGCCGGGGTGGAGACGTGAGGGTGAGGCCGGCTGGCGCCGGCGGCGATTCCCCGCAAAGACCGTGGCGGCCCACCGGCACGCCATGAACACAGGAAGGGAGCTCAGCTGATGGAGGACGAGATCCGCGAGTTCGTGGTCGGAGCGCTGGCGGCGATGAACTACGACGTCAGCGAGGTGGCCGGGGACACTGACCTCGGGCCGGCCGGGCTGGACCTTGAGTCGCTCGCCGTCGCCGAACTGGCGGTCCAGGTCGAGGACAAGTTCGGCGTGAAGTTCACCGATGAGGACACCGAAGCGCTCGCACTGATGACCCTCGATGAGTTCGCCGCCGAAGTGGCCAAGCGGTGTGCCCTGGCCAGCGGGGGCGCGAGCGCATGAGCCTGCCCCCGCCGGACCGGGCGGACGTCATCGCGATGCTCGCCGCCTTCGGTGATCGCAGCGCCGGTGAGGTAGCCGAGCAGATCGGGTCGCTGGAGCTGACCTGGCTCATCACCAAGGTCGAGCAGGAGTACGGCACCATGCTCGACCTGAGCGATGAGGATCTCGCCGCGATGACGACCGTCACGACGGCGGTGGCGGGCATCAGGGCCGCGCTCGCTGGGGCGGGCCATGCCTGATCAGGCCGCGCTGGCGGGCACGCCCGACCGGGTGGTGATCACCGGGCTGGGCGTGACCTCCGCGTTCGGCCGGGGCGTCGGCCCGTTGGCCACGGCGCTGGCCTCGGGGACCGCCGGGTTCGCGGAAGTGACGCGCTTCGGCACGGAGCGCTGCCGGGTGAACGTGGCGGCGACGCTGCCGGGTTCGCCCCGGCTCGCCCAGGAAATCGCCGCGGTCGTGGCGGACGCCGCCGCCTGCGCCGGGCTGAGCCCGGGCGAGCGGGCGCAATGCACGTTGCTGGTGGCGCTTCACTCCGACGCCGCCGCGGCGCGTGACCCGGCCGCGCCGCACATCTGCGGCGGCACCGCGGACACGGTGGCTGCGATGTGCGGGCTGAGCAAGCCGCCCCGGATCTACGCGACGGCGTGCGTGGCGGCGACCAGCGCGATCGCGGACGCGGCCGCGATGATCAGCCGTGGCGGGGCAGACCGGGTGAGCGTGGCCGCCGGCTATCTGGTGGACCAGGACAGTTTCTGGCTCTTCGACGCCGGGCGGGCGCTCGCCGGTGACGGGCGGGTGCGCCCGTTCAGCGCCGGCCGCAAGGGCATGCTGCTCGGCGATGGGATCGCCGCCGTCGTGCTGGAGTCGGGCACGCGGGCACAGCGCCGGGACGCCCGGGTGCTGGCCACCCTGGTCGGCTGGGGGCGGGCCGGGGACGCCTATCACGTCTGCGATCCGCGTCCCGACGGCGCGGGCCTCGCGCGTGCCATCACCTCGGCCCTGGCCCGCGCGCATCTCACCCCCGATGACATCGGCTACGTCAACGCCAATGGCACGGGCACGCCGGCGAGCGACCGGGCGGAGGCCGCCGCGCTGCGCCTGGCTCTGGGCAGTGCGGCCGGCCAGGTCCCCGTCAGTTCCACCAAATCGCTGCACGGCCACGCTCTTGAGGCATCCGGCCTGCTCGAGTTCGCCGTCACGATCACCGTGATGGCGTCGGGCAGCCTGCCCGTCAACGCCGGCTACCTCGGCCCCGATCCGGAGTGTGAACTGGACCTGGTGCTCGGCGGGCCAAGGCCAGCGCGGTCGCGCTACGCGCTGTCCGTCAACGCCGCCTTCGGTGGCGCGAACACGGCACTGGTGGTGCAGGCGGCATGACAAGCCCCGTGATCGCCTCCGGCGAGGGCGCGGCCCCGGACACGCGGGCCCGGCCGGCCGGCCCACCAGCGGGCACCGATGCGCGGGGAGACCCGGTGGTTCTCGCGGAAGCTTGCTGGCCGCAGCTGCCGGGCGACGTCCTGCCGGGCATTCCCGGATTCGTGACCTCCTCGTTCAGCCCGCTGGTGGCAGAGGTGGCGAACCGGTGCCTGCGGTCCTACTTCGGGGAGCCGCCCGCCGATCCGGCCCGGGGAGGGCGCACCGGCATTCTGGTGGCCAGCGCGACCGGTGACGTGGGGACCGCCGCCGCCGTGGCCGACGCCGTCGATCACGGTCGGCGGGTTCCGCCGCTGCTGTTCTTCCAGTCCAATCACAACGCCGTCGCCGGCCACATCGCCGCTCGGTGGGGCCTGGGCGGCCCGGTGCTGTGCACCATTCCCCGTCTCGACGCGCTGGCCGACGCCTGGGTGAGCGCGGAACTGCTCATTGACGACGGCGACACCGACGCCGTGCTGATCGTGATCGCCACCCAGGCGCGGACGGACAGTGAGGCCGGTTACGCCCGCGCGCTGCTTGCGGGGCCGGAATCCTGGCCGCCGCCGGTTGCCGCGGTTATCCCGCCCCCGATTCAGAACGGATGAGGTGAGCTGTCATGGCGACCAAGAACCTGCGGGCACGCCTGGCCACCGACGGCGACGTCGGGGCGGGCAATGTGCTGACAACCCTGCTGGCATGGGGAGAGCGGCTTGCTGAGCCGGTCCTCACCTTCGATACCGCCTGCGGTGGCCATGCCGCCTGGGAGCCACTGACCACATCCGACCTCGACCGGCTCACCCGCGCGCGTGCCGCGGCCCTGCGGGGCCTTGGGATCCGGCGGCGCGACCCGGTCGCGGTCTGCGCCGCGACGGCTGCCGACACAGCGCTGACGTTCCTCGCGCTGACCCGCCTGGGTGCCATCCCGGCGCTGATCAACCCCGGAGTGGCAGTTGATTACCTGGTCCCGTACCTGACCCGGCTGCGGGCCGTGGGCCTGATCACCGACCGGGCACACGCGCAGATGCTGGCCGAGCACGATACCGGCACCCCGCTGCTGGCGGACTTCGCCGATCTGGCGGCCGGGGATCCGGATGCGGCCGGCGATCCCTACGTGTACTACCCGTCAGATCCGGTGGCGATCACCCATTCCTCGGGGACGACAGGGGTGCCCAAGGCGGTGGTGCACTCGCACGCCAGCCTCTTCGCGGCGATCCGGTACCGGCTCGCGCTGCCACGCCCGCAGGGCTCGGAGCGGATGCTGAGTGCGATGCCGCCGGCGCACGCGGCCGGGATCATCACCATCAACCTCGCCATAGCCAACGGTGGCGAAGCGCTCATGCTGTCCGGGCAGGACGGGACCGGCACGCTCGCCGCAATCGAGCGCTGGCGGCCACGCAGCGTCATCGGCTTCTCGGCCACCTGGCCCGACCTGGTCAAGGCCGGCGTCGCCGACGCGGACGTGAGTTCGGTCGCGCTGTGGTGGAACACCGGCGACTGCGCCCACGAGTCCCACATCCGGCAGCTGGTTTCCCTGGGGAGCCACGAGACCCTGGGACCTTCCGGCAGGCAGCGCGTGTCCGGGTCGGTCTTCGTGGACGGGCTGGGGTCGAGCGAGATGGGGCATTCGCACTTCCACATCGCGCACACGCCGCAGACCAACCGCTACGGCAGGTGCATCGGGCGCCCGCACTCCTTCGCCGAGGTGGCCGTGTTCGGCCCGGACGGCGAGCAACTCCCGGCGGGCGAGATCGGCGAACTCGGCACCCGTTCCCCCACGCTCTCGCTCGGCTACTGGAACGACTCGGCCGCCACGTACCGGACCCGGTTCCAGGGTTACTTCCTCACCGGTGACCTGGTCTACCGCGACGAGGAGGGCTACTACTACCACCTGGACCGCAAGGTGGACACGATCGACCTCGGCAACGGATCCCAGCTGCACACCGCCGCCAGCGAGGAAGCCATCCTGCGTGCGTGCCCGCAGGTGCTGGATTGCACCGTCGTGGCGGTCCCGCAGGCCACCGGCCGGGTGGTCACCGACGTGCTGGTGCAACTCGCCGCGGGTGCGGACCGCACCGCCGACTACACCGCGCCGATCGCCGCCGCGCTGGAGCCGGCGGTGGCCGCCACGCTGCGTGAGGTCCGGCTCATCGACGATTCCGCGCTGCCGTTCACCGCGACCGGCAAGGTCCGCAAGTTCGTCCTGCGGGAACGCCACCGTGCCGGCGCCAGCCGGTGATGCGGCCGGGTTGGGACACAGGCTGGCCATGCAAAGGCGGGTGACAATGACTGCACAAGGTGGCGACGGCGCCGCGATCACGGGCATCGGGCTGGTCACGCCCCTCGGGCGGGACGTCGCGGAGGTCTTCGGCGGTCTGTGCGAGGCCCGCTCCGGCCTGCGCCGGCCGCCGGAGACCCACCCGGTGGCGCTGGACCTCGAGGTCGCTGGATTCTCCCCGCAGATCGACCCGGCCAGTGTCATGCCCCCCACCGAGACCCGCATGGTCGACCGCTTCATCGTGCTCGCCATGGCAGCGGCCGCTGACGCGCTGTCCGACGCCGGCCTGGAGGTGGGCCGGGACGTTGATCCGGCCCGGGTCGCGGTCGTCGTCGCCACCGGCGGCGGCGGGCTCGAGACCTTCGAGCACGCCGCGGCTGCCCGGCTGGCCAGGGGCCGCGCGGCCGTCAGCCCCTATCTGCTCCCCGGGATGCTCTTCAACATGGCGACGGCCCGGATCGCCATCAAATATGGCATCCGGGGGTTCAGTTCCACCCCCGTCACCGCCTGCGCGGCGGGCGCGCACGCGGTAGCCGAGGCGTACCGGCTGATCAAGGGCGGTGAGGCCGACGTGGTCGTGTGTGGTGGAACGGAGTCGCCACTGCACCCGACCATCGCGGCCGCGTTCGGCAATGCCCGGGCGCTGGCCCGTGGCTGGGACGACCCGGCGCACGCGAGCCGCCCATTCGACAAGCGGCGCAACGGCTTCGTGCTCGGCGAAGGGGCGGGGATCTTCGTCGTGGAGCGGACGGGGCATGCCGATGCCCGCGGCCGCGGCGCCTATGCCGACATCATCGGGTGGGGTGCCACCACTGACGCCTTCCATCCGACGATGCCCAGGCCGGACGGCGAGGGGGCGGCGGCGTGCATGCGGATGGCGCTGGCCACGGCGGGCCTGGCGCCGTCCGACGTCGGTTACGTCAACGCGCACGGGACCGCCACCAAGCGGGGCGATGTGGCCGAGGCCGCAGCCATCCGGGCGGTGTTCGGTGACGGCGGGCCGGCGGTCAGCTCGATCAAGGCGGTGACCGGCCACATGCTCGGCGCCTCCGGTGCGGTGGAGGCGGCCGCGAGCGCGCTCGCCGTGTGTGGCGGGCTGCTGCCGCCCACCGGCAACCTGGCCGATCCCGACCCGGAATGCGCCCTGGATCACGTCCGGGGGCAGGCGCGACGGGGGCGGGTTGAGGTGGCTCTGTCGAACTCGTTCGCTTTCGGCGGGCACAACGTCAGCTTGCTCTTCGGCCGGGCGAGCACCGCCCGGCAGCGGGAGGTGCGGCTCGCCGGCTGACCAGGCGCACCTCCCAAGGCAGTGAAAGGGATGAAGGACCAATGAAGATCCAGGGCATCGACCACGTCGAGTTCTACGTATCCGATCCGGAGAGCTGTGCGAACTCCTGGCAGCACGCGTATGGGTTCGCGGTCCACGGGCGCAGTGAGCCCTCCGGCGAAACGGCTGCACACCGGTCGCTGCTCCTGCGCAAGGGCCGTATCCAGCTCTTAATAACCTCCGGGCCGCCGGGCAGTCCGGCCGGCGAGTATGTGCGCCGGCACGGCGACGGGGTCGCCGTTGTCGCCCTGCGGACCGACGATGTGCGTGCCGCCTACGCCGAGGTGGTCGGGGGGCCGGTGACCGGGGTCAGCCCGCCGGCCTACGCGGAATCCGCGGGAAGCCGGGTCGGCATGGCGGCGGTGACCGGTTTCGGTGATGTGCTGCACAGCTTCGTCGAGCGCAGCGGGCCGGCGGATGACTTCTGGCCGGGCCACATCACCATGTCGCGCCCCCAGCAGGCCGATGACGGCCTGCTGGAGACGATCGACCATCTGGCGCTGATCCTGCCAGCCGGTGAGCTCATCCCCACGGTGCGGCTCTATCAGCAGGCCTTCGGGCTGGCCGAGGTCTTCGAGGAACGGATCGAGGTCGGCGGGCAGGCGATGATGTCGAAGGTCGTCCAGGATCCGGCGCGGGAAGCCACTTTCACCATCCTCGAGCCCGACGTGACCCGCGAACCCGGGCAGATCGATGACTTCCTGCGCGAGCACGGCGGGGCGGGAGTCCAGCACGTCGCGCTGCGGACCACCGACATCAGGCAGGCGGTGCGGTCCGCGGCAAGCCGGGGCGTGCACTTCCTGGTGACCCCACCCGAGTACTACCGGGCACTGCCGGGCCGGCTCGGGGGCCTCTCGGTGCCGGTTCCCGAACTCGCGGGCCTGCACATCCTCGCCGACCGGGACAGGTGGGGGGAACTGTTCCAGATATTCGCGGTCTCCACCCACGAGCGGCGGACGTTCTTCTTCGAGCTCATCGAGCGGCGGGGGGCGCTCACGTTCGGCACCAGCAACATCAAGTCCCTGTATGAGGCACTGGCCGGAGAGAGAGGATGACCGTGACCACGATCGCCGGAATGCCCCAGGTGGACCCTGACCTGCTCCCCTCCGAAGAGGACGTGCGTGGGTACGCCGAGCACGGGTGGTATCTGTCCAAACGGCTTTTCACCGACGCCGAGGTGGATGCGCTGGTCGAGGCCAGTGAGGGGTTCTACGCCGGGGAACGGGCCCGTGACCTGCCGTCCCGGCCCCCCAACCTGGCCTACTGGGAGCCCTCCCAGGGGCCGGTGCAACGGCACAACGACTACGTCCACTATGAGAGTGCGGCCATTGCCGCGATCCTGCTCAAGCCGGTGATCGGGGCGGTGGCCGCGCGGCTGGCGCAGGCAAGCCAGATCAGGGTGTTCCAGTCCACCCTGATATACAAGCCGCCCACGCCGGGTGAGGTCACCAACCTCGTCCCCTGGCACATGGACCGGCACTACTGGCAGACCTGCACCTCAGAGGCGATGCTCACCGCGTTCATCCCCTGCCACGACTGCGGCGTGGAGATGGGGACGATCACCATGATCGACGGCAGCCATCTGTGGAAGGAGATCGAGGGCGACGATTCGACCCGCCACTTCGCCCGCCGTGACCGCAGCGAACTGGAGTCGATCCTGCGTCAGACCGCGCAGGCCAACGGCGCCGAAGTGAATTCGATCCCGATGGAGATCCCCAAAGGTCATATGAGCTTCCATCACTGCCGCATTTACCACGGCAGCGGTCACAACGTCAGCGACCGGCCCCGCCGCGCCATTTCGCTGCACCTGCAGGACGGGGAGAACGCGTGGCGCCCCTACCACCGCCCGGACGGCAGCCTGCTCACCTACAACCACGACACGCTGGTCCGCAAGACCCCGGACGGGAAGCCGGATTACGCCGATCCCGACTTCTGCCCAGTGCTGTGGTCGGCGTAGCAGCGCCGGCAGCAGGAGCGATGTGATGACCCGCTCGCTGAACACCCCCGCCGAACTGTATGGGCGCATGCGGCTGATCCGGGAGTTCGAGGAAACCGCTCTGCGGCTGGTCAAGTCGGGAGACATTGTCGGCGGTATCCACCCCTACATCGGGGAGGAAGCTGTCGCGGTGGGGGTGTGCGCCGCCTTGGCCGACGATGACCTGATCACCAGCACTCATCGTGGCCACGGCCACGTGCTGGCCAAGGGGGCCGACCCGGCACGGATGCTCGCTGAACTGGCCGGGCGCACGACTGGCCTGAACGCCGGCCGCGGCGGATCCATGCACGCGGCCGACGTGGGCCTCGGAATCCTCGGTGCCAACGCCATCGTGGGTGCGGCGGCGCCGATCGCCGCCGGGGCCGCCTGGGCGTCCCAGCGGGCACGTTCGGGCCGGGTGGTGGTGACCTTCTTCGGTGACGGGGGCCTCAATCAAGGGGTCCTGCTGGAGACCATGAACCTGGCCTCGCTGTGGAAACTGCCGGTCATCTTCGTGTGCGAGAACAACGGATACGCCACCACGATGCCGATATCGACGGGGCTGGCCGGGTCGGCGGTGGCACGCGCCCAGGGTTTCGGCATCCCCGGCGAGACGGTTGACGGGATGGATGCCGTCGACATCCGCTCGGCAGCGGCGGCGGCCGTGGAGCGGGCACGCGCCGGGGCGGGCCCGTCGTTCCTGGAATGCCTCACCTACCGGTTCGGGCCGCACCACACGATGGAACAGCGGATCCGGCTGAGCTACCGGCCGGCGGAGGAGGTCGAGCGGTGGCGGCTGCGGGACCCGCTGGTCATCCAGGCAGCCCGGATCACCCCGCAGGAGCGGGAGGAGGCGGATGCCCGGGCTGCCGCCATCCTCGCCGCGGCGCGGGAGTTCGCGCTCGCCAGCCCCCACCCGGACCCGGCGGATGCGCTCGATTACCTGTACGCCAGCGGCATGCGCGGCCGGGGAGGGGAGGGGTGATGGCCAAGCTCTCCTATGCCAAGGCGCTGAACCGGGCGCTGCGCGACGAACTCACGCGGGACGAGTCGGTGTGCGTCCTGGGTGAGGACGTGGGTGCCGGGATGGCCCAGCTCACGCTCGGGCTGCAGGCCCAGTTCGGGCCGGGCCGGGTGATGGACACACCGATCTCCGAGCAGGCCTTCACCAGCCTGGCGACCGGCGCGGCGCTGTGCGGCATGCGGCCGGTCATCGAGTTCCAGATCCCATCGCTGCTCTTCCTGGTGCTGGAGCAGATCGCCAACCAGGCACACAAGTTCCCGCTGATGACCGGTGGCCAGGTGGCGGTGCCGGTGACCTACGTGGTGCCCGGTTCCGGCTCACGGGAGGGCTGGGCGGGCCAGCACTCCGACCACCCCTACAGCATCTACGCCCATGTCGGGGTGACAACGGTCGTGCCCGCCATGCCGTCGGACGCCTACGGCCTGCTGGTGTCGGCGATCCGGTCAGACGATCCGACGGTGGTGTTCGCGCCGGCCGGGGCGATGGGGGTCAGGGAGGACGTGACGCGGGACCTCGTCCCGGTGCCCATCGGCCGGGCGCGCATCCACCGGGCGGGTACCGACGTCACCTGCGTCGCGGTCGGTCACCTGGTCCACGAGGCGCTCGCCGCCGCCGGTGAACTCGCGGGCGAGGTCTCCGTGGAGGTGTTCGATCCCAGGACGGTGTACCCGTTCGACTGGCCCGCGCTGGCCGATTCGCTGGAGCGCACCGGGCGCCTGGTGGTGATGGATGACTCGAACCGCTCCTGTGGGCTGGCCGGCGAGGTGCTGGCGAGCGCGGCCGAAGGCATGCGGCTGATCGCCCCGCCCGCCCGGGTGACCCGCCCGGACGGGTCGGTGCTGCCGTTCGCGCTGGGCCTGGACCGGGCTGTGCAGCCAGCCCGCGCCGCCCTGGTATCAGCGATCCGGTCGGTGATGAAGTGAGCGTGACAGCCGAGGCCCTTGACCCGTGGTGCCTGCGGGAGGGAGAGGCGCGCCGCCTGCTGCGGGGACATCCCTGGCAGCGGTTCGTGGCGATGGGCGACAGCATCGCGGAGGGGCTCGGCGATCCCTCCCCGGGCTACCCCGATCAGCCCTGGTGCGACCGGATCGCCCACGAACTGTCGCTTGCCAGGCCAGGGCTGGCCTACCGGAACCTCGGCGTGCGCGACACCCCGGCGGCGGAGGTGGCGCGCAGTCAGCTTCCCCCGGCCCTGGAGTTCCGGCCGGATCTGGCGCTGGTCGCCTGCGGCGGTTATGACCTGCTGGGCTTCTCTTACGACGCGGAGGTGGTGGAGGCGCGGGTGCGGGAGATCGTCGCGGCCCTGTCGCATGCCGGGGCACAGGTGATCACGGCCGGCCCGTTCGACCGTTCCCGGGCGCCGGGCGTGCCCGCCGCTTACGGCAGGCGGCTGGGCGAGCGGCTGCGGGACTTCGGATGCCGGCTCGCCGTCATCGCGGCGGAGTTCGGCACCCTCCACGTCGAGTTGACCAGTCACCCCGCCTCGTCGCAGGCCGATCTCTACAGCGGCGACACCCGGCACGGGACGATGCGTGGGCACGCGATCGCCGCGGCGGAGGCGATCCGGCGGCTGGGCGCTCACCTGGACGCCATGGGCCGGGAGCCGGCGCCATGACCGGGACAGGCCAGCCGGCCGCGGCGAGCGGCGGCGGTTCAGCGGGAGCCGGGCCGGACCGGTCCGCCGCGGCGAGCGGCCCGCCCCCGGCGCCAGCCGCCGCCGACCGGGCACGGCTGCACGAGATCCTGACCGCGACCTGGCTGGCCCAGGGCTGCTACGCGCTGGCCAAGCTGGGCCTGGCTGACCTGATGGCAGCCGGCCCACGGCCGGTCGCGGACCTGGCCGGGGCGTCGGGGACCGATGCCCGCGCGCTGAGCCGGATGCTGCGGGCGCTGGCCGCGGCCGGCCTGGTGGCCGAGGCCGTTCCCGGGGTGTTCGGGCTGACCCCGGTGTCCGCGCCGCTCGCCGCGTCGGCGCCCCGCTCCAGTCATGACGCCGCCATCATGTTCGGTGAGGAAGTCTTCCGGTCCTTCGCGGACATCGTCTATACCTTGCGGACCGGCCAGCCCGCCTTCGACAAGGCTTACGGGCGGCCGTTCTATGACTACCTCGACGGCAGTCCGGAGGCGGCCCGCACCTTCTCGGCGGCCATGGGGGAGGCCCCGGTCCCAGCCTCGCTGTCGGAGTGTGATCTGAGCGCAGCCCGCATCATCGCCGACATAGGCGGCGGCAACGGGCGCCTGCTCAACCGGGTGCTGCGGACCAACCGGGGTGCCCGCGGTGTGCTGGTGGACCTCCCGCTGGCGGTCGCGCAGGCCAGGGCGCGGCTGACCACGGCGGGCCTCGCGGAGCGGGTCGAATTCGTGGAGGGCAGTTTCTTCGGCCCGCTCCCGCCCGGCGCGGACGTGTACGTGCTGTGCCGGGTCCTGCACAACTGGGGGGACGAGGACGCCAGCCGGGTGCTCGGCCGCGTCCGCGACGCCATGGGCGGGCATGGGCGGCTCATCGTGCTGGAGGAACTGCTGGAGGGCGCGGGGCGCACCGGGGCCGGCGGCACGGTGGGCGACCTGCTGATCCTGCTCATGCTCTCGGGCTGTGACCGCACCCGGCAGGAGTACCTCTCCCTGCTGGACCGCAATGGCTTCAGCGTCGCGGCCGTCCACCCACCGCCCGAGCGGGCCGGGCACCCCGAAAGCGCGATCGAAGCTGTCCCGCGCCGCTGACCGCACACCCGACCCAGGAGGAAGCATGCCGTTCCATCCCCAGGTGCAAGAGCTGTGGAATCGGGCCGAGGCAGACGGGTCGCCACCGCTCTACACGCTCTCGCTGGAGCAGGCCAGGGAGGCGGACCTCAAAGCGGTGGTGGCGGGTGGCGGCGCGCTGGAGCCGGTGGGCCGGGTGGAAGAGCTGGTCATCCCCGGCCCCGGCGGTGATCTGCCGGGACGGCTGTACACCCCGGCCGGCGGCGGCATCCGGCCGGTGGTGATCTACTTCTTCGGTGGCGGGTGGACGCTGGGAACGCTGGACACCTGCGACGCGGTCTGCCGGAGCCTGACCAACGGTGTCGGCTGCGCCACGGTCAGCGTCGGTTACCGGCTGGCTCCCGAGCACAAGTTCCCGGCCGCCGTGGAGGACTGTTACAGCGGCACGGCCTGGGTGGCCGCCAACGCCGCCCGGCTGGGCGTGGACGCCTCCCGGCTGGCGGTGGCGGGTGACAGCGCTGGTGGCAACCTGGCGGCGGCGGTGACCTTGCTGGCCCGCGAGCGTGGCGGGCCGCCGATCGCGCACCAGTTGCTGGTCTATCCCAACACCTCCTACCGGGCGGACACCCCCTCGATGCGGGAGGTGACGGACGAGCACTTCTTCAACCCCAAGTCGGTGAGCTGGTACTGGGGGCACTATCTGGCGTCGGCAGCCGATGGCGACAATCCGCTGGTGTCCCCGTTGCGCGCCCGCGACCTTGGCGGGCTGCCACCCGCCACGGTGATCACCGCCGAATACGATCCCCTCCGCGACGAAGGCGAGCGCTACGCGGCCCGCCTCGCCGAGGCCGGAGTGCCGACGCAGGCCAGGCGCTTCGAGGGCATGGTGCACGGCTTCTTCACCATGATCGGGGTCCTCGATGGGGCACGGGAGGCCATGGCCTACGCGGTGGAGCGCCTATCGGGCGCGCTGGCTGACCGGGCCGGGCATTGAGCACGGGCCAGCCCGCACCGGGCCGGCCGGGGGTGCGTGAGGCGCCGCCCGCGCCCGGGCTCCCGGCGCCCCTGCTGTGTGTGGAGGACGCCGAGGCCGCTGCCGTGGCGGTGCTGACGCGCGATGTCGCGGATTTCGTGACCGGTGGCAGTGGGCGGGAACTCACCCTGGCCGCCAACCGGGCCGCGCTCGACGCGGTCGCGCTCGTGCCGAGGGTGCTCAACGACGTCTCCGGTGTGGACGCTGCGACGGATCTGTTCGGCGCACCCGCCGCCATGCCGGTGGCGACCGCGCCGATGGCCTTCCAGCAGATCGTTCACCCGGACGGGGAGATGGCGCTGGCCCGGGCGGCCCGGGACGCCGGCATCCCGTTCACGATCAGCATCCTGTCCAGCTACCCGCTGGAAGAGATCGCGGCCCTGGGCGGCGTCAGCTGGTTCCAGATCTACTGGCTGCGCGACCGGGATCAGCTAGCCGGCCTCATCCGGCGGGCGGAGCAGGCGGGCTGCGGCGCGCTCCTGCTCAGCGTCGACGTCCCCAGGATGGGCCGTCGGCTGCGTGACCTCCGAAACGGCTACGCGCTCGCGCCCGGCATCGTCGCCGCCAACCTGACCGGGGAGGCCAGCGCTTTGCAGCGCGCCCGGGTGAAAGGCCGGTCGGGCCCGGCCACACACACATCTAAAGCCATGGATCCATCGCTGAACTGGGATGACGTGACCTGGCTGGCCGGGCTGACCCGCCTGCCGCTGGTGCTCAAGGGCATCCTGGATCCCCGGGACGCAGCCCGGGCCGCCGACGCGGGGGTCGCCGGGATCGTCGTCTCCAACCATGGCGGGCGACAGCTCGACGGGGCCATCGCCAGCGCCGCGGCGTTGCCCGGGGTGGCCGATGCCGTGGCGGGCCGTTGCGCGGTCCTGCTCGATGGCGGGATCCGCGGCGGAATCGACGTCCTGAAGGCCCTGGCGCTGGGCGCGGATGGCGTGCTGCTGGGCCGCAGTGCGCTGTGGGGCCTGGCCAGTGGCGGTGAGGCGGGTGCGCGTGCGGTGCTCCGGCTGCTCCAGGAAGAACTGCTCAGCGCGATGGCACTGGCGGGCTGCCCGGACCTGACTGCGGCGCGGTGCCTGCGCACGGTGATGGCGGCGCCCGCCCTGGTGGATGAGAGGCGGTCTCGATGACCATTCCGGCGGCGCAGGCTGCCGCGGCCGCGGTGCCAGCCACCCAGCTTGCGACGGCTGAGCTGCATGCGAGCCTGGAGGACCCGGCGCTGGAGTCGATGAACTTCCTGAACGAAGTGGCGAGTCTCTACCCGGCGGCGATCTCGTTCGCTTCGGGAAGGCCATACGAGGAGTTCTTCGACGTCGCGCTGATCCATTCCTACCTGGACGCCTTCTGCGCGCACCTGAGCCGCGACCTCGGGTACAGCTCTGGGCAAGTGAACCGTGCGCTCTTCCAGTACGGGCGGACCAAGGGCATCATCCATGAGCTGGTGGCCCGCAACCTTGCGCTCGATGAGGGCATCAGTGCCGACCCGCAAGCCATCGTGGTGACGGTCGGGTGCCAGGAGGCCATGTTCATCGTGCTGAGGGCACTGCGGGCGGGCACGGCGGACGTGCTGCTGTCTACCTCCCCGATGTATGTGGGCCTGACCGGAGCGGCCCGGCTGGCGGACATGCCGGTGTGGCCGGTGCACACCGGGCAGGACGGGATCGACCTCGCGCACCTGGTGAGCCAGGTCCGCCGGGCGCGGGCGGCCGGGCTGCGGCCGCGGGCGTGCTACGTGATGCCCGACTTCGCCAATCCCGCCGGGGTGAGCATGTCCGTCCCCGCCCGCCGGGAACTGCTCCGCGTCGCCGCGCAGGAGGGCGTGCTGCTGCTGGAGGACAATCCGTACGGGCTGTTCCATGACGGTGAGCACCCGCCGACCCTGCTGGCGCTCGACGACCGTCACCAGGTGATCTACCTGGGTTCGTTCGCGAAGACGGGCCTTCCCGGTGCCAGGGTCGGTTACGTCGTGGCCGGCCAGCCGGTCACGAGCGCCGACGGCACGCTCACGCTGTTCGCTGACCACCTTTCCAAGATCAAGAGCATGCTGACCGTGAACACCTCACCGGTGGCGCAAGCGGTGGTGGGCGGCAAGCTGCTGCTGCACGGCTGCCGCCTGACGGCGGCCAACGTCCGGGAGACGGCCGCTTATCTGCGTAATCTCCGGCTGGTCCTGGACGGCCTCGCCGACCGCTTCCCGGATGCCGGGCGATCCGGAATCAGCTGGAACACCCCGCACGGGGGATTCTTCGTGGTGGTGACATTGCCATTCGACGCCAGCGACGCACTGCTGGAGCATTCGGCTCGCGAGCACGGCGTGCTGTGGACACCGATGAGCCACTTCTACTCCGACGGGGGTGGGCTCCGGCAGGTGCGGCTGGCCTGCAGTCAGCTGACGCCGAGCCAGATCTCCGGCGGGCTCGACCGGTTCGCCGGGTTCGTCCGGGAGGCGCTCGCCGGCGGTGACGGGTAGGCGCGCCGGTGATCGCTGGCACTGGCCCCGCAGCCTGGGTACCGGCATGGTGACCGGGCGCGGCATCCCGGTGGTGTTGCGGCACCGGGACTTCGCGTTGCTCTGGAGTGGCCAGAGCGCGTCGCTGCTCGGCGATGGCATTTTCACTGTGGCCCTCGCGCTCGAGGCGCTGCGAGTGGATCACAACCCCATCGGGCTGTCCCTGGTGCTGGCCGCCCGGCTGGTCCCGGCGGTGGCGCTGCTGCTGCTGGGCGGGGTGGTGGTGGACCGGGTGCCGCGGCGGCTGGCGATGCTGGCGTCCGACGCCGCCAGGGCGGTGGTGGTCGGCCTGCTCGCGCTCGCGATCGCGGCGCAGGTGCTGCGCCTGTGGCAACTGATGGCGATGTCGGCCGTCTTCGGGATCGGCGACGCCGTATTCGGCCCGGCGTCCACCGCGATCATCCCGGAGTTGCTGCCGACCTCGGAACTGACTCAGGGCAGTGCGCTGTCGGTGGCCAGCCAGCAACTGGCCAGGATGGTCGGCCCCGCCCTGGGTGGGCTGGTGGTGGCTTTCGCCGGCTACGCCTGGGCATTCGGCATCAACGCAGCCAGTTTTGTGGTGAGCGCCGCGTGCCTGGCCGCCATGTCGCGCCGCCCGGGCCGGGGCCACGACGGGCGCTCGCTGCTGGCGCAGGCGCGTGAGGGACTGCGCTACTGCTGGTCGCAACGGTGGCTTTGGGTGGCCATCCTGGCCGCTGGCGTCGGCAACTTCGCGGCGTTCTCGCCGTTGGCCGTGCTCGTGCCCTTGCTGGTCAGGCATGACCTCCGGCAAGGACCGCTGGCGTTGGGGATGGTGGTGGCCGCGGGCGGGGCCGGCGGTGCGATCGCCTCGCTCATTGTGGGGAAGACCGGCCCGCCTCGCCGTCGGATCAGTGCCATGTTCCTGTCGTGGGCCGGGGCGGGAATCGCTGTCGCGGGACTCGGCCTGGTGCCGAGCACCTGGGCCGCCGCCGTGCTGCAGGCGCTGGTCTGGGCGCTGGTCATGGGCGGGAACGTGCTGTGGTACCCGCTGATGCAGGAAAGGGTGCCGGCGGAGTTGCAGGGGCGCGCGTTCTCGGTGGACATGATCGCCTCGTTCGTGCTCAGCCCGATGGGAGTGCTCCTGGCAGGGGCGGCGGCGGGTTCTGTCGGCACCCGGGAAGTGCTGGTTGCTGGTGGCTGCCTGGCGGCGCTGAGTGGCCTGCTGCTGTTCGTTCCCGGGGTCCGGGACCCCGAACGCGGGGTTCGCCGCTCGCTCGTGGAGGCACCCGAATCGCGGTGACCCCGTCTGCGCCCGCCATTGTGAAGAGCCCGTAAATGCCCCCGGGGCCAGCGGTACAGGTGGAATTACCGGGCGGCGAACTGGCCCGTACACCTGCCGGGTCCGGCCCTGCGGGCGTGCCGGTCAGCAGTGTGCAGGGAAGCCGGCCCCTCTCCCTGACACCCGATGGGGTATTTTGCCTGCGTGCCCCATGTGCTCTCTCGCGGTGAACGCTCGTTCCCGGCGGCTGCCCCCGCCAGCGTGAACCAGCGTCCGGCGGCCACCCGCCGGTTCCGTGCCAAGCGGGTGCTCATGCTCGGCGCCGTGCTCAGCACCTTGTTGTCCGGGTGCGCGCTGGGCACCTCCGGGGGCACGGGGCGCCTTGCGGACGTGATCCCACCGGGGATCCACAAGATCAAGCACATCATCATCGTCACGCAGGAGAACCGTTCGTTCGACAGCTACTTCGGCACCTATCCCGGCGCCGATGGCATCCCGATGCGGGGCGGGGTGCCGACGGTCTGCGTTCCCAATCCGGCTGGTGGCTGTGTCCGGCCCTACCACGACACCGCTGACATCAACCACGGTGGCCCGCACGGTGCGGTCAACGCCGTGGCCGACATCAACGGCGGCAAGATGAACGGCTTCATCGTGCAGCGGGACGCCGCGAAGGCCACCTGCCAGGTGGTGGACAACCCCGCCTGCACGGGGGGCAAGACCCCCGACGTCATGGGGTACCACACGGCCGCGGAGATCCCCAACTACTGGGCTTACGCCCGCAACTTCGTGCTCGATGACCACATGTTCGAGGCGGTGAGATCCTGGTCGCTGCCCGCCCACCTGTACCAGATGTCGGCCTGGTCGGCGCGATGCAGCACGCCATCGCCGATGAGTTGCGTGAACAACATCACCGGCCCGTTCGGCGTCAACACCTTCGACAAGGCTGTCAATCGGGAATTGCGGACCCACAAGCATGCCATCTATCTCTCGTGGACGGACATCACCTGGCTGCTGCACCGTGCACACGTGAGCTGGGCCTATTACATCCAGGCGGGGACCCAGCCGGACTGCGCGAACAACTCGGCCATGACCTGCGCCCCGGTGCGCCAGGGTGCGCAGACGCCGGGCATCTGGAACCCGCTTCCCCTCTTCACAGACGTGCAGGCCGACCATCAGCTCGGCAACATCCAGAACCTGAGCGCCTACTTCCGCGCCGCGAAGGCGGGGACCCTGCCGTCAGTGAGCTGGATCACACCCTCCCAGCCGAACGGCGAGCACCCGCCGGCCAGCGTGCACCGTGGCCAGGCGTACGTCACCTCGGTGATCAACGCGGCCATGAAGAGCCCTGACTGGAAGTCAACGGCGATCTTCCTCAACTGGGATGACTGGGGTGGCTTCTACGACAGCGTGGTGCCGCCCAAGGTGGACAAGAACGGCTACGGACTGCGGGTGCCGGCCCTGGTGATCTCCCCGTACGCAAAGAAGGGCTTCATCGATCATCAGATCCTCAGCAGCGACGCGTACCTGAAGTTCATCGAGGACGACTTCCTGGGGGGAGCCAGGCTCAATCCCAAGACCGACGGCCGCCCCGACCCGCGCCCGGACGTCCGCGAAAACGCGCGCATCCTCGGGAACCTGGTGGCCGACTTCAACTTCAGCCAGCGCCCGCGTCCGCCGCTGCTGCTGCCCACCAATCCCCCGACCGATTCACCATGGATCCCGGCCATGTTCAGGGGGAAGCCGCCCTGTATGGGATGCACGACCCCACCCCCGGGCGGCCCGCAGCCACCCGCGGGCCATCACCGCAGGCATAGCAAGCACAACAAGCACGACAAGAAGCACAAACGCTGAACGGGCAGCGGGGCTGCCGGTGCCCGGCGCGGCCGCCCGGTGATGGTGCCGCTACAGGATGATCGGTGGCCACAGGTTGTGCTGGGCCGCGATCGGATCGCCCGGCCACTCCTGCATGGCCGCCAGGTTGTCGTGCGCGGGGTACCGGGCCGCCGCCGGCCCGTCGGCGAAGGCGTGCAGCACGTTGAGGGTCACCGCCGTGGTGAAGGTGGCGGTGCGGTGATCGAGGCCGAAGAGGTGGAGTCCGCCGAAGGACACCACCCAGCGCATGGTCCCGGTGTCGAACACCCCGGCGCCCCCGGGGTGGGTGTAGTACGCGGAGTCGGAGTAGCTGTTGACTCCCCGGCAGACCAGCGGTGAGTGGGACAGGACCTCGATGGGCCTTTCCACCGGCACCCCGGGATTCACGCGGTCGTATTCGATGCCGACCAGCCCGGTGAAATGCGTTCCCTTACTGACCCCGGTCCCGCGGAAGAGCCAGGCATCCGGTGAGGCCACGACGAAGCTGGCGCTGGTCGGGTTCGACTCGTAGTAAGTGCCGGTCAGTGTCGATTCGGGGTCAGGGTAGGGGGGTTCCCGCCAGTCGCTGGTGACGAGCTTGTTGTCCTTGCCGTACATCGGGTCCTGCAGGTAGCTGGTCTTGTAGCAGATGACCAGGCGCCGGGGCCCCAGATGGGTGGGGCCGAAGCGGGTCCTGCGGAAGCAGGCATTGGCCCCCAGGAACGCGATGTTCATGCCGGCGTTGCGGGCGGCCGTCACGTGCGCCCGTTCGGGCGGTGACCAGTACTCGTCGTGGCCGAGCGAGAACAGGGCGCTGGCTCCGTGCAGCAGGTGGGGCTCCCCATCGATGTCCATGCTGGTGACATACGCCAGGGGCAGGCCGCGCCGCTCGGCGAGCTCGATGAGCTTGCGCTCGTGGTAGAGGAACATGAACGCGCCGTTGCGGTCATAGGGGCGATCCAGGCTGACCGCCAGCGAGCGGTTGTTGTAATCCGCCGGCCCACCGGGCCCGTTGTAGAGGTCGTACCCGCCCCAGGTGTTGTACGCCTGCCAGGTTTCGACCGCGTTCTTCACCACGATCCGGCCCGTGGTGACCGCCGACCGGACCGTGACGGGCACGAACCGCTGCGGCCCGGCCTCGGAGTCCATCCGGAGCAGGTATGAGCCCTCCGGCCAGTTGTCGGTGGGGATGGTCAGCGAGGGGCCCCAGTGCGTTTCGACGGTGTTGGTCGGTTGGACCAGCACCGGCTTGGCCTGCTGGTGTCCAGGCACCGTGCCGGAGCGCCAGACCAGCCGCGCCTGGTCACCGTGGTACCAGCCCATCCGGAACGCGCTCACAGTGAAGGAGCGGGACTTGGTGGAGGCGTACAGGGTGATCGGCTCGCCCGGCAGGACGCTGGCCTGCCCGGCGTAGCCCATCATCGCGTCCGCCGCGCCCACGTGACTGATCTGCCAGTGCGGGTCGCCCGGCAGGGAGTTCTCGTTGGTGACGCGCCGCCGCGGTGGCCTGGTGGACCCGGCGGGTGAGGGAGGACCTGACCCGCCCAGCAGTCAGCAACCCGCGACGGCGGCGGGGATGGCGGCTGAGGCGGCCAAGCCGATGAACTTCCGCCTGCTGGGACCGGAACGTTCACTCATGAATCGACTCTGCACCCGCGAGTCACCGCCTGCAGCGATATAGGGGTTTCGTTACCGATACCGAGTTGGTTTACCGGGCGTCGGCGACCAGCGTGCGAGCGTGCCGCCCGGGCAGCCGGAAGATGGGCTTGAAGGCCGTCCATCTCCCTATCATCCCCGGACTCGCGGCGGGCCCCACCTGGACGATATCCGCGCACAACGGCTCCAATGGGCCGGCCGCAAGCCACCCCTGATATTGCGGAAAGGGACATCTCAAATGAAAGGTTCCCGGCGCTGCGAGCGGCTCTCAGTGCTGGCCGACCAGGCATCCGCCGACGGCGGCGCCGGTGTCACGGTTGATGATCGTCTGGCTGTCCGCCTGGGGGACGGCGCGGGCGTAGTAACCGGCTCCGGCGCCGGCCATCCGGAAGGCGCCCCACACGACGATCCAGGGGGCCAGGCTGCCCCGGTCATCGGGGAACAGTTCCGGTGCCGGCCTGATCCGGCGCTGGATCACCTGGCCGCCGTCGGCGGCCGCGCAGCGCAGCCGGTCCCGCCAGATGTCCGGGGTGGTGGCCCGGGCCCAGCCGGTCAGCACTCCCTCACCGCTATGACCCATGACGGGCTTGATCACCAGGTCATCCTGATGTGTGATCGCGTAGCTGAGCAGGTCGATGTGAGTGCCGTTCTCCAGCACTGCTGGGCCGTCCAGCACAGCGGTCGTCCATGGCACCAGGCGGCGCACGCTGCTGCGTTCCGCGGTGGTGAGGATCTGGCCATGCTGGCTGGAGGCCAGTGCCGCAAGCGCCGCCTTGCTGCCGAGCAGTTCGGTCTCCAGCGGTGTGAACAGCCGCACAGCGCCTGCGGCGAGCGCGGCCAGGACCGGCTCCATCAGGATCGGTGCCTCCGGCCTGGCCAGATCGGCGACCGGGAACATCCGGTAGATCAGGTCCACCGGTGATCCGCCCAGCCACAGCCGCCCGGCCCGGTGCCGCAACTGCCCGAGGTGGCAGGGCCGGGTGTCCAGGCCGGCCGCTTGCCAGCGGCCGGCCAGGGCGCGCATGTAGGGGGCAAGCCGCTCATAGTGGGCCGGCCAGTTGGCCAGCGCCACGACCGGCTGCGGCCGCCGGGGCAGGCCCGTCTCGGTGATGATCGTCTCGACAAGTGCCCGTCCGGTGTCGGCGAAGCGGAGGCCGTGCTTGCGGGAGAAGCTGGCCAGGGCCGGATGGGAGAGCATGGCGCGGCAGATGTCGGGGTTGTCCATGCCGCCCACCGCGCTGCCGGTGTTGAACTCCAGCAGCCGAAATCCCCGCTGGTCGGTGTACAGGTCGGCCCGGGCGAGGCTGGTCAGCGGCGGGCCGGCCCCGCCACCGGCGCGGCTGCGCGACACCGCCTCCAACGGGTAACCTGCCAGGCCCATCGCCGAGGCGAATGCGGTGAAATCATCGCCGCACAGCCGCGTGGTGAGCGCGCGCAGGGCCTCATGAACGCGCTGGAGATCCTGGTCGAGCTGTCGGTGTTCCGCTGGTCCGAGGAAGAGCGGCCTGGACAGGTACCGCCCGTGGTACAGGCCGTTCAGCAACTCCGACCGCCGTACCCGCCGGGTGAGTTCACCGGCCGCCAATCGCTGTGCCCCGATACCGTCCAGGTACGCCGAGGTGAGGGTGGCCCGGTCGAGCGGGCCGTGGCTGTCCTCAGCCAACGTCGGCCGTCTCGTGCAGGCGCTGGCGCAGTTCCTCCCGGATCAGCTTGCCGAGCGCGTTCCTGGGCAGGGCTGCGATCAGTTCCATCCGGTCCGGCAACCAGGGCGGGGCGACCGATTCGCTCATCAGGTGCGCTCTCAGGTCCGCCAGCGACGGGGGCACACCGTTGGCCACGATGAACGCGCAGGCCAGTTCGGACCCGCTCATGGCGGGGTCTGGATAGCCGATCATGGCCGCCTCCGCGACCGAGGGATGGCGCGCGAGCAGATCCTCGATCTCGGCGGCGGGGATCTTCGCTCCGGTCGAACGGGTGATCAGATCCGCCTGGCGCCCCCGCATCCGGATCCCGCCCCTGCCGTCCTCACTGGCCAGGTCTCCGGTGTCGAACCACCCGGCCGAGTCCAGCGACGCCAGCCAGAGGTCGCGCTGTCGCACGTAGCCCAGGCAGAGCGACGCGCCCCGCACCAGCAGGCGCCCGGTCTGCTCACCGGGACCGGCGTCCACCCGCGCCTCCATCCATGGCATCGGCCGGCCGTCGCTGTACAGAGCCCAGTCGTCGCCGTCCTCGGGGCGCGTGGTGGTGCAGCCGCCGGTCTCGGTCATCCCCCAGATCGCCCGCAACGGCAGGCCGAACACCTCGCGGATGTCGGCCACCATCTGCGCCGGGATCGGTGCCGAACTCGAGCTGATCACCCGCAGGCTGGCCGTCCGCCGTGGCTGTGCCCGCTGCTCGGCGAGCAGATCGGCCAGGTAGGCGGGCGCGGCGTGGATGTAGGTGATGCCATGCGCGGCGGTGGCGTCGAGCAACAGGCCCATGTCTGTGTTCGTGTCGTGCATCACGCACGTCCCGCCCAGCATGATCGGTGCGAACACCGCGTGCATCGCCCCGGCCACATGCGTCAGCGACTGCGGAATGGAGATCACATCGGCTCCGGTCAGCCCAATCGGCTCCGACAGCGACCGGGCCGCCGCGTAGATGGTGTTCTGGCTGTGCACGACGGCCTTCGGCGCTCCCGTGGTGCCCGAGGTATAGACGAGCAGGAACGGGTCGTCCGCTCCGGCCTGCCCGGGGGCCGCCCGCCCGCTGTCCTCCCAGTGGGTCCGCTCGAAGAACTCGGTGAAGTCGATGGCACCCGTGGGGGTGGCGTCGCCGATGACGACGCGGTGCTTCAGCGTTGGCGGCGCGACCTCGGCCAGGCGCGCGGCGTAGTCGACGCCACCGAACTGGTCCACCGTCACGCAGACCTTGGCCCGGCTCGCGGTCAGCACGTGGCGGATCTCCCGCCCGCCCATGAGCCGCTGGCCCGGTGCCGCCACCGCGCCCAGTCGCGCGCACGCGAGATACAGCGGGGCCAGCATCCAGCGGTTCGGAAGATACTGGACCACCGCGTCGCCGTGCCCGACTCCCAATTCGGCCAGTGCCCCCGCGAACCGCTCCACCAATGCGGACAGTTCCGCATAGGTCACGGTCCGAGCGAGCGCCCCATTCTCATATCCAATGATCGCCGGATGGTCCGCCCGTGTGGCCGCCCAGCGCGCCAGATCGTCGAGGAATGTGGCGCCCCGCCACCAACCGGCCCGGTAGTACCGGCCGGCATGCTCAGGTGCGGGGGGATCAAGGGTGTCCCAGGGCATTGCTGTCTCCTTCTTCACCGTCGAGGAAATGTCCTGCGCTCGGTTCCCCGTCTTTAGTATCGGCCCGCGGTGGCCGATGATGAAGATGGTGACGTCGTCAGCCGGCGCCCGTTCCGCACCGTTTATCCGCGTCGGCGAGACCCTGAGAAACGTGGAGGGAGTGCCGCATGTCCCTGGCCGAGCGGTCCTCCGGCGCTGGCGGGCGGCTCAAGCCGGCGGGCCCGGTGGAGGGCGCTTCGCCGCTGCGTGGCCATGGGGACTTCCGCAGGCTCTGGTTCGGTCAGTCCGTCTCGGCCGTCGGCAATCAGGTGACAAGGCTGGCGCTGCCGCTGACCGCCGTGCTGTACCTGCGTGCCAGCACCGCCGAGGTCGGACTGCTGACCAGCGCCACGCAACTTGCCTACCTCGGCCCCATGCTGGTTTTCGGCGTGATGGTGGACCGGGTCCGCAAACGGCCGCTGATGATCGCCACAGATCTCGGCCGCGCCGCGGTGCTCGCTGTGGTTCCGCTGCTGGCCTGGCTCGGCTCGCTCGACGTGCTGGTGCTGTATGCCGTGGCCCTGGTATACGGCTGCCTGACAGTGATCTTCGAGCTTGGCTACCGCTCCTACCTTCCCGAGCTTGTCGCCGCCGACGACATGCTGGCCGGGAACAGCCGGCTTCAGTCCACCGCGTCCATCGCCCAGGTGACCGGGCCGGGCGTCGGCGGATTGCTGGTGCAGTTGCTGGGCGCCCCGCTGGCGCTGCTCGCGGACGTGGCATCCTTCGTGTGCTCGGCCCTGTCGCTGGCGTGGATCCGCGCGCCCGACGTCCACCCCGTCCGGGACCCGGCCGCCGCGGCCGGCCTGCGCGGGGTGTTCGCGGAGATTGGTGGTGGCCTGCGGTTCATCTACCGCCATCGTGTGCTGAGGGCACTGGCGGGCGGTGGCGCGATGCTGAACGTCGCATCAACCGCCCTCATCACGATCTTCATGGTCTACGCGGCACGCCGGATGAGCATGTCGGGCGGTGAGATCGGGCTGGTCTTCGTCGGGTTCGGGGTGGGTGGTGTGCTCGCGGCGCTCACGCTGCGCCGCATCCTGAAGGTGCTCGGATACGGGCGCTTGCTGCTCGCCTGTTACCTGGCGGGGCCCGCTGGTGCGCTCGGCGTGCCATTCGTGGCGGGGCCGGCCGGCGTCGCCACCGCAGAGTTCGCCTGCCTGTGGGGACTGGCCGGATTCGGCATCGTCGCCGTGAACGTCGTGTCCATGACGCTGCGGCAGGTCCTCACTCCGCGATCACTGCAGGCCCGGGTGAACGCCAGTTTCAAGTTCCTGCTCAGCGCCCTCACCCCGGTGTCGGCGGCGGCGGCCGGCTTCCTCGGGGGCGGGTTCGGCCTCCATCCGACCTTGCTGGTGTGCGCGCTGGTCATGCCGGCCGCGCCGCTGTGGATCCTGTTCTCGCCGGTGCGCGGGGTACGGACGCTCGCCGACCTCCGGTCCGTCTCGGGCTGACTGGCAACAGCCGGTTCACCCTTCGCCGCGTGCCGGCGCGCCAAGCGCCGCCACGCGGCTTCGTGCCTGCCCAGGTCTTCGGTGTGCCGAGCTTGGCCATGGCTTCCAGCGCCGGTATCGGCGGGTCCGGGCGCCGCGGTCATCGAGCGTTGCCGGCGCCATTCGCCCGCCCTCGTGCGGTGGGCGGAAGTAACGGCTGCATCGACATCCGTTGCGATGGTTGCTTCGCCGAATGGGTCCTCGGTGTAAGGATTTACGACGGTGAACATCGCATCACCTGACGATGGACGCCGCGCACCGTCGACATAGGAACCTTTGCGGACGTTCATTGAGACGTCTACTCCGCGGTTCCAGGGATCGGCATGGGCGGAAGGCCGTCACATCATAGCGGCGCTCTAATGCTGGCGCCGGGGTGGCACGCAAGAGGCTGAGATTGGCCGAAACCGCTGCCCTTGGCAAAGGCTCCCAACAGGCGTAGCGTCCCATCCCGTCGGTTCAACCTCGAGGTTGGTGCGGGGGCCGCCCTTGACGAATCCAGAAAGGGAAGGCATGCACAGCATCCGACATGCCAGGAGACCGGGCGCCCTTGTGGCCGTGGTTTCGCTGGCCAGCACCGCACTCGTCGGCCTGGCCGTGGGCCCGGCGGCGACCGCGGCCACCGCTGCGACCGGGACCTCAGCACAGATCCAGTACACGACGTCGACGGAGGCCTTCACCTCGACGGCGACGGTGAACTTCTCGGCCATCGCCGGCGAGACTCCGTCAGCCAGTTCCACATCGCCGACCGGGACACCGGAAAAGAGGATCGGCCGCCCCCACCCGGCCGGCAACCGGGGCACGCCGATCACGGCAGGCAACACCTCCGTCGTCCGGGGCAACGTCGCCGGTGAGACGGGCTTCCCGGGCGTGACGAGCCCCCAGTCCGCGGCGGTCAACATCCCGCCTGCGGGCATCACGCCGTTCTCAGACGTCGCGCCACCCGATCAGGGGACCTGCACAGGCCCCGGCGCGAACGGGAACCCGATCACCTTCGATTTCGTCAACGACGCCGCGTCCGCATACACGACCAGCGGCAGTGTGGTCTGGCCGGTAACGCCTGCCTGGGCAATGTTCGGCCTGCCCGCCTCGGCGTTCCTTTCCGACCCGCGTTGCTACTACGACGCGCCAACGCATCGGTGGTTCTTCACGATGTTCACAGTGGGGAGCCCGGCGCCGAGCGACCAGTACATCGCCGTGTCTCAGACGTCTGACCCCCTCGGCAATTACACCGTGTTCGGCTTCGACACGACGGACGCGAACAACCCCCTCGGGGACTGCCCGTGCTTCGGCGACTACGACATGATCGGCGCCGACGCCAACGGCTTCTACATCACCACCAACGAGTTCTCGAACATTTCCAACCCCGCGGGCACGCCGTTCTACAACGGCACGGTGCTGTACGCCGTGTCCAAGCAGCAACTCGAGTCCTCTGCCACCGCGGCCGGGGCGAGTGCCCCGTCCATCGCCAGGTACCAGATCACCGCTGATCCCTATGGCTACAGCGCTGACGCGGTGGGGAGCACGCCGGCGCAGAGCAACGGCCCTTACCACCTGTCGCCGTCCTCGACCCCGCCTGGCGGAACCTACGCGCCCGGCACTGAGTACTTCGTCGAGTCGAACTCCAACCTCTTCAGCGACAACCACCTGATGGTGTACGCCCTGAATGACACCTCTCAGCTCAGCGCCGGGACATTCCCGAAGCTGACGGCAACCGAGCTCACGACCGAGCCCTACGCCTTCCCGCCCAATGCCATACAGAAGAACGGGCCGCTGCCGCTCGGGAGCACATACGGCTGGCACCGCTCGGCACCTCAGCTGGAGACCGACTTCAACGCTGTGCAGGAGACGACATACAGCGCCGGGCAGCTGTACACCGAACTCGATACGGCCACGGTCACGTCCTCCGATAGCGGTCATGCAGGCGTCGCCTGGTTCGACCTGGCCGCGACGGCGCCGACCGCCGCCAACCCTCAGGTGACCGCCTCGGTCGTCAACCAGGGCTATGTGGCGGCCAGCGACAGCCTGCTGTACCCGGACATGGTCGTCGACGGCTCGGGCAACGGTTACCTGGTCTTCTCGATGAGCGGTACCTCGGACTACCCGAGTGCCGGCTATGTCGCGGTGACGGGCGGCCAGCCGAGCGGGCCGATCCATATGGCAGCGGCGGGTGCCGCTCCAGAGGATGACTTCACCTGCTATCCGCCGTTCGCCACGCCGGCGGTCGGCTGCCGGTGGGGTGACTACTCGGGCGGCGCTGTCTGGGGTGGGCGCATCTACATGATGACGGAGTACATACCGCCGACCCCGCGGGATACGGAGAGCAACTGGGGCACCTTCGCCTGGAGCGCCCCGACGCCGTGACCCGATCCGGATCGAGATGAGCGGAGCGCCCCGGGCCGGGGCCCGGGGCGCTCCGCGGGCTCACGATGCGCTGAGCGCGTGCCCGATCCGGGGACGCTCCCGGCGGACGAAGGCTAGCCGCACGCCGAGGAGCTCAAGGCTCTGCTCGACCAGCTGATGCAGGCCGCCCAGGGGATGCAGCGCGATGAACGACCGGGCGTTGTCAGCATCGGGCGTGGTCCCGTCGTCGTCGACCTGGAGCAGCCAGGACACCCCGGTCATGATCCGCCAGGCTGATTTTTCCGGCTGCGCCTGGACCAGGGTGGCCCAGTTGTCCCGGAGGAAGCGCCAGGCGGCCGCACCGCCGTGACGTGTCGCGAGCATCCGGCGGAGCACGTCGGCCACATCCTCGCCCCGGATCCCGGCCAGGCACATCGAGAGGACCTCCGAAACGAGTTCGGGCTCGCGGAACTCGGTGAGCGCGTCACGGTAGTGGCGGCGCTCCTGGGGGCTGGCGGGACGCTCGTACCGGGCGCGGAAAACCTCGAACTCGGCCCTGCCGCCCGCGCTCGCTACGACGGCGAGGACGGCCCCCCGGGTCCCCGGGTCCGCGGTGTCAGTGCCGGGCACCCACTGATCGAAGCTGGCTCGAGCCCGCTGGACAACGGCGGCATCCTGGGCGACCACTCCCAGGTCGCGGACGAGAGCCGACCGGGCCGCGGCCCGGCGCGGGCTCTCTGCGGGGGATGGGCACCGGCCGAGGCGTTCCAGGACGGGGGACATCAGCGCACTGCACCAGCCTCGCAGCGCGGGCCGGTCCGAGTCGGACACGGCGCGGTCGAGCACCATGATGGCGTCGTGGACGACGGCCCACACGCCAGGTTCGCAGTCCTCATCGAGCCTGGCGGCAAGGGACAGGAAGTCGTCGAGCTCTCCGATACCGGCCAGGACGCATGCCCAGGTGTCCGAAACCAGCGTCAGCTGCTCAATGCCGTCGAGCGGAGAAAGGTCGGCCAGCAGCTTTGCGAAGGATTCTCGGTCGTAGCGGGTGCGATAGTAGCCGTGGCCCCCGGCATTGGCGATGACCGGTGACGTGCCGCTGTCCGCGGCTGGCAGGGCGAGCCGGACCGGCTCCGGGCCGAGGACCAGCCGGGCCGAACCAGATTCCCCGCCATTCCCGGCGATCCGGTACTTAAGACCGATGGGGATGAGCCAGCCGGCATCGGAGTGGCTCTCATGACCGCCCAGGGATTCGGTCTGCGGTACATCCGCCTCGTGCAGCATGAAGCGCTGCTGCGAAACAGTGACGCCGTCCTGCTCGCGATTCACCGTGACAAGCGGCATTCCGCCCCGGTAGACCCACGAGTCCATCATCGGCAGGACCGTGGGATCGCTCACGACTTCGCCGATCGCTTTCCACAGATCGGCTGTCTCGGTATTGCCATACAGGTGTGCACGCAGATAACGGCGCACCCCCTCGCGGAAGCGCTCAGGGCCGATGTGCTGCTCGATCATGCGCAGCACGCTGGCGCCCTTGGCGTAGGTGAGCACGTCGAACATCGCCTCCGCCTCATCGGGCGCCGAAACCGGGAACTCGATCGGCCTCGTGGAGTGCAGCGCGTCGATGAGCATGGCTTCGTCACGCTGACGGGCGTGATCGGCCCAGCTTTCCCAGCGCGGCTCGAAGTGGCTGACGCAGGTCAGGTGCATGAAGGAAGCGAACGCCTCATTCAGCCAGATGCCGTTCCACCACTTCATCGTGACCAGATCACCGAACCACATATGGGCGATCTCGTGGCATATGACCCCGGCGATGCGTGCGAGGTCTGTCTCGGACGCGCTCGCCTCATCCACGAGCAGCGCCGAGTCCACGAAGATCGCCGCGCCGAGGTTTTCCATCGCCCCGAGGCGATCCGGGATGGCCACGAGATCGAGCTTGGTCTCCGGGTAGGGAATGTCGAACCATTCGTGGAAGAAGCGCAGCGCGTATGCGCCCACCTTCAGGGCGAAGTGCGCGAGGTGGCCCTTGCCCGGCACGTGCAGGACGCGCAGCCAGACGCCGTCGGCGTCAACGGCCTCGGTCGCTTCGAGCGGGCCCACGACGAAGGCCACGATGTAGCTCGATATGGGCGGTGTCTGCCGGAACCTGACGCGGCGGTAGCCGCCGGGCAGTGGGGTGGAGGCGATCTCGGGGCCGTTGGAGACGGCCGTCAGCCCGGCTGGCACGTCGAGGCTGATCGCAAACGATGCCTTGAAGTCTGGCTCGTCCCAGCACGGGAACGCCCTGCGGGCGTCGGTCGATTCGAACTGTGTCGTCGCGATGATCCGCTCGGCGCCGTCGTCGTCGGCGAAGCGGCTTCGGTACAGTCCCCGGAGCTTGTCGCCGAGCACACCCGTGTAATCGACCTCCAGCACGTAGCGTCCCGGGGGCAGCGGCGCTGGCGGGCTGAAGGTCACCCGTTCCAGGCGGGGATCGAGGCGGACCGCGCAGGCGACCGGGGTACTGTGCCCGGCGGTTGGCCCGGACGTGCCGGGCTGGGCAGACCGCACTGTGGCGCCGGTGATTGTCAATTCGGCACAGTTGCAGACGATCTCGCGGACAGACTCGCTGACGAGCAGTTCGACGCGCTCGCTGCCTGCGAATCGCGGTGCGCCCGGATCGATGAAGATCTGGAGTTCGTAGCGTGTCGGCTGGACCGTGCGCGGAAGCCGGTGATCAGCGTCGCGCGTTCGGCCGCTTGTTCCGGTGCCGGCGGTGCCAGGAATCGTCATGCTGCCTCTCATCGTGCGCGGGCCGCAGGCGGGCTACGGCCGCGCCCTTCTCGCCGTTCCCAATATTGCAGGGACTTCTCGCGTGGATCGGTTGCGGTGACGCTGCCCATGGCGCACACCACGCCCAGTGTCAGGTGTCCTTCCCGCGCACCGATAGCTGCCTTGATGAGGAGGGGCTGCCGCCCGCGGGCCACCCGTGCGGCAGACCGGGCCCGTGCCGGACCCCGCCCGCTGGCCGGGCCCGCGCCGTGCGCGGGGGCGGGAACTGTGGCAGCGTTTGGGGCATGAGCGCGAGCGCGGTGAGCCCGCGATTCGTTGGCCGGGCCGGGGAAATGGCGTCGCTGGCCGTTGCGATGGAACGGGCCCGCCTGGGACAGCCGACCTTCGCGCTGGTCGGTGGCGAAGCCGGAGTGGGTAAGACACGGCTGGCCGCCGAACTCGGGCGGTGGGCGGCGGACGCTGGTTTCCTGCTGCTCACCGGCCAGTGCGTGGAACTCGGCGCGGCCGGGCTGCCGCTCGCCCCGCTGGTGGACGCGCTGCGCGCGCTGTCTCTGGCGTTGCCGGCGGCCGATCTGGCGGAGGCGGTGGGCCCGGCCAGGCGGGGGCTCGCCCGGCTGCTGCCCGAACTGGCGCCGGAGTTGGCTGCCGACCCGGTGGGCGATCCACTCCGGCCCGCCCAACTGCTGGAACTAGTGCTCGGCCTGCTCGCCCGCCTGGCTGTGGCCCGTCCGGTCATGCTCCTGCTGGAAGACCTGCACTGGGCCGATCAGTCGACCCTGGAACTGCTGGCCTTCCTGGTCCGGTCGCTGCGGGCGGTGCCGGTGCTGCTGGTCGGCACCTACCGCTCCGACGAGGTGCACCGGCGCCATCCGCTGCGGCCCCTGCTCACAAGCTGGGAGCGGGCGCGAGCGGTGGAACGGGTTGAGCTCGCGCGGTTCGACCGGGCCGTGGTCGCCGCCCTGCTGACCGACATCCTGGAGGATGAGCCGGCGGGCCGGGTGCTGGATCTGGTGTTCGGCCGATCGGGGGGCAACGCCTACCTGGTGGAGGAGCTGGCCGGGATGGTCCGCCGAGGTGGCGACCCGGCCGACCTGCCGCCGTCGCTGCGGGACGTGCTGCTCAGCCGGGTGGACGCGCTCAGTGAGGACGCGCAGCAACTGCTGCGGACCGTGTCGGTGGCCGGCCGCCGGGTGCCGGAGCGGCTGCTCGCCCAGGTGGCTGGAACCGAGAGTGGCGAACTCTACGCGGCGCTGCGCGAGGCGGTGGAGAACCAGTTGCTCGTGGTGGATCACACCGGGCACGGCTACGAGTTCCGGCACGCCCTCACACGGGACGCCGTCTACGACGACATGCTCCCGGGCGAGCGGGTCAGCCTGCATGGCCGATACGGGGCGGCGCTGGCGGGAGATCCGGCGCTGGCGGACGAGGACGCGGCGGCCGCCACTGCCGCGCTGGCCCATCACTGGTATGCGGCCCTGGACCTGCCGCGTGCCCTGTCCGCGCTGCTCGATGCGGCCAGCGAGGCGACCGCGAGCTACGCGCCGGCCGAGGCCCAGCGCCACCTCGAGCGGGCACTGGAAATCTGGGCGCGGATTCCGGACGCGCAGGCGCGCACCGGTCTCGACCGGGTGGAGGTGACCCGCCGCGCGGCGGACGCGGCGTACCTGGCGGGTGAGTACGAGCGGGCGCTGTCACTGTTCGATCAGGCACTGGGCGGCCTGTCCGCGGGGGCGGACCCGGTGCGCCGGGCGCTGCTGCTGGAAGGCCGCGCCTGGCCGCTGCGTGACACCGGACGGGAGGCGGACGCGATCGCCTCGCTCCGGGAAGCGCTCGCGCTGCTGCCCGCCGGTGAGGTGACCCGGGCACACGCCGTGGTGCTGGACACACTGGCGGCCTCCATGATCCGGCTGAGCGACATGGACGGGGCGACCGTTCTGGCGGAGCAGGCGGTAACGGCAGCCCGCGCGGCCGGAGCGTTTCTGCAGGAAGCCGACGCGGCGATCACGCTCGGCCTGGCACAGACCTACCTGGGCCACGGTGACCGGGGAGTGCGAGAACTGCGCGGCGGCCTGGAACTGGCCCTGCGACGCGGCGCCGGCATCATCTCGCTTCGCGGTTACATCAACCTGTGCGACGCGCTCCAGGCCCTCGGGCGTCATTGCGAGGCGGTGGAGGTGGCGCAGGAGGGAGCCGCGCTCGCAGAGCGTGTGGGCATGGCCCGCACGCTGGGCGCGATGCTCGCAGGGAACATGGGCGAGTCACTGATGTGCCTGGGTCACCTCGCCGATGCGGAGCGGATCGTCACCGGGGCACTCACGCTCTCGCCCGAGGGGTACCCCGCGGTCTTCTTGCACGAGGTGCGGACGGAGCTGGCGGTGCTGACGGGGCGCCCCGGGGACGCGGGCGCGTCCATCGAGGGGCTGCGGGCGGAACTCGGCGGGTCGCGCGGCGCGCAGCTGGTGCAGAGCACCGCCCTGGCGGCCGCCCTCGCCGCGCACGTGAGGGGGGACCTGGCGGGCGCCCGGGCGGAGGTCGCCGCCGGGCTGGAGGCGGGGACATGGCCGCTGTCCGGCCGCTACTCCTGGCCACTGCTGTGGCTGGGCATGCGGATCGAGGCAGATGAGGCGGTCGGCGCGAGGGACCGGCGTGAGGAGGTGCCCGCCTCCTCGCTCCGGCGGTCGGACGAACTCGCCGCGATTGCGGCCGGCCTCGCGGCTCCGTTCCCGCCCGCCCTCGGCTACCAGGCGCTGATGGCCGCCGAGCGGGCGCGGGCGCAGGGCCGCGACGACGCCCTGCCGTGGTCACAAGCGGTGGCGGCGTGGCGGGAACTGGGCCAGCCGCACCCGCTGGCCTACGCACTGCTCAGGCTGGCCGAGATCGAGTCGGTCCGGGGCGAACGGGTGGCCGCTGCGGCCGCCGTCCGGGAGTCGCACGAGATCGCCGCGGCGATGGGGGCGAACCCGCTCATGGCGGGTGCCGCCGCGCTCGCCCGCCGCGCCCGGATCTCGCTGGGCGGGAAGGACACGGCGCAAGATGGCGCGGCGGGGGGCGCGGAAGACGGCCACGGCGGCAAGCAGGGGGACCCGCTGGCACGGTTCGGCCTCACCGCGCGCGAGCGAGAGGTTCTCACGCTCCTGGCGGAGGGCCGCTCCAACGGCGAGATCGGGCGGTCGCTGTTCATCAGCCCGAAGACCGTGAGCGTGCACGTTTCCGCCATCCTCACCAAGCTCGGGGTGAGCGGGCGGGTGGAAGCGGCGGCGCTGGCCATGCGACTCGGGGCTACCGGGTATGTCCCCGACAGCTAAGGCACCCTCGGCCCGGTGGCGTGGTGCCATGACGCCCGCGGGCCGCGAATCTGAGGCACTGACGCGCCGCGGATAGGGCGGGCGTCCGATGTGCGGCCCGGCTCCTTACCCCGACGGTGGAACGTGACGACGTTCCCCGGAGGGAAGTGGACCAGATGAGCATGACGAACCCGGCGGCCGGCACGATCCGCTCGGCGCTGCGCTACCCGGCATTCCGCTGGCTGCTGTCGGCGCTGGCGGTGTCGCAGGTCGGCGACTGGCTGTACAACCTGACGCTGGTGAGCCTGGTTTACCAGCGGACCGGTTCCGTACTGTGGGCCGGGGTGACGACGGCGGCCAGGGTCGTTCCGATCGTGCTGCTCGGCCCGGTCGGCGGCGTGATCGCCGACCGGTTCAGCCGGCGCGCGGTCATGGTGATCTCCGACATCACCCGGTTGGTGCTGATGCTGCTGCTCGCCGTCGTCGCCGCCGCGCACCTGCCCATCGTGCTGGCGCCGGTGATCGCGGCGCTGGCGACGCTGGCCGCCACGCCGCAACTGCCAGCGGTGGCCGCGGTCACCCCACGCCTGGTCGGTGAGCCAGATCTGCCCGGGGCGAACGCCGCCCAGGCGGCTGTGACAGCCGTCGCGCTGATTGCCGGGCCGGCGCTGGGTGGGGTGCTGCTGCTGGCCGGCTCCGCCCCGCTCGCATTCGTCTTGAACGCGGCGACCTTCGCGGTCTCGGCGCTGGCTGTGCTGGCCATCCGCGGTGACGCCTTTGCCGCTCCGCGCTCCGGCGCGCGCCCCACCAGCGTGCTGGCGGGTATCCGGTCGGGGGCGGCGGTGCTGCGGGGCATGCCATCGGCGCTGTGGCTGGTCGGCGGTGACATCGTGGGCAGCCTGGTGTGCGGCAGCCTGACCGTGCTGTTGCTGGTGGTGGCACGGCAGGCGGGGATGGGCGCGCAGGGCTACGGATACCTGTTCGCCGCGGTCGGCGTCGGCGGGCTGGCGGGGACGGGGCTGACCGGCCGCGCGCTGAGTGTCCGCCGGCCCCGTTACGTCCTCGCCGCCGCGCTCGCCGCGGCCGGCCTGCCGTTGCTGCTGCTGGCCGTCGTCCACCTGCCGCTGCTGGCGATCGCGCTGGCATCGGTGACCGGCGCCGGAGCGGTCCTCCTCCAGGTGATCATGGGCACGGGCCTGCAGCGGTCGGTGGACCCGGCGCTCCTCGGCCGGGTGTTCGGGCTCGCGATGCCGGTCTCACTGGGCGGGATAGTGGCCGGCTCGCTGATCGCGCCAGCATTGCTCCACCTGCTCGGCGGTCCCGGTGCGCTGGTCGCCTGCGGTGCGGCCATTCTCGGTTACGCGGCACTGGTGCTCCGCCGGGCAGGCGGGCTGCCCGGGCCAGATGCGCGGCCTGCCGGTGTGGAGGTGCCCGCGGCAGCCTCAGCCACGCAGGTCACCGTGAGCGAAAGCGCGGAACTGGCGCCTATGGGGGTGTGAGAAGCGGCGCAGCGGGGCCGGGGTGGTCACCCCGGCCCCGCTGCGCTCAGTGGGTGGTCCCCTCCTTGTCACGTCCTCCGACAGCGGCCATGCCGGCATCGCCTGGTCGCGGCGGCCCCGGCCGCCGCCATCGCGATCGCGGATGACCTCAACTATGGTTGAGGTCGTATGGCGCGCGATCTTCTCGACATCAGTGAGGTGCGTTCCCGCACGGGGCTCGCCGCTTCGGCGTTGCACTACTACGAGCGCCACGGTCTGATCGCGAGCGTTGAGCGGGCCGGGTTGCGCCGGCTGTACGAGGCAGACACCATCGACCGACTGGCGGTCATAGCGCTCTGCCAAAGAGCCGGGTTCCGGCTCGAGGAGATCGCCGAACTCCTCGCGACGGAAGGCGGGCCGGTCTCGAAGGACCTGCTCCGGGCCAAGCAGGCGGAAGTGCGTGCCCGGATCGTGGCCCTGCGGGCGATCGAGCGGGGCCTCACCCACGCCCTCGCCTGCCCGGACGGCCATGTGCTGCGCTGCGAGCACTTCCGCGCCGAACTCGATGAGGTCATCCCGGTCAGGCCGAGTGCCCACGCCTCTCGAAATCGGCCCGCCGTGGCAAAACCCCGGCCATCCGCCGCCGCACAGTACCTGGGCAACTTGGCATTGCTGCGGCGCGTCCGCGACCGGATCGACCGGGACTACGCGCAGCCGCTCGATGTCGAGGCGCTCGCCCGCGGCGCGCACATGTCGGCCGGGCACCTGTCCCGCGAGTTCAAGCTTGCCTATGGCGAGTCGCCTTACAGCTACCTGATGACCCGGCGCATCGAGCGTGCGATGGTGCTGCTGCGCCGTGACGGCCAGAGCGTCACCGAGGTGTGCTTCGCTGTTGGCTGCTCGTCGCTTGGCACCTTCAGCACCCGCTTCACCGAACTGGTCGGCATGCCGCCGGGGGCCTACCGGCGCCAGGCTCGGCGCGTCCGGCCAGGGGTCCCGCCGTGCATTGCGAAACAGGTGTCAAGACCGGTCAGGAATCGAGAAGCACCCGCCGCTGCGCCGCTCTTACCATGACCACCATGGACTTGAGCATCCACACGACGCCCCTGCCTCATACCGACCCCGAGGCCTCACTGGCCTTTTACCGTGACGTCCTCGGTTTCGAGGTCCGCAAGGACGTCGGTTCCGGCCAGATGCGCTGGATCACTGTCGGGCCGCCGGGCCAGCCGGGCACATCCATCCTCCTGGCGCCGCCGGCAGCCGACCCTGGCATCACCGACGATGAACGCCGCACCATCGCCGAGATGATGGCGAAGGGCACCTTCGGCTGGGTCATGCTGGCCACTAAAGACCTCAACGGCACCTTCGAGCGGGTGCAGGCCAGCGGCGCCGAGGTTGTCCAAGAGCCGATGGAGCAGTTCTGGGGGGACCGCGACTGCGCATTCCGCGACCCCGCGGGCAACCTGGTCCGCATCCAGGAACTGCGCTGATCGGCTGGTCGGACAGCCGCTCCACGATGAAGACAAGGGTCATTCGCTCGAGGGGCCGCGAGCACGAGGAGGAGGGCTTTCTCGATGAGCGCAGCCAAGAGCGCGCCTAAGCCCGTTACGAGCAGTACCGGCAAGGGGCCGAGCGGGTTCACCGAAGAAATAGATGCCATCATCAGGCAATCAGCTGACTGGCGAGGCGAGACGCTGTCACGGCTGCGTGGGATAGTCCTGGGCGCTGGCCCAGCCGTAGCCGAGGAAGTGAAGTGGAAGAAGCCCTCCAGGCCAGAGGGAGTGCCTGTGTGGTCTCTCGGCGGCGTCGTCTGCATCGGTGAAATGCTCAAGAACGCCGTTCGGTTGACGTTCCCGAAGGGTGCCCAGATCAAGGATCCGAAGAAGCTCTTCAACGCGCGCCTGGACAGCAAAAGCGTCCGCGCCATCGATTTCCGTGAAGGTGAGAAGGTACCCGAGGCCGCTTTGCGGGCGCTCATTCTCGAGGCCGTGGGCCTGAACGTCTGAGGCCGCAGCCGTCCCATCTCCGGTGACGGGGCGGCGGAGATGGGCTTGGTCGATGCGGCTCAGGCCGTCGGCGCGGGGCAACGGTGACCGCGCTTCGACACCGAGACCCGTTCCCATGGTGTGAGCGCACCCAACGGGGCAGTCGCCAGACCTCACCCCCGCCGCGAAATCCCTGATCAGAGGCCACAAGAGGGGTCTCTGTGGTGGCGCGAGAAGGGCTCAGGAAGGCGGATTACCGACCTTCGGGGCAGAACATGGCCGCACTTGAGAAGCGCCAAACCTCGATCACCCCCGTGCTGTGTGCTGAGCTGGCTGCCCGCTACGAGGCGGGCGCCACCATTTCGGAGCTGGCCGTCCCGATGCGCGCCGGGCTGCTCAGGCGTCGTGAGTACGCCTGGCGTCACGCTAGCTCTGGTTGCTGGCCGTAACCGCGTTGTTGACTGGGCAGTTGCCTTCGCTTCGGCCGCACGCTGCGAAGTCGCAGAGGCGACATAGCCACGGTTGCGCACGGTCGTGACCGCGGGCGGAGCGTTCTTCGGCTCTGGCGAAAGTGACTGTGGTCAGCATCGTGTCCAGGGCTGCCGCAAGGTTGTTGACCTCGTCCGACGTCAGTGCGGACAGCGCGCTGGTCAGTGTCTTCTCGCGCGCTTGACGTATCCGTAGGGCCATGCGATGGCCACTTCGGGTCAACACGACGGATACGGTCCGTCCGTCCTGCGCCCCGACCCGTTCCACGAGGCCTTCGGCTCCGAGGCGATCGACGAGGCGGACTGTGCCCGAGTGGGTCAGGCCCAGAACGGAACTCAACTGGGTGACCGATCCGCCGTCGAGGAACTCGTGCAACGCGGCCAGTGCGGAGGGGGCAGACGGGCCGAGCGCTGCGACCGCTTCGACGGCCGCGTTCATCTGATCGGCGATCACCAGGCTCAACGCGCCCAGGGCGTTGCCTGCGTGTTGGCGGCTTGACCGCGTTCGCGCCACGGCTCTAGATTATATGTATGAGTCACACACAGTCTAGGCCGAGGCATGGTGAGTCGACGGCCGCGCTGTCGATGCTGAACATCGACAGCGCGGACCCAGCGAGGCTGGCGCGGTTCTACGCGGCCGCGCTCGGCTGGGAGGTCACCTACAGCGACGACAGTTACGGGATGGTCGAAGGCAACGGCATCAAGATCGGCTTCGGCAAGGTCGAGGGATTGCGGCCCGCGCAGTGGCCTGACGAGGCTTGCGCCAAACGCTTCCACCTCGACCTGCAGGTGGACGACCTCGACGAGGCGGCCGAGAGCCTGTGCGCGATCGGAGCCAGCCAACCTGACTTCCAACCCGGAGCTGGGCGCTGGCGGGTGCTGCTCGATCCCGACGGCCAGCCGTTTTGCCTGAGCCCCCGTCCCGCGGCCACACCGTAGCGCCGTGCCGTGGCCGATCTCGCGGAGCTGCTCGTCCAGGACGCCGAGGCATGGCACGCCTGGCTCGACAGCCACCATGCCGACCACCCCGGGGTCTGGCTGGTGCTGCACAAGCAGGGCGGTCAGACGACAGCCCTAACCTACGCGCAAGCGCTTGACGAGGCGCTGTGCTTCGGCTGGATCGACGGGCAGATCGCTCGACGTGACGACGACAGCTATCGCCAGCGCTT